>CAMATU010000225.1 GCA_945861225.1 Klebsiella pneumoniae
CGCAAGGTTGTCGTCCAGGCGACTTCAGCGCCGATTTTGGCGAGTGCCGCCGCACTGGCCTTGCCCTGCAGTACCTTGATGAGTTCGGTCAACAACACGAAACAGGACAGGTAGCGCTCCGGTCCACTGCGCTCGAATGCAAGTTCGGCCATCACCTGCTGCCAGCCCTCGCCTTCGCGGCCGAGCAACGCATCGGCGGGCAGCAGGGCATCGATGAAGGATACTTCGTTGAACTGTGAGCGTCCGGTGAGATCGCGGATCGGTCGCGGCGTGATGCCCTTGGTGGCCCGCATGTCGATCAGAAACTGCGACAAGCCGCGGTGCTTGCTGTCGGCTGATGAAGCGGTGCGGAACAGCGCGATCATGTAATTCGCGCGATGCGCGTGCGAGGTCCAGATCTTGGTGCCATTCAAGAGCCAACCATCGGCAACCTTTTCCGCGCGACTTCTCACCGAGGCGAGATCAGATCCCGAGTTCGGTTCGCTCATGCCGATCGCGAAGCAGGCCTCGCCGCGCGCGATCTCCGGCACAATTTGCTTTTTCTGTGCTTCAGTGCCGAGGCGCACCACCATGGGGCCGCTCTGACGATCAGCCACCCAGTGATAACCGACTGGCGCGCCTGCCGCGAGAGTTTCCTCGACCACCACATAACGTTCGAGTGCGCTGCGTTCGTGTCCGCCGTAGGCTTTGGGAAGGGTCATGCCGAGCCAACCGCGCGCGCCCAGTTTGCGGCTGAATTCGGGATCGATGCCGTCCCAGCTAAAACTGCGGGTAAGCGGTTTGTAGGTAGCGAGTTCTTCGGTGAGGAAGGCGCGTACTTCACGGCGCAAGGCCTCGACGGCGGCCGGTATCTCGTAATGAGGGAAACGTAAGGTGTCGATATTCATGGGTTACCTCGCCCCGGCTTTTTCAGCATAACCCCAGGCAATGGCCGCCAATTCGCGGACCAAATCTGCACTCTGCGGGGCATCGCTGCTGGCTGCCGTGCCTTCCTCGACCCGTTTGAGGATGCCCTGGTAAATACAGGCCAGGCGCCACACGGTCTAGGCCGAGTAAAAATCAAAGTGCGGAATTTCGCTACGGCCCGTCAACGCACAGTAACGCGCGACATATTGCGCCATGGTGGGGATCCCGAGCGCCGGCAAATCCAGCCCCCCCAGGTTGCTGACCTTGTCGCCCATCGTCGGCAGTAACCACGGCAGCAGGTGATAGGTGAAGTCACCTAGCGGATGCCCCAACGTCGATAACTCCCAATCCAGCACCGCCACCACGCGCGATTCCGTGGGGTGCATGATCACGTTATCCATGCGGTAGTCGCCGTGGACCAGGGTGGTCTCTTCATTCGCCGGGACATGGGTCGGCAGCCAGGCATTCAGGCGATCCATGTCTGGAATTTGCGCGGTTTCAGAGGCGACATAGGTTTTACCCCAACGTGAAATCTGGCGCGCGAAGTAATCGGTGGGTTTGCCGAAATCGCCGAGCCCGAGCTTGTGATAATCAATTTTTTGCAGCTGCGCGAGGGTGCTGACCATCGATTCGTAGAGCGCCGCGCGTTCAGTAGTGGGTATTCCTGGCAAGGTCATTTCCCACAGCACACGGCCTTCTACCATCTCCATCACATAGAACATGGTGCCCAGAATGCTCGGATCGGTACACAGGACAAATGGCCGCGGCACCGGAAAGCCTGCGCCGTGGAGCCTCGAGATCACCCGATATTCGCGATCGACCGCGTGCGCTGAGGGCAGCAATACGCCCGAAGGTTTTCGCCGTAACACATAGCTGCGTGCCGGGGTGACCAGTTGATAGGTAGGATTCGACTGGCCGCCCTTAAAACGTTTAAGCGTGAGAGGGCCTTGGTAGTCCGCGACGTGCTGCTTGAGATACGGCTCAAGGCGCGCGAGATCTAATTGCAGATGTGCTTCGACGGCTTTGGTGCCGGAAAAGGTGTCTTGCCGGGAGGGCGCTGTACTCATGCAGAATTTCCGTCACAAATGTAGTGGGCCCGAAAGGCTCCGACAGCCAATGGCGCGCGTGATTAAGACGCTGAAGTTTAACTGCCTCGCCGGGTTAGGCATAGTCAGCAGAGAGGCCGTATGAAGAATTTGGATTGGCCACGGAGAACACAGAGTAAAGAAAATTCTATTTCCTCCGTGTTCTCCGTGGCCAATCCTTTTTTTTGAGCCAGTCAGGCAGAAAAGCCTTTGACCAGATTCAAAAGCACGCGCAGACCGCGTACGCTGCGACCCACCTAACGCCCCACGGGATGGATTGTGTTGCAGTTTCACATAGTGCCTGATATTCCGATGGTGAAGGCGGGGGACGATCTCGCGGTGCTGCTACTGGCCGGGCTCACGCGATTGCCGGTCACGTTGCAGGATGGCGATATCCTGGTACTCGCGCAAAAAATTGTGTCCAAGGCGGAGGGCCGTTTGATTCCTCTCGCGACGGTCACAGCGAGTTCGCGCGCCATTGAACTCGCCCAGCAAACCGACAAAGACCCGCGGCTGGTGCAACTCATCCTCGATGAATCGACGGAGGTGATGCGCCAGAAGCCCGGTGTCCTCATCATGCGGCATCGGCTCGGCAATGTGGGCGCACATGCGGGCATCGATCAATCGAATATCGAACACCTGGGCGGCGAATGCGCACTGTTGCTGCCGGTCGATCCGGACGCCTCGGCCCAACGCCTGCGCCAGGCTATGCAGGCAGCAACCGGGCGCCGCCTCGGGGTCATTATTGCAGACAGCATGAATCGCGCCTGGCGCCTCGGCACGATTGGCGGAACCCTCGGTTGCGCGGGGGTCAAGGTGCTCGATGATCTACGTGGCACCCCCGATCTCTACGGCCGTGAGTTGAAGGTCACGATCATTAATCGGGTGGATTCGCTCGCGGCGACGGCCTGTCTGCTGATGGGCGAGAGCGTGCAAAAAACGCCCGCCGTGTTGATCCAAGGCCTGCCTTACGAAGACTCGGCGCAAACGGCGCGCGATCTGGTGCGACCACTCGCGGAAGACATGTTCAGGTGAGCGCCCGTGTCACGGCGCCCGGCAAGGGCAAATATCTCGCCATTACGGGCGGGGTAGGGGGCGCGAAACTCTGCGTCGGTCTGGCCGCGCTAGTGGGCCCGGAGTCGCTCGCCTTTCTGGTCAATACCGGCGATGACTTCGAGCATTTAGGGCTGCACATCTCGCCCGACATTGACACGCTCACCTACGCGCTGGCAGATCTCAGCAATCCCGACACCGGCTGGGGGCGGCGGGGCGAATCCTGGAATTTTATTGCAACGGTGCGCGAATTCGGTGGTGAAGGCTGGTTCAATTTGGGCGATCGCGATCTCGCGCTGCATGTGCTGCGCAGCCAGCGCCTGCGCGCCGGCGCAAGTCTTAGCGCAGTCACGCGGGAATTAACCACGGCGCTCGGTATCGCGCATGAAATCTGGCCGATGAGCGACGCGCCGGTACGCACCAAAGTGCACACGGCTGAGGGCAGTCTGGCCTTTCAGCATTACTTCGTGCGTGACCGCTGCGCGCCGGCAGTCACCGGCTTTAGCTTCGAGGGGGCTGCTGCCGCCACGTTAAACCCGGCGGCGAGCGCCTGGTTGGAGGATCCCCGTTTAGCGGGTGTCATCATTTGTCCATCCAATCCCTATGTGAGTATCGATCCGATACTTGCGGTGCCTGGCTTGCGCGCACGCTTGCGCGCCTCGCGGGTGCCGGTGGTCGCGATTTCGCCGATTGTCGCCGGGCTCGCGATTAAAGGTCCGACTGCCAAAATGATGGCAGAACTGCAGGTGCCGCAGACCGCCCTGGCGGTGGCGTCGCACTACCGGGAGTTGCTCGACGGCTTCATTCTCGACGCCCAGGATGCGGCGCTCGTGGACACGGTCGCGGCGTCGGAATTGGCCGCTATCGCCGCCCCATCGGTCATGGTAACGTTGGCTGACAAGATAGCGCTGGCCCGCACGACACTCGATTTTCTCCACCAACTGAACGCGTACCAAGCCCTGTGAAAAACCGCCCGCTGGCATTCGCATCGTTCCAGACCTGACGCCATGTGGGTCGTTATTCCGGTCAAACCTTTTGCGTTTGCGAAGCAACGCCTAAGTGCCGTGCTCACTGATACCGAGCGCGCGCGACTGGCGCGGATCATGTTGCACGATTTGCTGACCACCCTCGGCAGTTGTCGGCGCCTGTCGGGTGTGCTGCTGGTGAGCCAGGAAGAGACCGTGCCCGCGCTCGCACGTGAATTTGGCGCACAGGTGTTGGTTGAGGAGGCTCGTGGCTTATCGCGCGCGGTGGCCCAAGCCGGCAATTATCTGGCTACCCGTGGCGAGACCCGCATGCTCATGTTGCCGGGGGATGTGCCCCTCGCAACCGCCGCTGAAATCGATACGATAGTGCAGCAACATCAGGCCGACCGATTGATGACGATCGTGGCCGATCGCGAAGGCTTCGGCACCAATGCCTTGGCGGTGTCACCCCCTGAACTCATGGAGTTTCATTTCGGTCGCGAAAGCTTCCAAGCCCATTGTTTGGCGGCTGAGGCAGTGGGTGCCAACGTGCAGTCACTGATCTTGCCCGGCCTTGCCTTTGACATCGATACCCCGGACGATTTGCGAGCGCTCATGACCTACGATACCGAAGCGGAAACCTTGGCTTATCTCTGCGACTGCGGTATTCCACCGCGCGTGTTACCTCGCCACCAGGTGCAGTCTGCGTGGTAACGCAGCAAAGCATAATCGCGCGCGCGCTGGATGGGCAGCGCCCGACTCCAGCGGAGGCGCTGACCTTGCTGGAGGTCACAGATCTGTGCGTGCTGACTGCCGCCGCTTCGGCCCTGCGCGATCAGGGATTTCGCAATGTGGTGACCTATTCCAGAAAGGTCTTCATCCCGCTCACTCACCTGTGTCGCGATGTGTGCCATTACTGCACTTTCGCGCAGGCGCCGAAGCGGGTTCAACGCCCTTATCTTGCGCTCGAGCAAGTGCTCGAGGTCGCGCGCCACGGGGCGGCCATGGGCTGTAAGGAAGCGCTGTTTACGTTGGGCGAGCGACCTGAGTTGCGCTACCAAACGGCGCGTGCAGCGTTAACTGAGATGGGTTACGCCACCACACTTGAGTATTTGAAGGTCGCCGCCGAGGCCGTATTTCGCGAGACCGGACTTTTCCCGCACTTGAATCCCGGCACGCTCACCCCGGCCGAACTCGCCACCTTACGTGACGTCGCGCCCAGCATGGGCATCATGTTGGAATCCGCGGCTGAGCGGCTCACCGAAAAAGGCCTGCCGCATCACGGCTCACCGGACAAGGTACCGGCGGTGCGCTTGCAAACCCTGGAAGATGCCGGCGTTGCGCGTATTCCGTTTACCACCGGAATTTTGATCGGCATCGGTGAGACGCGTCGCGAGCGCATCGAATCACTGCTCGCGATCCGGGCGAGCCACCTGCGCCACGGGCACATTCAAGAAATCATCATTCAGAATTTCCGGGCCAAGCCGGGCACCAAGATGGTGAACGCGCCGGAACCCGATTTGGCAGAAATGCTGTGGACGCTGGCGATCGCGAGAATTCTGTTCGGGGCGGACATGAGTATTCAGGCGCCGCCCAATTTGAGCCCGGGCGTGTTGCCGCAATTGATTGATGCGGGGATCAATGACTGGGGTGGCGTGTCGCCGTTGACGCCGGACTATGTTAATCCGGAAGCGCCGTGGCCGCACCTTGATGAATTGACGGCAGCGACCGCCGCCGCCGGTAAGCTGCTGCAGGAACGTCTCACGGTGTATCCGCCTTATGCGTTGAATGGAGAGACCTGGCTCGCGCCGGCTTTCCGCACGCCGCTGCTGCAGGCTATTGATGGCGAAGGTCTGCCCCGCACAGACGAATGGTGTCCAGGGGATGACAGCGCGCCCAGTGCGCGGGATCTGGCCCTGATCGGCCACCTGCCGCAGCGGGTGTCGCCTGACGTTGCACAGGCGGTGTCGCGCGCGCAGGCGGGTGAGGCGCTGAATGAAGCGGAAATCGTGCGCCTGTTCCATGCGCGCGGTGACGATTTTGCGCATGTGTGCCAGGCGGCGGACGCACTACGCGAATTGCACCATGGCAAGGTGGTGAGTTATGTGGTTAACCGCAACATCAACTACACCAATGTGTGTTATTTCAAATGCCAGTTCTGCGCGTTTTCGAAAGGCAAACTTTCCGAGAATCTGCGCGGCAAGCCGTACGATCTCGACGTCGAAGAAATTCAGCGCAGAGTGCACGAGGCGTGGGCGCGTGGCGCGACCGAAGTGTGCATGCAGGGCGGCATTCATCCGCAGTACACCGGTCAGACGTATCTCGATATTGTCGCGGCAGTAAAGGCCGCCGAGCCCGCGATGCATGTGCACGCCTTTTCGCCACTTGAAGTGTGGCAGGGGGCGGCAACGCTGAAGATCCCATTGCGCGAATTTCTGACGCGCCTCAAAGCCGCCGGCCTCGGCACCCTGCCCGGCACGGCGGCCGAGGTGCTGGACGACGAAGTGCGGAAGATAATCTGCCCGGACAAAATCAACACCGCACAATGGTTCGAAGTGATGCGTACCGCGCATGAAGTCGGTTTCAAGACCACCGCGACCATCATGTACGGGCACGTTGATCGTTACCAGAATTGGGCGCGCCATCTGCTTGGACTGCGTGCGCAGCAGGCGGCGACTGGCGGCTTTACCGAGTTCGTGCCGTTGCCATTCGTGCACATGGAAGCGCCGCTATACCTCAAAGGCCGCGCGCGTAAGGGGCCTACCTTCCGCGAAGCGGTATTGATGCATGCCGTGGCGCGGTTGGCTTTGAATCCCCTGATCACCAATATCCAGGCCTCGTGGGTCAAGATGGGGCACGCCGGGGTGGTGGCATGTCTGTCCGCCGGCGTGAACGATCTCGGTGGCACCCTCATGAATGAAAGCATTACGCGGGCGGCGGGCGCCAGTCATGGTCAGGAAACCCATCCACTCGAAATGCTGGCGATGATCGAGAGCGCCGGGCGCGTGGCGCGTCAACGCTCGACGGTGTACGGCGAGGTAACTGCGGAGCGGGTGGCTGCTGGCCGTATGGCGGACGCGCTGACGGAGATTGTGAACACCCCGGCGCAGGCTTACGAGCGCCTGGAACGGCGGCCGTTGGTACGCAATTCGACGGTTGGGGCTTAAACGGAGAATACTAGAGAAGCGCCCTTCGTCCGGGACAGCGTCGTAGGGCGGAAAAGCGCAGCGCCTTCCGCCGCATGAGTTGGGCGTGCGTCTGTTGGAATGGATGAGTGGCGAAGACTCACAGCGATGAACTCGCTGGTGAGCCACGTACGGCGGAAGGCGCTGCGCTTTT
>CAMATU010000226.1 GCA_945861225.1 Klebsiella pneumoniae
GCGGCGGCGCGCGGGCGAAGGGTCTGAGGCTTAAGGGCGTGGCCTGCGCTCGTCGGTCGAGGTGCTTAAACGTCTGTTTGATCACGGCCGGATCTTCAATGTTCGCGATAACCTTGACCGCACCGCCGCAGTGTTCGCAGGTCTCGATATCGATCTTGAACACCCGCTTCAACCGTTGTACCCATGTCATCGACACGTGGCGCGCGGGCGCGGGTTCGTTGGCGGTCTCAGCTTTGCGCCGGCCGCGTCTGGCCGGCGTCACTTTTTTTTGCCCCCGATGGTTCGGCGCAAAGACTCCGTGCGTCCGCAGGGGGCGCGCCATGGAAGGCGCGCATCAACACGCGTGAGGTTGACCCGTGGCGTCGGCACCAGCGCGGCCAGCCTAGCCATGACAAATCGGCAGGACTGCCGATTTGGACGACCGCAGGTCGCCCGAAGGGTGGCGCACAGGGAGGTGCGCCATCAATTCCAGCGGGTCAAGTGCGACGTCCGTCGTGCCATCACGGTAGGGTGTCTTGAGACGGTACCGAATATTCCCCTGCGCCGTTAACGACAATCACGCAGTCGCGACCGCCGGGCGCGTGATGTAGCCGCACAGACGTTCCAGCTTCTCGCGTTCGTGCGCCTCGCACGCCACCCCGGCGTGTAACGAGACAAAATCGCCAGGAGCGATTTTGAACAGCCGCAGGCTGGCCCGCAGGGCGAAGGGCAGGATGCCCGGAGTAAGCCAGCCGCCCGCGCTAACTTGGCATCGACGGATTCCCCAGCTGCCGGCAATGGCTGCAGGGTAAAAGCCTTCCGGCCATGGTGGGCGCCGAGTGCAATGCGGTAGGTAATCGAATGCCCCAATAGATCATCGAAGCCCGATCTGTCAGGCGAGTCCACCATCAGAAAGCTATTCTCCAAGTCCCGCACCAGGAGTCCTTGGCGTGCGAGTGCCCGGCCAACTCGCTTACTGATAACGTGAACCAACTTCTCAAGTGCAGCCACAGTTGGCGGTGGTAGCCGGCGAAAGGTCAACCGCTCGCCCGTCGTCACATACACGCCGTCGAGGAATAAAATGTGAAAATGAGCATGGCGGTTCCTTTGGTCCGATGTAATTTCGTTCCCCCCTCTCCCTAACCCTCTCCTGCAAGGGGAGAGGGGAAGATCGCGCTACAACACCCGCGTGCGATCCACGACATTCGCGTTCTTGTCCATCCGCTCCATAGCCGCTCCTTCGTCGGTGAGCGCATCCGTCATGCCCTGCGAGCACAGCACGATGCGGGTGACGCCAGCGTCGCGGTAGGCTTGGAGAGGGAAACTGTGCCAGGTTTATTTCTTTGAAAAATCAATGAAAATAAACTTGGTGCCGTTTCCGGCAGCGCCGTTTCCGATGTATCTGAGCATCAAATCCACTGGGGTGTCCACACTAGCCGCGAAAGATCGCAAAGTAGCGTAACCAATGTGTCAAAACAGGTGCTCAGAATTGCGGGCGGTAATAGGAACCTCAAAAGCAGCCTGCTTCAAACTCGGTTAAGAAACAAATTATCTCGGGTCTCGTGAAAGAGCCAGTCACGAAGAATCGTTATGTTGGGGCGGTTCGCCTGAGCCTCTGGATACACTAGATAGAAGCTGGAGCCGAGGGGAATCGCAAAGTCAAAAAGTTCGATTAGGCGCCCGTCCGTGACATTCTTCATTGATAGGAATCTCCAACCTAAAACCACTCCCGCCCCGTCGATCGCCGCCTGCCATGCATGATCGGGCAAGCTGAAATGCGTACCGCGCGAGGCGTCCACGCCGTGTGTGCCAGTTGCTTCTAGCCATGTCTCCCACGTCGGCGCATTGGGGTCGTAGTCCATGGAGTGATTATGTAACAGCATATGTTTTTTGAGATCTTCGGGCCCTTTTATTGTATTTGGTCCTTCAAGCAGGCGCGGGCTGCACATCGGTATAACGGATTCGTCGAACAACTTAATCGCTTCCAGACCAGACCACTTTCCGTGACCTAACCTGATCGCGGCGTCAAAGTCATCGCGTTGAAAATCGACGAGGTCGAGGCCCGTTACGATACGGACGTCGAAATCAGGATGCAGCGCGTAAAAGCTTTGCAGACGCGGGATAAGCCACATCGCCGCGAAAGTAGGCGCGACGCTTATTGTGAGATTTGCGCACGCGTCATTGGCAATCACTCTCTCCATCGCCCTATCGAGGCCTAGAAATACTTCTCGTAGTTCTAGCGACAAAAAATGGCCAGACTCCAAGAGCACGAGGCCGCGCGATTGACGCTTAAAAAGTGGCAGCCCTAAGTATTCCTCTAATTTCTTGACCTGCTGACTGACGGCTGCGGGCGTTATAAACAGTTCTTCAGCGGCCGTCACAAAACTCAGATGGCGCGCCGATGCTTCAAACGCGCGCAACGTATTAAGCGGATAAATTCGTCGAGTCATGAATTTGCCTCAGTTTCTCTAAGCCTGGGCGAGAAATTATCGTTTGTCGATAAGCGACGCTGTGATTAAAACAGACACCTGGGCACGGGTTCTTAATTCTTGGAACCAGCCTTAGTAACTCACCGAGGGTACAAACTTTATGCAAGACACCGCCGCTTCAAAACCATACTCGGCGCCCCAAGTGCGGCGTGCGCTTACTGCCATCGGCCTCGCTGCCGCTCTTTTTTCACCGCTTCGCGCGCAAGAAGCAACGCCGACGGTCCACTACATTGACGGTCCGCGCGTTGACGCGCCGATCCCTCGTCCCGGCATGGTCCCCATGAAAGGACAAGTAGCGCTGGTTGTCACGGACCCTCAAAACGACTTTCTCAGCCCCTCGGGTGTTGCCTGGAGTGCGGTCGGTAAGAGCGTCATGCTGAACAACACGGTTGAGAACATCGGGGTATTGTTCAAGTCTGCGCAGCAGGCTGGGATCCCGGTCTTTATCAGCCCGCATTACTACTTTCCGCATGACCATCAATGGAAATTCGAAGGCGCACTAGAGGCGCTGATGCACGACATCGCAATGTTCGACCGCAAGGGCTCACTTGTGGTGGAGGGCTTCTCCGGTTCGGGGCCTGATTGGCTCGACCAATACAAGGTATTTATCAACGATGGCCGAACAGTCGTCACAAGTCCGCATAAGGTTTTTGGCCCCGAGACAAACGATCTTGTTTTGCAGCTGCGCAAGGCCGGGATCAGTCAGGTGATCTTGGCCGGCATGTCGGCAAATCTCTGCGTTGAATCCCATATGCGCCACTTAATCGAACAAGGCTTCCAAGTCGTAGTCGCAGCGGATGCCACCGCGGCGGCGCAGTTCCCTGGATACGATGGCTACGAGGCGGCGTTTGTGAACTACCGCTTCGTCGCTAGCGATGTCTGGAGTACCGCAGAGACCGCAAGCAAGCTCGGGAATCTGAAGTAACAGATAGGGGAATGTGGCCGAGACCTCCGAGCCACCCACCTTTCACCTTAACGTTTTTCGCCGACCCCAAACCTCAAAGGAGACTGTCATGGCTCATTCAAAAGTCACGAATATCACCCTAGGAACGTTCGCCGTTTTCGCGGTAAGCGCACTACTGCTTACCGCGCCGGTGCCATCGATTGCAAAAGAGCCGACATCCAAAAATTCAACTATCGACACCGCTCAGATTCATTACAAGGCGGTCACAATCGACGGTGTGGAAGTCGCCTATCGAGAAGCGGGGCCGGCGAACGCACCGGCGATAATTCTTCTGCACGGATTTCCAACTTCGTCCCACATGTACCGGAACCTAATCCCCGCGCTCGCGGACACCTACCGTGTGATTGCGCCGGATTATCCCGGCTTCGGCCATAGCGGAATGCCAGATCGCGCGGCATTCAATTACACCTTCGATAACTATGCGAACCTTCT
Organism: Klebsiella pneumoniae; assembly: GCA_945861225.1. Classification (GTDB taxonomy): domain Bacteria; phylum Pseudomonadota; class Gammaproteobacteria; genus CAIKBL01. The sequence continues at coordinate 3,865 of CAMATU010000226.1, forward strand.
GGAAGCATTAATCGAGAAACTTGGCGTCAACGGTTACGCGCTTTATGTCATGGACTATGGTGCCCCTATCGGCTTTCGCCTAGCTGCAAAGCACCCGGACCGAGTCACTGCGCTGATCGTGCAAAATGGAAATGCATACGGGGAAGGCCTCCATAAATTTTGGGAACCGATTCAGAAGTACTGGGTGTCGGGTAACAACGAGGACCGCGAGGCGATCCGCTGGCTGACATCGCTCCAGGCGACCAAATGGCAATATACGCATGGCGTACCCGACCCATCGCTCGTCAGCCCTGACACTTGGACGCAGGATCAGGCGCTGCTCGATCGTCCAGGCAATCAAGAAATCCAACTCGACCTCTTTCATGACTACCGCACCAACGTGCCGCTCTATCCGGCATGGCAGGCATACTTCCGCAAGCATCAGCCGGCGACGCTCGTGCTGTGGGGGAAAAACGATGAAATTTTCGTAGTCGACGGCGCCAGCCCCTACAAGCGGGATATCACAGGGGCTGAGATTCATCTGCTGGATGCCGGCCACTTCGCGCTAGAAACCAATGGCAGTCAGATCGCGGGGTTGATCCGGGAGTTTCTCGGGCGCAAGTTATCAATGCAGAGCGCGGCAAAATAAAGCGTCACACCTCATGCCGGCCGGACCTGCAGACATCCTGTTCCGCAGGTCCGGTTTATATCGCTGAATCAGGTTTGAACAATCCAGGAGGAATAGAGAAATGACGGCTAAACCACCTCTCCCACCGTTCACCCGCGATATGGCTATCCAGAAGGTACGGATGGCGGAGGACGCCTGGAACTCACGCGATCCACTGCGTGTTTCGCAAGCCTACACCGTAGACAGTCAGTGGCGAAACAGGTCGGACTTCCCCACAGGTCGCGACCAGATCGTCGACTTCCTCACCCGCAAATGGGCTCGGGAACTCGATTACCGCTTAATCAAGGAAATCTGGGCCTTTACCGGCGATCGCATCGCCGTCCGTTTTTCCTACGAGTGGCACGATGAAAGCGGCCAATGGTTTCGCTCGTACGGCAATGAAAATTGGGAATTCGATCTGCAGGGATTGATGCGACGGCGCTTCGCCAGCATTAACGATCTTCAGATCTCCCAACCGGAGCGGAAATTTCGATGGCCGCTTGGGATCCGCCCGCAAAACCACCCTGGGCTCACCGAGCTTGGTCTATAGATTGTAGTAACGGGAAGGAAAATATTATGGGTCACAAATTCGCGGAAATTGCGTTCACGCCTAACGTGAAGATGATGCAGGAACTCAATGGAAGTCGTCGAAGCTACGCACGCATGGAAGAGGGCGACACGCACCACAATGTGCTCGGTCCGGTGGAAGCTGATTTCATCGCCGCGCGTGATAGCTTCTACATGGCAACTGTCAGCGAGACCGGTTGGCCCTACATTCAACATCGCGGCGGCCCAACAGGGTTTCTGCGAGTTCTCGACGAGAAAACGGTGGGGTTGGCAGATTTCCGCGGCAATCGACAATATGTCAGCATTGGCAACCTGCAGACCGATAATCGCGTCGCACTCTTTCTCATGGACTACCCCAACCGCACGCGCCTCAAAATCTTCGGCCGCGCGCGAGTTGTGGACACGGATGAACACCAGACACTGCAGCGCCTGTCAATTGCAGATTACAAAGCCCTAATCGAGCGGGGATTACTCGTTTCAGTTGAAGCCTTCGACTGGAATTGTCCACAGCACATCACGCAGCGCTACACACTCGCCGAAATCGAAGCTCAGCCGCACTGAGTACTGCGGAGGAAAATTCTCAGATCCGCGTTTTGGTAGTGGTCTACGAACGCGCTTAGTTGCGTGGCCATGTGATCGTTTCCGAGGACACAGATTTTCATCAACGCAGCTTTTTGCACGGTTCGCCGCGCATTAAAACGATGACGGACCGATGTCGATCAAGTCCCGGTCTGAGCGCTCAGAAAACTCTGACCACAGTCGTCGGATGGTCGGCGGGCGTAACTCATAGAGCATCAAAGCGCTGCGCGCGGTCTCGTAGGCCGAGACGGTCATGCCGCCACCGCCGGTCGTGCGTACGCACTCGGCAACAACGCGTCATAGCGACTGACGTTGGGGAATTCGACGGTTACCTGCGGTAGTTCGAGTACGCGCGGCACAAACTCCTCGCGCAGTCGTTTAATGTCAGGTAACTCCCCAGCCAGCAGCAACGCCCCACCGCGTGGCCAGCGCCGCTTCGACGCCATCGCGCGTATAGGAAATACAACCGCCCTTTGCCGACCCCTTCCCGCGGAGTCGAGCGTCGAGTGCGGAGAAATGGAAGGCTCCTGAAAGATCGGTCAGCGGTGGGCGGCGGCTGTTTCGCTCGGAATTGTGCGAGCCCGTTCGCCCAGGAGAGTGATTGACCTCGAGCGCGTGCGTTTGGATCGACAGGCGCGCGCGCCCCCTTGGCCTAAGGGTCAAGCCAGCCTCGCGTCCATGCGTGAGAAAGGGGCAGTGCCGTCAGCCTGGTTCCTTTAGGCCCGGCAATGCGTGTTGCGGCGGCGCGCGGGCGCAGGGTCTGAGGCTTAAGGGCGTGGCCTGCGCTCGTCGGTCGAGGTGCTTAAACGTCTGTTTGATCACGGCCGGATCTTCAATGCTCGCGAGCACCTTGACCGCGCCCCCGCAGTGGTCACAGACCTCGATATCGATCTTAAACACCCGTTTCAATCGTTGCGCCCATGTCATCGACACGTGGCGCGCGGGCGCGGGTTCGTTGGCGGTCTCAGCCTTGCGCCGGCCTTGCCTGCCCGGCGTCACTTGCTTACGCAATCGGTGGTTCGGCGCAAAGACCCCGTGACAAATTCACCGGGAGTGAATTTGGACGCACGGAGTGCGCCCGCAGGGGGCGCGCCATGGAAGGCGCGCATCAACACGCGTGAGGTTGATCCGTGGCGTCGGCACCAGCGCGGCAAGCCGGGCGATAAAGTACTCCGGGCATCCTGCCCTTCGCCCTGCGGGCCAGCTTGCGGCTGTTCAAAATCGCTCCAGGCGATTTTGTCGAGCGGCTCAAACACGACATCCGTGGTGCCGTCACGGTAGGGTGTTTTGAGACGGTACCGAATATTCCCCTGCGCCGTTAACGACAATCTCTCGGTCGAGACCGCCGGGCGCGTGATATAGCGGCACAGACGTTCCAGCTTCTCGCGTTCGTGCGCCTCGCACGCCACCCCGGCGTGTAACGAGAAGCCGGTGGCCCGGGCTAACTTGCCGTCGATGGCGTCTGTCGCTGCCGGTACCGCCTGCAAGGTAAACGCCTTGCGGCCCTGATGAGGGCCGAGTGCGACGCGGTAG
>CAMATU010000227.1 GCA_945861225.1 Klebsiella pneumoniae
GCCGCCGCAACAAGAATTACCGGGCCTGAAGGAACCAGGCTGACGGTATCCCCCCTTTCTCACGCATGGACGCCAGGCTGGCCTGACACCCGGCACAGTGTCACTCGTACCCACGGTTTAAGCAGCCGAAATTTCGCATCAAAAAATGCCCTGCGCGCGCTGTTGGCACCGGTGTTTACTGCAATCCCGAGGTCAGAGGTGGCCATACGCCGTCACCGTGGCGTTCGAATTCAACAACAGCAACGCTCGATCTCGCCGAAAAGGGCGGTTACATTTCCTAGACGTGAGTCCGAGCGCTTGCAATAGCGCTGGTAGCTCAATCGGCATCGCTTACACGCTCGGTTTTTTTCGGGGCTGTGCTGCCACGGAATCCTGGGTTCCCAAAGCTTCGGCAGGCCAACTGTATACCGAAGTCCTCATGAAAGAAGGATAGCCGCCCTTTCCGTCAGATTCGAGCGTCGCCAGTATCTCGTGGAAGCGCTCATCCCGGCCCGCTAATCTGCGCGTTTTCGGGTAACCGAAATTTCGCTGTTTGCAATGCAGGTTGCAGGAATGTCGCGTAACGCGAACGTTTCGTTGTCGATCTGCAGGTCGACTTGGGTTCTAATTCTTCGCCTGTCCCAGGGAGGCCCGCGATGAAGCTCTATTCCTTCGAAGAATCCGGCAACAGCTACAAGGTCCGTCTGCTCTTCAGCTTTCTCGGCGTCGACTACCAACGCATCGACGTCGACCTGATGAGCGACGAGCAGCATCAACCACCCTACCTCGCCATCAACCCGCGCGGCGAGGTGCCAGCGCTGGCTGATGGTGCGTTGATACTGCGCGACTCCGCCGCCATCCTGCTCTATGTCGCGGCCCGGCATGGACCGCGCCCGTGGTGGTCTGACGCGCTCGACGAGCAGGCTCAGATTATGGAGTGGCTGGCCTTCGCGGCGAGCTGGGTGCAATACGGGGTGTTCACGGCGCGCGCGCTTCTGTCCTTCGGCATACCGGCCAATGGTCTGCCGGCCGATTACCGCGGCGAGAGTCTGGAAGCGGCGCAAATGCGGGGGCGGCACTCACTTGAGATTCTGGATCTGCACTTGCAGGATCGGCACTGGCTGGCGTGCGCACGCCCCACCATCGCGGACATTGCGGTGTTTCCCTACGTTGCACTGGCACCGATGGGGGATATCGACCTGCGGCCTTATCCGGCGGTCCGTGCGTGGATCGAGCGTTTCCAATCTATCTCGGGTTTCGTGCCGATCCCGGGACTCAAGGAGCCACGCTACCGGCGCCCATGACGCTGTGCGCCCGGCTCGCAGGGCCTGTTCGCGGTGGCGCGGAGTCTCAGTATGAAAAATGAGCTGACCTTGCGCGATGTCGTGCCGACACGCGCAAGAGTGCCTGGCCCTGAACGTAGACGTCCATGCACGCCGTACCGGGATGGCACGACGGACGTGGTGTTTTGAGCCGTTGGATTTCATAGCCCGGCTGGCCGCCCTGGTGCCGACACCGCGTCCATTGAAATTCCAGGGCAAACGGCCGCCGTCCCTTGCGCTGATTGCGGTTGAAGCGTTCGCATTCAACGACAGCGGGGCTCGATTTCGGCGAATAGGGTGATTATCTTTCCCCTTGCGCCAGGCCGGCTGTTCGACGGTCAACGAAGTGCGTATGGCCATCCTAGAGATCAACGGCGCCATCGGCGTCGTCAAGCGCGACGACGGCAGTTGAACGCAGCGTTCGACGGCGGCGCCGGGCAGATGCCAGAATCCTCGCCCTAGCCCTGCGCAGGACCATTGCCATGTCGTTGACCGCCACCCAGCTCTACGCCTGCACAGCCAGCGAACTAGTGGCGCTTTATCGCAGCGGTGCCTCCTCGCCCGTCGAGGCCGCCCAAGCCGTGTTAGCGCGCGTCGAACGCTGGAACCCGACCTTGCGCGCGTTCTGTCATCTCGCGCCCGACGACACCCTGGCGGCGGCCCGCGCCAGTGAAGCGCGTTGGCGGGTCGGTGCGCCCTGCAGTGCGCTCGATGGCGTGCCGGTCTCGATTAAGGATTTGATCCTGACGCGCGGCTGGCCGACCTTGCGCGGCAGCCGCAGTGTCGATAGTGCCCAAGCCTGGGACATCGACGCGCCAGCGAGTGCCCGTCTGCGTGAGGCCGGCGCAGTGTTGCTGGGCAAGACCACCACGCCCGAATTCGGCTGTAAGGGTGAGACCAATTCACCGCTGACCGGCATCACACGCAACCCTTGGAATACGATCAAGACCAGCGGTGGTTCATCGGGCGGTGCAGCGGCGGCGGTGGCGGCTGGCATGGGGCCGCTGGCGCTTGGCACCGACGGCGCCGGCAGCGTGCGTATCCCGGCCTCATTTTGCGGCAACTTCGGCTTTAAACCGAGCTTCGGTCGCGTGCCGGCCTTTCCGCTGTCGCCCTTCGGCAGCGTCGCCCATCTCGGTCCCCATAGCCTCTCGGTGCGCGATGCCGCGCTGGCCATGAATGTCTTGAAGCAGCCCGATGCGCGTGATTGGACCGCGCTGCCGCCCGACAACCGCGACTACACCATCGGTCTTGAAGACGGCATCCGTGGTCTGCGCGTCGCGTGGTCACCGACCCTTGGCTATGCGCGCAATGTCGATGCAGAAGTGGCGGCAGCCTGTGCGCGGGCGGTGGCCGATCTCGAGATGCTCGGCGCCCATGTCGAAGCAGTCGATCCGGGATTCTCCGATCCCCTCGAGATCACGGCGGGGCTGTGGTTCGCCGGCGCCTTGACGGTGTGGAATGGATTGAGCGCGGCGCAGCAGGCGGTCGCCGATCCGGATTTCGTCGCCCAGGCGCAGCTCGGCAGCCGCTTGTCATTGCTCGATGTGCAAGCCCTGCACCTGCGACGTGGCCAACTCGGCTCGCAGCTGCGTGTGTTCATGCAGGACTATGATCTGATCGTGACACCGACCGTGGCGGTACCGGCCTTGGCCGCGCGCGCTGCGGGCGAGATGGCCATGACGCCGCAGTCCATGCTCGGCTGGACGCCGTTCTCCTATCCCTTCAATCTCAGTCAACAGCCGGCCTGCACTATTCCCTGTGGACTAACGAGCGATGGCCTGCCCATCGGCTTGCAATTGGTCGGGCCGATGTTCGGCGATGCCCTGGTGCTGCGCGCTGCGCGGGCCTTTGAAAGCCTGCATCCGCTGTCGCGACCATCGCTGCCAGACTGAATGCAATCAGCGCAAACGCAGCGCCTTATACAACTGGAATTCGCGATAGGCGTGTTCGGCGACGGGAGAATCGCCGCTGCCGACTACCACGCCGTCGATATGCGCGACGGCAAGCTTTGCTGGTGGATTTCTCGTCGCCAGAAACAGAAAACCCTCCGGCGGGAGGGTTGGGTTGGGTTCCCGCTTGGTTGCTCATCTGAGCCGCATTTGCTTTCGCGATCCACCTCGCCCGGGAAGGGCAGGTTGGCAGGGCACGAGCCCACTCGAAATGCAGCGGAACTCTATCTTAATTTCCGGGGTTTTTTTCAAGCGCCTTGGGTGATGTGGATTCCAGAAATGGATTGTGCACAGAAGGGATCGGGCAAAAATTCGGCTACGGTTCGTTCAGAAAGAAGCGCCCATGAATTCGGTCGTTGAAGCGCCAGAATTCGGACAAGGCCGAGGTCAGATTGGGGTGGGACGGCAGGTGGCGATCTGCGCGGAGTGCCACCCTGTGCACCTAGCCATTCGCTGTGAAACGCTGCGGTGCGGTAGGCGCCTACCGCCGGCCATAAAGAGTCACCGACATTCCCCGATAGCTGACCCACAAACCCGGGAAAGCGGCCACTGCGAGCAGATCGTTCCAACTCCTCGCAGAAAATTAGAAGAACGTAGATCCGCCCGAAGGAGCGCCGGTCAACACGGGTTCGTCCTCATGAAATAGCGCGAAATCCAACACCTGCGGGAAGAAGGGTGTCACGGGAAGAAGGGTGTCTGTGGCATCGCGTGACGTTGCAGGGCGACAGGCCGCGTTGAAACGCGCCGTCCGCGGCCTCACAACCAGTACAACACCGCCCCCAGTCCAGTCAGCGACATCGTGAGGGTATAAGGCAGCGCCATCCAGACCATGCGACCGTAGGACAAGCGGATCAATGGCGCCAGTGCCGAAGTCAGCAGGAACAGGAATGCGGCCTGGCCGTTCGGCGTACCCACACTCGGAATATTGGTGCCGGTGTTGATCGCGACCGCCAACAAATCAAATTGTTCACGGCTGATCCGCCCATTCTCGAAGGCCTTGAGCACCTCGGTGATATAGACCGTCGCCACGAATACATTGTCGCTGATGATAGACAGCGCACCGTTCGCCACATAGAAGGCCGCGAGCTGCTGCGATCCTTCGAACATCAGCGCCCATTCGATGACGGGTGAGAACAGGTGCTGATCGTGGATCACCGCGACCACGCCGAAGAACACGACCAGCAAGGCCGTGAACGGTAGCGCCTCCTGGAATGCATGGCCGATACGATGTTCGTCGGTGACGCCATTGAACGCCGTCTGCAGCACGATGATCATGAGACCGATGAGGCCGACTTCGGCGATATGCAGGCCCAGCGCGATGACCAATAACAGCGCAGCCATGGCCTGTACGCACAGTCGCGCCAGGTCATCGCGGGTGCGGCGAGCGCTCATGTCGGTATCGTAGTCTTCCAGAATCGCACGCACGCTGCTCGGCAATGGCGTGCCGAAGCCGAACCAGCGCAGACGTTCGATCAGCGCACAGGTCAGCAAGCCGACGACCAGCACGGGCATCGAAACGGGCGCGACCTGCCAGAAAAATTCCTGGAAATTCCAGCCCATTACTTTCCCGATCAGGAGGTTCTGCGGTTCGCCGACCAGGGTACATACGCCGCCGAGCGCAGTGCCGACTGCTGCATGCATCACGATATCGCGCAGAAAACCGCGGAAGGCTTCCAGATCGGCGCGATGTAACGCTTGCACGGAGTCGTCGTTGCCCTCGTCGTGCTGGTCATGATGGATGTGCAGTCCGGAGGCGACTTTGTGAAACACCAGGTAGAAGCCATGGGCGACCGTGATGACGACGGCAATCACCGTCAAGGCATCGAGGAAGGCGGACAACAGCGCCGCGAGCGCTGAGAAGACGAGCGAAATGGCCACTTTTGAGCGAATCTTGAGCAGGCCTTTGGTGAATACGAACAGCAACAGTTCTTTCATGAAGAAGATGCCGGCGACCATGAATATCAACAGCAGAAGCACCGGAAAGTTGTTCAGAGTTTCCTGATACACCGTCTCGGCGTCGGTCAATCCGAGCAAGACAGCCTCAATCGCGAGCAGGCCTCCCGGCTGCAGCGGATAGCATTTCAACGCCATTGCCAGGCAGAAGATGAACTCCGCGATCAAACACCAACCGGCGACGAACGGGCCGGTTGCAGCGAGTAGTAATGGATTCAAGACCAGGAAGGCCAGTATCGCGAGTTTGTACCAGCGGGGCGAGTTGCCGAGGAAATTGCGGCCGAAAGCCTCGGCGAGCGTCAGCGCTGGCATCACACGGCTTCCTCCGGGCTGGGAGGACGCTGTTGGGGTGTCGCCGGTAACAGGGGTGCGCGCGAGCCGGATAGTACGGGCGGCGTGCGGGTATGCCCGCCGATTGTGGCAGTCAACATGGGTAAAGCGACTCCCGCACGGCGGCCCGACCAGTGCGCTTGCCTGTCAACGGTAAACAATCGCCGCCGACACCCAGGGTGATTTGTAGCATGCCGGATTGTGCGGTGACAACTGCCCTGGACGCGCACGTCCAGGTAATCCTTGGCGCATGACTGACACCCTTGACCCAAACGCGATTCTCAGCGGCATCCGCGTGCTCGATTTCGGGCGTTATCTTGCGGGCCCGTACTGCGCGGCGCTACTTGCCGATCTCGGCGCCGATGTGATCCGCATCGAGCGCCTCGAAGGCGGAGAGGGCCGCTGGATCCTGCCGCCGGATGTCTTGAAATCGCTCGGCCTCGATCTGGCGAGCCTGCAGGCGATCAAACCGGATGTCATCCTGAGTACGACCACTGCGTTCGGCGCCGGCGGTCCTTGGAGTCATAAGCAGGGCTTCGATGGCATTGGGCAGGCCATGTGCGGCTCGGTCTATCTCACGGGCACCCCGCAGCAACCGTTGCGCGCGGCGGCGACGTGGGTCGATTTCGGCACTGCGACGATGTCTGCGCTGGGGACGCTGGCGGCCCTGATGGCACGCGAGAAATCCGGTCGGAGTATAGGAAAAACGACCGCCCTTTGCCGACCCCTTCCCGCGGAATCGAGCGTCGAGTGCGGGAAAATGGAAGGCTCCTGAAAGATCGGTCGGCGGTGGGCGGCGGCTGTTTCGCTCGGAATTGCGCGAGCCCGTTCGCCCAGGAGAGTGATTGACCTCGAGCGCGTGCGTTTGGATCGACAGGCGCGCGCGCCACCGAGCCGGGGTCAAGCCAGCCTCGCGTCCATGCGTGAGAAAGAGGCAGTGCCGTCAGCCTGGTTCCTTTAGGCCCGGCAATGCTTGTTGCGGCGGCGCGCGGGCGAAGGGTCTGAGGCTTAAGGGCGTGGCCTGCGCTCGTCGGTCGAGGTGCTTGAACGTCTGTTTGATCACGGCCGGATCTTCAATGCTCGCGATCACCTTGACCGCACCGCCGCAGTGTTCGCAGGGCCGATCTTCCGGGCCAGACTGGAAGAGAAGTTCAATCGTGGGGCCGAGGCCCAGGCCTACTTGGTCGAAACCGTCGCCAGCATCGAAACCCTTAAGGCAAGCGCGGTCGAGCCCCAGCAAGGCCGGCGCTGGGAAGAGTTGCTTGCGGCGTCAGTCGCCGCCAGTTTCCGCACCTTGAACCTCGGCAACCTCGCAGGCCAGGGCGCGAGCCTGGTGCAGAAGCTCACGACTCTGCTGATTCTCTGGCTTGGCGCGCGCCTGGTGATTGAAGGACAGCTCACGGTGGGCGAACTCGTCGCGTTCAACATGATTGCCGGGCGCATCGCGAGCCCTATCTTGCGCTTGGCGCAACTGTGGCAGGAGTTTCAGCAGGCCGGGGTTTCAGTGAGAAGGTTGGGTGACATTCTGAATGCGGTGCCCGAGCCTGCGCACAATCCCGGGCGCACGAGCCTGCCTTCCCTCGCCGGCCGAGTGACCTTCGACCATGTGCATTTTCGCTATCGACCCGAGCGTCCGG
>CAMATU010000228.1 GCA_945861225.1 Klebsiella pneumoniae
GGTATGCGTGAGAGCGATCTCTTGCCCCTGCCCCTGCCCTCGCTATTCCTAATTCTCTTACCGTATAGTCCGAATAACTTCGTGCCTTTCTCAGGTCTTCTCTTCAATGCCGAACGCCGTTCGTTCAGCTCCCTTCCCGCTCATCTCCGTCGAAGACGTATCCGGTAAAGTCGGCGGGCGGATTCTCTTCGAACAACTTTCCTTCGACGTCCACGCCGGCGAAATCTTTGCCATTGTAGGCCGCAGTGGTTGCGGCAAATCGAGCCTCCTACGGCATTTAGCCGGCCTCGCGAGTCCCACGGGCGGACATATTCGTGTGCTAGGCACAGATCTCGCGAGCGCGACGCGCACCGAACTCATGACCATGCGTAAACGCCTGGGGGTGACATTCCAGGGCGGCGCCCTGCTCAATTCACTGACGGTGCGCGAGAACATCGAGCTCCCACTGCGGCACCATACACAGCTCGATCCCGCGACCGTGCGCATCATGGTGCACATGAAACTTGAGCTGCTGAATCTTTCCGGGATCGATCATCTGATGCCGGCCCAACTCTCAGGGGGTATGTTGAAACGCGTGAGCCTCGCCCGCGCAGTCATCATGGACCCTGAGCTGATCCTGCTCGATGAACCCACATCGGGTCTCGATCCCGTCAATGCGGCTGAGCTCGATACCTTACTGGTCAAACTCCGCAATACCTTGAACGTCACTGTGGTGTTGGTGTCGCACGCCGTCGAATCGGCGCTCAATATCGCGGATCGCGTTTTGGTGCTGGACGCTGGACGGATGGTAGCCTTGGGCAGTCCGCAGGAAATTCGTGCGCATCCCGCGCCTGAGGTCCAGGCACTGCTCGGTCGCCTCGCGCACCTCGCGCGACCGGCGGCGGACGACTATGTCGCCCGCCTGACGGCCGGCGATGATTGAGCAGATCCCTTGTCTCCGCCACTGCCAGTTATCGTCAGTTTGCTACGCGCCTGGGGCGCCTACGTACTGTTGCTCCTGCGCGTCATTGCCACCTTTGGCCGCTCGCAAGGCCAACTCACGGCGTGGCTCGCGCAGCTCCATCGCATCGGCGCGCGCTCCTTGCCCATCATCGCGACCGCCGGCGCTTTCACCGGCATGGTGGTCGCCGTGCAGTTCTTCGATACCTTGGTACGTTTCGGGTCACGTGGCCTGCTGGGCACTGCAGTCGGCTTGAGCCTGATCCGAGAGCTGGGCCCGGTCTTAACCGCCTTGATCACGATTGGCCGCGCAGGTTCGGCAAGTTGTGCGGAGATGGCCATCATGCGCACAGATCAACAAATTGATGCTATCGAGTGCATGGCCATCGATCCGTATGCTTACTTGTTAGCGCCGCGCCTGTTGGCGTTTCTCATCGCGCTGCCGCTGTTGACTGCGATTTTTGAGGTCTTCGGAATCTGCGGTGGCGTCGTCGTGGCGTGGTCAAGTTTTGGAGAGAGCCCGAGACTTTATCTTGCCAACATGGCGGATGGTGTACTCGCGCGCGATCTATTGATGAGTTTGCTTAAGTCTGGGGTCTTTGGATTGCTCATCGGCTGGTTATGTCTCGGTAAAGGCTATCTGAGCGCAGGTCAGGCGGGCGCTGAAGGCGTGAGTCGTACCACTACGGATGCGGTGGTGCTAGCATCGCTTGCCGTACTGTTCATCGACTATGTACTCAGTGCACTACTGCTATAACCTCGCGCCACCCGCCAAATGCAACGACCACAAACCGAACTGAGTGTCGGCGCGTTCGCCGTTTTGGGTGTGGCATGCCTCGCCTATCTAGCGTTGCAGCTGGGCGATTTCCGTCTTAAACCTAACGACCAAGCGCTGATCACCGCGCGGTTCACCTCCGCTTCCGGCTTACGCGAAGGGGCCTATGTCGAGGTTGGCGGAGTGCGCTCGGGCGCCGTAGAACGAATCACACTCGACCCCGCAACCTATGAAGCAGTGGTCGAAATACGCCTGGCTCCCGAGGTTCGCTTGCAAACGGATACGATCGCGTCGATTCGCACCACCGGGCTGATTGGCGACAAATTTATTAAGCTTGCCCCAGGTGGTGATGACGAATTCATCGCGCCGGGTGGGGAAATCCTTGAGACCGAGCCATCGATCAGTCTCGAAGAGCTAATCAGCAAATACATCTTCGAAGGTCAAGCGAAGGGCGCCAAGCGCTAACCTCAGCATCCTGGGATCTGCGCTCACAGTCGAAGTCCGAACGAAAGTTGGGGGATCTCCCGGCGCTGTGCGGAACACCAGGCGTCCCTGGATTCTGGCTCTTCGCGCGGAATGATAAAAACTAGCGGCGGTTATTTCCCCGGCACCTTGCCCTCGTGATTCGCTTTGTAACTCGCGATCCGCCCTTCAAGATCCTTCAACAAACCATCCATGCCCTGCGATTTCACAATCGCATCGAAGGTGTTGCGGTAGTTGTTGACCAGACTCGTTCCTTCGATCACGACATCGTAGGCGAACCATTCGTCATCATTGAGTTTGAGCTTGTAGTTGACAGGGATGCGCTTCGCGTCTGTCACGATGAAAGTCTCGACGACCGCGCGTTCGCCTCTAATTGTCTCCTTGGCGTACTCGACACGTTGGTTCGTATAGGATTCGATTTTCTTTCGATAAGTATCTTCGAGATACTGCGAAAAAAACTCCACGAACTGCCGTTTTTCTTCCTTGCTGGCGGCCTGCCAGTTGGTCGCCAAGACACTCTGCGACATGCGCCGAAAGTCGAAGCGCGCATCAATAATCTGCCCAATCTTGGCCCAGGTTTCGGCGCGCGAGGCGGCCTTCTGGCGCAACGCGGCAATGATGCTATCGACTGTTGCGTGCACGGTCTGGGTGGGGCTGGTTTGCGCGCTCAGCACAGTAATAACGCTGGCTAACGTCACGAGCACGAGCCATTGCCGCCATGAAAATTTCTTATACACGGTGTACTGCTTCTCTTTGAATTCGATTGTTGGATTAAGCCCCGTCGGACTTCGCGAGGCCGATAATGACCACGGAATCTCCAATCTCGAACGAGTCCACCCGCTCTCCCTGGGGTGGCACCGCGCTCCGTAGACTGGTCGCGAGGACCTCAGTCATCACGTATTGACGATGGTCTTCAAGTATTGCTAGAAATTCCTCGGTGGCGGAAATTTCGAGCGCAACCCGATCGGTCAGCGCGAGATCCATCGCCTTGCGCATTTGCTGCACCCGATTGACCACCTCGCGCGCCGCGCCCTGGCTCTTCAGCTGCGGGGTGACTTCAATGTCGAGCGCCACCGTCACGCGGCCCTCCTGCGCCACTGACCAGCCCCCGACTTCTTCACTGAGAATTTCCAAATCCTCCGGACCGAGCACGAGCGACTGACCTTCCAGGTCGAGCGTCAGACTCCCCGTGAGTGCAAACTCATTGAGGAGCGCGGCATCCAGGGTTGCTATGAGCGCTGCTGCGGCCTTCATGCGCTTGCCGAGTTTCGGTCCTAAGGTTTTGAAGTTCGCTTTTGCTGAGCGCGCCACTACGGCGCTCGCATCCTCGATATATTCGATGGCTTTGACATTCACTTCATCCAGAATAATTTCGCGCACGGCCTCGACCAACTCGCGCCGCACTCCGCTCAGCCCTTCCACCAAAAGAATCCGGCTTAGTGGTTGGCGCACATTAAGGCGCGTTCTGTTCCGTAACAAAAGCACCAGGGAAACCACTGTACGCGCAATCCCCATGCGCGCTTCTAGCGCTGGATCGACCATCCGCACGTCATACAGCGGGAAATCCGCCATGTGCACCGAGCGAACTTTGGCAAGCCCGGTGCCTGCATCAAGCGCGCGAAATAACCATTCGCCAAAGAAGGGCGCTAGCGGACTCATCATGCGCGCGATGCCGTCAAGACACTCGTAGGTCGTCTGATACGCGCAAAGCTTGGCGTGGTGGCTGAGATCATCGCCGCTTCCAGCAGATTTCTTGGCGGCCCAAAAGCGCGGTCGCGAGCGCCGAATGTACCAGTTCGAGAGTTCGTCGAGAAAATCTTCCACTGCACGCGCAGCGCGTGTCGCATCGTATTCCGCATACGCGGTATCTGCGCTCAGAATGGTGGAATGCAGGCGACTCAGGATCCAACGATCAAGTTCCAGGCGAGAGGACGCCGGAATCGTCGCTTCGGTGTAATGGAAGCCATCGATATTGGCGTAGCTCGCCATAAAGCGGTATGAGTTCTCCAAGGTACTGAAGAATTTGTTGCGTGTTTCGGTGAGTCCGCGCGGCGCGAACTTCATGTTGTCCCACGGCGGCGAATTTGCCATCAGATACCAGCGCACCACGTCCGCACCGTGTTCGGCCACGGTCTTGAAGGGATCGATAGTGTTACCTTTCGTTTTGGACATCTTCTCGCCCTTTTCATCGAGAATCAGTCCGTTGACGACGACATTTCTGAACGCCACGCTATCCATCGTCAAGGCCGCGATGGCATGCAGGGTGTAGAACCAGCCGCGTGTTTGATCAACCCCTTCGCAGATAAAATCCGCCGGGAAATTGCGCTCGAACACCTCTTTATTTTCGAACGGATAGTGCCATTGCGCGAATGGCATCGCACCGGAATCGAACCACACGTCGATGACATCCGGCACCCGGCGCATCGTGCCGCCATCCGGCGCCGGCCACGTCAGCCCATCGACGAACGGCCGATGCAGATCTAGCGTCTCGTCACTCGGTAAATCGGCGCCACATTTCGCGCGCAATTCTGCGATTGAACCAATCACCTCGAAATATTCAGATTCCGCACGATCAGACACCCAAATGGGCAGCGGCGTGCCCCAAAAGCGTTTGCGACTTAGCGCCCAGTCGACATTGTTCTCGAGCCAGTTACCGAAGCGGCCATCGCGGATTGCGGGCGGCTGCCAGTTGATGGTTTGATTAAGCGCAACCAATTTGTCTTTTATTTGGGTGGTACGAATAAACCAACTCTCCACCGGGTAGCTCATCAGAGGCGTGCCCTTGCGCCAGTCATGAGGGTAGTTATGTAGGTAGGATTCCTGCCGGAACAAGAAACCTCGCTCGGCAAGATCGCGATTGATAATTCGATTCGCATCCTTGAACCACAAGCCTGCTACGAGCGGTGCAGTGGCGAGAAACTTGCCGTCGGTGCCGATGGGATTAATCAATGGCAATCCTTCGCGCTGCCCGACTTCGTAATCCTCGGCGCCGAACGCGGGCGCGATGTGCACGATGCCCGTACCATCCTCAATCGCTACATAGTCTGCGGTGACCACGCGCCAGGGCGCGCCCTCGCGCGGCGTATCGAGGACCTCATAAAGCGGGCTGTAGCGGAGGCCCGTGAGTTCTCGGCCAGTCATGCGGTTTAGAATTTCATATTCGCAGCGCAGCGCATCCAGACGCGCTTCAGCCAGAATCACCTGCTCGCGGCGCCCGTCCTCAGTCAGTGCGACTTTCACATATTGGATATCCGGGCCCACTGCTAACGCAACATTCGAAATCAAAGTCCAAGGCGTGGTGGTCCAGGCGAGCAGGCTGGTGTGGTCGTCATCCAGCAGACGGAAGCGGACATAGGCGCTGGGATCGGTGATTTCCTGATAGCCGAGGCTAACTTCGTGCGAAGACAGCACCGTGCCCGAACCAGGGCTGTACCAGGCGATCTTGTAACCCTTGTAAAGCAGGCCACGTTCGAAGATCCGCTTGATCAACCACCACACCGATTCGATGTACGGTGTGTGATAGGTCACATAGGGGTGTTCCAGATCAACCCAGTAACCCATCTGGCGGGTCAGCGTGTTCCATTCCTCGGTATATCGATTAACGCTGTTGCGGCAGGCCTGATTGAACGCGGCGATCCCATAGGCTTCGATCTGCGCACGCCCATCAAGACCCAGTTCTTTCTCAACTTCGATCTCGACCGGCAGTCCATGCGTGTCCCAACCGGCTTTGCGTTCCACGCGGAAGCCTTTGAGGGTTTTATAGCGACAGAACAAATCTTTGATAGTCCGGCTTAGTACGTGATGGATGCCGGGCCGGCCATTGGCTGTGGGTGGGCCTTCGTAGAAAGTGAACGTGGGCCCAGTGCGCCGATGTTCGAGGCACTTCTCAAAAATATTTTCGCGTTCCCAGAAGGCGAGGATTTCCTGCTCAAGCGCAGGTTGGGAGAGATTCTTGATTTCTGGGAAGAACTGGGACATCACGCTCTTGCTAGGGCTCACGAAGGGTCGCGAGTATAGCGTATGGAGCACATCAATCAGAGGGTTAATGCAGCGGCACGCAGGCGTACGAGCCGGCGCGACGCGCGCATCTTTGTGCTATGTTTTCGCAACCTGCCCGGGCGACCTTAAAGTCGCGGGGCACTGCGCTGGCGCTGGGCGAGGTCGTATCAACTCACGTGCAAGGGAAATCGTTCGCATGAGCACAACTTCGGTCCTCGAATTCCTCGAATTTGTCGAGGGACAGAAGGATCAATCGGTCCAGGGCTTACTCGATAAGGTCCTGCAAAAAAGTCGGCTCATGACCAAGGCTGAAGCCGGGACTATCTTCATCGCCCGCCGCCGTGGCAAGCGCCGCTGGCTGGAACCCATCAGCGTGCAGAACGATGCCTTCGAGGTTCAACGCAACGAGTTCGTCGTCCCGATTGGTCCGGGTACGATCGCGGGCCATGTGGCACATACCGGCAAAACGGTACTCATCGAAGACGTCTATAAGATGCCGCGCTCGGCGTCTTTCAAATTCAATCCGGAACGAGAGCACAAGGGGTATACGACCCATTCGATGTTCTGTTTCCCCCTGAAGAACTACCAAGATGAAGTACTGGGCGTTGCCCAGTTGATTAACTGCCGTGCGGGCAAGCGCGTGCAGCCCGGGCCCTTCGCGCCGCGGGTGGTAGATCTCGTCGCGCCGATTTCGCGCGTCATCGGACATTCGATCGAGCGGGCGGCGATGCTTGATGAGATTAAGGCCAAGAACAGCAAGCTGCGCGAGCGGAATCGGCAGCTCAACGAACACCAGGCGCAGATCGCCGCCCTGCAACTCGAAACCGAAGACGCGTTTCAGCTTTCGATTCAACTCCTGGCACGGGCCTCGGAGATTCACGACGAGGAAACCGGCAATCACATCGTGCGGGTCAATGAATACAGCTACTTTATCGCCCAGCAGCTAGGACAGCCGGCCGAGTGGTGCGCT
>CAMATU010000229.1 GCA_945861225.1 Klebsiella pneumoniae
CCTCGCGTATTGACCGCCTGGCGGCGGACGAGAAGTTCCTATTGCAGCAGCTGTCGGTCATTGGCCGCGCGTTTCCGTTGAGTCTCGTGCGTGCAGTGATAACCCAACCGGAAGCCGAGCTGTATCGATTGCTGGCGTCGCTTCAGCACAAGGAGTTTTTGTACGAGCAACCGGCGTTTCCAGAAGTTGAGTATGTCTTCAAGCATGCGCTGACCCAAGAGGTCGCCTATGGCACGGTGCTGCATGAGCAGCGAAAAACTCTGCACGAACAGACGGCGCGGGTGATCGAAACACGTTACACACTACAGCGTGAAGAGCATTTCAGCGAACTCGCGCATCATTACAGCCGCAGTGGCAATGCCAGTAAGGCGGTGGAATATTTGGGTCTCGCGGGACAACAGGCGGCGCGGCAGTCCGCAAACGCGGAAGCTATTACCCACCTCACCGCCGCGCTTGAGCTACTGAAATCGTTGCCCGACACCCCTGCTCGGCGTCAGCACGAACTCACCTATCAACTTGCGCTGGGCGTACCGCTCATCGCAAGCAGGGGTTACGCCGCACCGGACGTGCTGAACACCTACCAGCGGGCACGGGAATTGTGCGAACAAATGGGTGACACTCCCGAACTCTTTCCGACGCTGTACGGCTTGTGGCTCTTTTATTATGTCCGTGCCGAGCACCAGCGGGCACAGGAGCTGGCCGATCAATTACTGCGCTTGGCCATAAATGGCAACGATACCGGGTTGTTGCTTGAAGCCCACTTTGCGGTTGGGAATACGTTACTCCGCCGCGGGGAGTTCGCCGCCGCTCACACCCACTTTAAGTGCGGGAATGCGCTCTACGACATCACGCAGCACCATACGTTGGCGTTTAGCTATGGGTCTTACGATCCGGGTGTGGGCTGCCTCATTTATACGGCGATGGCGCAGTGGCTATTGGGTTATCCGGACCAAGCGCTAAAGGCGAGTGACCAGGCGCTCGCCCTAGCCAATAGCTTCGCCCATCCGTTCAGTCAGATCTACGCGGTTCTTTTTTTAGCGACTGTGCGGCAATGGCGACGGGAGTCTCAGGATGTTATGGACGGCGCAGACGCGGGCAATGCTCTGGCGACTGAGCATGGCTTCACATTCTGGTTGGGATGGACGATCGTACTACGCGGCTGGGGACAGGCACAGCGGTTCGCAGATGAGAATAGTATCGGCCAAATGCGTGCAGGTCTGGCGGCCTTCGAGGCTACAGGAGCGAACGTGTTGAAGCCGAATTTTCTTGGCATATTGGCCGAAACCTGCGGACAAGCCGGGAAGATCGAGGAAGGACTCAAAACCGTCGACGAGGCGTTGACCTTTGTGGAGACCACCGACGAGCGATTCTACGAGGCGGAACTTCATCGCATCAAAGGGGAACTCCTACTTCTGCGGTCACATGAGAACGCAGCGCTGGCAGCCGATTGTTTTCAACAAGCGCTGACTGTCGCGCGCCGGCAGCAGGCCAAATCCTGGGAACTGCGCGCGGCCACCAGTCTCGCCCGCCTGTGGCAACAGCAAAACAAGCACGCGGACGCTCAGCAGTTACTCGCTGAGGTCTACAACAGATTTACCGAAGGCTTTGAAACCAGAGATCTGCTGGACGCGAAGGCCCTCATCGATGAACTACTAAGCGTCCGCTGACCGGAGTACCTGAGTGCGGTCCTGTGCGGCGGCTGTGGGTCGAACCCGGGCGCTAGCTGCACCGCATCACCATCAACACAATAGGCCAAATGCAGAACTCTGAGGTTTAAAATCTTTCGCGTACTTTTTCTGCGTCTTTAAATACGATTGCCCGAAAGTTATCTGTAGCCTTCTTGTAAAATTCTACCGCTTCCTCGTCCAGATCGTGAGTTGGCCGTGGTGTTAGCGCGAAATGGCCATAACTATCTTCACCGCGGACCAATGTTGCGCTATCCCATTCCATCGCGATCTGGCGGGTCGAAGGCGGGATAAAATGCATCGACAGGCCAACCCGTCGGTCGGCAGAGCGATTGGAATGCGAGGCATGGGCAAGTCGCACGTTATGCAATGAGATTTGTCCGGGGGCCAGTTGCATGGAGACCACTTTTGCCTCATCAACATCCACGGCAATCTCCTGTCCGCGCGACAGCATATTGTGTTCTTTAAATTTGTCGCAGTGTGGAAGAATTTCGTCTTTATGACTGCGAGGGAGAATCCGCACACAACCACTTTCTATTGTTGACGGCGAGAGCGCCAGCCAAGCCGTCACGAACTCATCAGTGTCGAGCCCGAGGTAAAGCCGATCCTGATGCCAGGAAACAAATTCCTCGCTCATTGGCTGCTTGATCCACCATACGGTGTTCCAGCACAAAATATCCGGCCCGATGATGTCCTCGATTGCATCGAGAATTCTCGGATGTCGAATTAAGTTGTCGATCCACGGGTATATGACGTGGCTCTTGCTGCGCTCGGGACCGGTCGTCGGATGTCCTCGCTCGCGCTCTATGGCTTCAATGCGAGCGCGGCAATTCGCAGCCTCTGCCGGCGTTAAGACATCGAGTGGAAAGTAATAGCCTTCGTCGTTGTATTGCTGCAAGGCGGCAGAACTTAGAATTTTGCTCACGTTTCTATACTTCTCAGATGGTCGGTATCAATTCCGGTGCGACAAATGAAGTATCAAACCGAAGCGCTAGACGGTCAAGCGAAGTTGGCGCGCCTCTCGTCAGCGTCTGTGGGTACATCAAGTAGGAAACTATTTGTGATGCAACATCACACTTGGAGTTCACTGGATGACGCGTCGATTGACCGTTGGTGAATGTGCAAATTTCCTTCGGACCGCCGCTCGACATATCGAATTAATAAGCCTACACAGAGAGATAGAGTCTGAGTCGAAACGCGGCCATGCGCAGCGCCGGCATATCTAACTTTGACAGTCCGCTATATGGAAAAGTGAAATCCTATTCCCTGAGTCTGCATCGGGTCGATTGGCCGTTTCTCGCTGCGGCGTAGCACAACAGCTGTGACAGCTACACCGCTCTGCGAAATCACTGATTACCGTCCGTCGGTCGAGGAGCGTTCCCCGCTGATGCTCGCTCCGCCAGTCGACGAAATGGAGCATCGAGCGGCTCGCTTCCGCCACCCGTTCCTGCTCGTTCTGCTGCACGATCCTCTTTTGCAAACGCTTGTCTAACGCGTCGTTTGAGTTCTCCGAATTCGGCATCGTTCATCGCCGGCTCGACTTCCGGCGCGGGCTGCTGACCATGCAGTCGTGCCGTCTCGGAGAAATCCAATCCGAGCAAGCGCCCTATCTGGCGCAACGCGGCCAACGCATTCTTGCGGTCGTCCTCAAGCGAAGCGGCGTAATACTGGCGAACGGTTTCCTCCAGAACCCATTGATAGTCGAGCGCCAGTTTCTGCATTACAGGAAGACGCAGTTCATGGATGTGCCGCATCACTTCTGGCCGACGGCGCATCCGAGAAATCGCGCCGTGTAGTGATTCGGATTTCCAGTCTTTTGAGTTCGGATATGCCTCTTTGAATGCGGTCACCCAATCCCCGTGAACAGTGTAATGCTCCGCGAATGTTTTCCACGCGGATGGCAGCACACCGTTGTGCGCTCTATTGCCACGTCTGCCGCCGCTGGCTGGTCTCTGCTCATTCATTCTTCGAGCTACCGAAGTTGTCTTGCGAATTATCTAACATCGTCAACTGAATCTGTAATGCACAATAACTCTCGCTCGTCGTGACCGGCTTTTTCTACCACCAGCCGCTGTGAGAGGCGCGAGAGGATGTGCGGCATCACCACTTCCAGTTCATCCTGGGGTCGCGCGCGCGGGCGCGCGTAGTTGTCTGGCTCGCTGGTCGCGGTATGGATTTCAGGGCGCCCGTCTCGATCACGCTGCCTACGGGGACTAGGCCCGCGAGTGTCGCCCGCTTGAGGTGCAGCTCGACATTCAAAACGGCGGCCAGACTCTCGGCTGTGTGCGGGCCATTACTCAGACGATTCAAAATTGATCGGCGAAGGAACGTGCCGCCTAAGTTCAGGGGTGCGTGTTCGGAATTCATGGGGTTGGTCCCCTCAGTTGCGCAGCCTCAAGCCGCAGGGTTTCGAGAAAGGCTGCAGGCATCAGGGCGAGTTGCCTCGGGGTAAATCTGGTGACCGCCCGTTCGAGCGAGATAGATCCACGACGCGCGGTCAGTTCGAGGGCGGCACAGGCACCTTGCTTCAAGGTTTCGTCGGTGGGTTTCACGGGTTCTGAGCCGCAGTGGTCCGCGGTCCAGAAACTGAAAAGCTGGTGCAATTGTTTGCAAAGCAAGGTGAGGCTAGCCATCACTAACCATTCGCAGTCGAATTCCGTGATAACAGCGCCCGACATGCTCGCCGGCGCTAATGCCTCGGAAGCAACAAGCCTGCCCAAAAGGTGCCAAAGCCTGTGCTGATAAGTGGCATTCGTGGTAACGCGCGCGCATGAGATAAGAATTAATAAAAACCCCAGAGGGTCAGTACATTTAGTACTTCGTACGCGCGTTACCACGAATGCCACGCAACTATCCTTTATCAGCCACGGCGGCGCGCCAATCGCTCGTTAATTGTTCGCGGCGTTGCTTTTCGTGCTCGCGGTGGTGGGTGAACTTGCTGTGAACTAGCGGGTTCACGTCATATAGCGAGCCGGGTTGTCTCCCCGGCTTGGTTGCCGGCTCGACTTCGGTAATCCAGCCCATTAAATCGAGGTAACTCAGGACTGAAGCCTGATAACGCTCGTCCATGCTGCGCCATTGCTTCCACTGAGCGGCGATATGCCGGGGCGGCAGCGGCTTTGACCGCGGCAGTTTTCTTGCTTGCTGGCGATGCAACAGACAGATGCCAGAGTCTCGCCGATTCCTGCCAAGTACGGTCGTGCCGTTTGGGCTGAATTTTGATTGCGTCAGGCAGCAGGCCGCCGGCTATCACCAGCGCGGGGAAGGCGATTGCGGCGGGATCGCAGCCAATCAGCTCCGCCCGGTCGAACGCAAAGTCTGCGATAACTGAGGGCAGCAGGTCTGCGTCCAGTCGTGGGGCGACGATGTCGGTGAAGATGTTCAGCGGCTCGATCCTGCGGCCTACTGGCACTTCAACCCCACGAGTATGAAGATCGATTTCGACCGCGCTCATGCGGCGGACCTCAGCGGCCGGTAACTCACGATTCGATTTGAAGTCGTGGTGACGACCCGCGGCGCGCCTGCGATAACGAGGGCAGCGGCGATGCGATCTGTTTCGTCATCACTGAGTCCGCGACAGTGCAGGATGCAATCAAATCCCCGCACGACCGTTAGATCGTAAGTCGTCATATCCGGCACGATGAACCACGCGCGCCAGTCCGGCTCCGTCTGCCAGCCTCGGGCAAGATCCCAGGCGCGCGGACCGGCCGCAACGTGGATCGTACCGTTGGCAGGGCGCCAGCCTGTGCCAAAGCGTTTCGCCAGCGCAATGGCGTAGGGTGGGCGTCGTAGCGTTTGTGCTCGCGAGTGGGCGGTCACGATGTTGTACTCGAATCGGCAGTTGAGCACTGCTGGGACTTTATCTGCTCAATAAGCGCGCGGATCGACGCCACGTCCCAAACGGTGGTATTGGCAGACAATTTGAAGGGTTTGGGATACATGCCCCTTGCAATACCCGCCCACCATGACGCTGGACTAATCGGGATAATTGGCGGTGTAGCGTTGGGGTTGCCAGGATCGCCGAGTATCTGCTTAAGCCTCAGAAACCCGGTGGAGGGCAGGCCGTCGGAATGATTATCAAATTGAGCTCTGTTCGACATTTTTCGCCCGTCTCCAAGACGTGATTGGAGAACGAAAGATCGCACAAGTCGGGAATGCACGATAAGGAGCGAATTACCGAATTTTGATCACTTGACGCCGTCGTCAGGTTTCTGATCGACAACCGTTTCGGGTCTGCTCCACTTAACCTCTAGTGGTAGTCGTTCGCCAGCCGAATGACTCGCGTCAAGGCTGCGCCGTTCTTCGAGATATTCAGCGCGGTTGTATGCGTCGCGCACCTTGTTCCGCTCAGCGTGCGCGAGTTGCCGCTCGATCACGTCAGACCGATAGCCGATCTCGTTCAATGCGGTGGAAGCCAGCGAGCGCGCCCCGTGGGGCGAGAATCGCCCGGTATAGCCGAGCGCGACGATCATGTCGTTGAATCGGGACGGGCCGGCAGGCCGCTTGATGTCGCTGCGGTTCGGAAAAACGTACACGGAACCACGCGCATGTTTCTGCAACTCGCGGAACAGGGCGACGGCCTGTCGTGAGAACGGGACCGTATGTGCTTCGCCGGCTTTCATGTTCTCGGCGGGGATCTGCCATAGGCCGCTATCGAGATCGACCTCGTCCCACTTGGCCGCGGTCAATTCACCTTTCCGTGTGAAGGTGAGCAAAAGCAGCCGCATGCCGAGCTTCGTCTGAACCGCCCCAGAATACCCGTCCACGGCCCGCAGGAAGGCCGGCAACTCTTTGATCGCGAGCGTCGGATGGTGCGCCGCCTTCGGGACCTTCACCGCGCCGCGCACGGCATGTGCCGGATCTCGGTCTGCGCGCAGGATTCGAATCCCGTGCCGAAATACTTGGGAGCGCACTGATCGGACGCGCTCGGCCGACAGTTTCGCGCCGCGCGCCTCGACGCGCTGGATAACATCGAGGATGTCCGCCGGATCGACTTCCTTGATTGAGCGTTCACCAATATGGGGATAGACGTCGTTCTTTAGCCACGCACGATTGACGGCCCGCCAGGATTCCGACTTGCCGACAGCCGCAACCCTGAACCAAGCCTCGGCCAGCTGTTGGAACGTGTGGGCTGAATCGCGCTTGGCTACCTGTTTCTCGCGTCGCTTCTCGACGGCGGGGTTGCCCCCATGGGCGAGCCGTTGGCGCGCTTTGAAGTGGCAGTCCCGCGCTTCCTTCAACGTGAACTCGGGGTAGCGGCCGAGGGTGAGCGTCTGGCGCCTCCCACCGGCCCGAAAGTCGAACCGCCAGGACTTACCGCCGACAGGCGAGACGTGCAGGTACAGGCCGCCAGAATCGGCCAGCTTGTAGGCCTTGTCCCGTGTCGTCGCTTTCCGCACTTCGGTTTCTGAGAGCATAAAGGCCTCCGTAAGTAGGCTGATATACCGTCAAAAATACCGTCAGATTTTCTTGGATTGCA
>CAMATU010000230.1 GCA_945861225.1 Klebsiella pneumoniae
CAAGCACGGACTCGGCGTCCTGCGCGATATTGAAACCCTGCGCATGCCCGTAATCGCCGCAGTCAACGGCTTTGCGCTCGGCGGTGGCACCGAGCTCGCCCTGGCCTGTGACCTTATTATCGCCGCCGATACCGCTCGCTTTGGACAACCCGAAATCAAGCTCGGCATCATTCCCGGCTTCGGTGGCACTCAACGCCTACCGCGTCGTATCGGCCTGTCGAAAGCACGGGAGATGATCTACACCGGCGACATGATCGATGCCGCGACCGCACTGCGTTACGGATTGTGTAACTACGTCTTCCCGGCCGCCGAACTCATGCCGGCATGCCGAGCCCTCGCCGCAAAAATTGCTTTGCAGGCGCCTCTGGCCGTGCAGCAGGCCAAAGTCGCCATCAACGCCGGCATTGAGATGGACCTCGATAACGCCCTGCGTTTCGAAACCGAAGCGGTGGCGCTTACCTTCGCAACCAGCGACAAGCAGGAAGGAATGCGGGCGTTCCTGGAAAAACGCCCACCGCGTTTCAGCGGCGCATAACCGCGTGCCCCGCTGTTCTTCCCCGTACCCATAGCCACCCAGGGTATGGGTCGCGCTGCGGCGTTAGCTTTGGGGGATAAGGGGGGAGCGAAGCTCGTCATGGCGAATCGCGCAGTAACCAAAGGTGAAACGATATTTCCTCCAGCCCCTAGTCCGCCCAGAACTCCCGGAATCGTTCGGCCAACAGCTCGGTATATCGAACCGTTTGCTGAATATTTGCGTGGCCCAGGTAATGCTGAACCGCGCGGGTGTCCTGACCCGCGTTCGCCAGTTTAAAGCCACAGGCATGGCGCAGCATGTGCGGATGCACCGGGAAGGCGATGCTGGCGCCGACGCCCGCCCTCGTGACCATCTTTCTCACGGTGTCTGTAGTCAGCGGGCCTCGACGCTCTGTCACGAACACGTACGGTGCATCCGGGTAATCGCGCTGTAACCGACGGAGCGCGCGAATTTCTGGTCCACGAATTGGATGTGTCGATGGCACGCCTCGCTTGCGTCGGGTCACGTGAAGCAGGCCCTGGGTCAAGTCAACTTGATCCCATCGCAACGACACCAACTCAGAGACGCGCAGCCCGTGGCGGAAGGCAATCAAAATCAGCGTTTGATCGCGATGGCCGTGTCGGCCCAGAGCGCCGGCGGATTTCACCAACGCCTCAACTTCGCCGTCAGTCAAATATTCGCGCGTCCGCACGTCGGCATTTTTGGGCTTGCGTGGCAACTTTCCCGAAATCGATGGTTGGCGTATCGGAATGACCTTGGCTAAAGTCGGCATGATTGCTCACCTCGCGGTTGCTGACTTTCCGGAAAAGGGGCATTTTCCGGAAAGTTGCTTGTTATGATTCTGTTTGATGAAGTATATACATAAGCGTTACTTTGTATACCAGGAATATTCACCATGCCACCCATAAAAACGGCGATACTAAATTTGAGGATTGATCCGAAGCTCAAGGAGGCAGTTCAAAAGGCGGCCCAGAAAGAGCACCGCAGCGTGGCCAACTTCATCGAGCAGCTTATTCGGGACTATTGCGCGAATAACCGGATTACGATTCCGAAATAGGCCTATCGCATTTTCTGATTGGTCTAGATGGGCAACGGCGCGGAAATTATTTGAGCGTCCGTCCGTCCGTGCTCACTCGTCTCAGTTGGAAGGAGGCATAGCGCAGATGTCGACCGAGAACAATGCAAAGACGCACTGCGCCTCGCCGGCCACCGACGCCTTGTGCGCTAGCTGCGACCCATGGATCGGGCATTGATGCTCCAAGGCGCCGCAGATCTCATTCTTCTGGTGCATGTACTGTTCGTCGTCTTCATCCTCGGCGGCTTGTTACTGATTCTGTTCGGCGGGTACTGCCATTGGCACTGGGTACGCAATCCGTGGTTCCGGTTATCGCACCTGCTGGCTATCGGGATCGTCGTTGCGCAGTCATGGTTTGGCGTCATTTGCCCGCTGACGACGCTGGAGATGTCCCTCCGGCACCAAGCGGGCGATGCTACCTATGGCGGGACCTTCATCGCCCACTGGCTCCACGCGATTTTGTATTACGAGGCGCCAGCTTGGACGTTCGTTGTCTGCTACACGGGATTTGGGGCGCTGGTGGTACTGAGCTGGTCGAAAGTACGGCCTAGGCCTTTCACTGAGCAGCCACCGACGCATTGACGAAGGGTGTTGCAGCTAACCCCACGCTTCGAATCCTTTCTCTAGGATGGCTGCCCGCGTGGTGGGTTTGAAACGCACGCCATGGACAGCACGCAGTTGCTCGTGCGCACCGGCCGGCAACAAGGCCTGCGCCTCAAAAAACGTGGCTGCGCTACCCAATATGGCACCTTCCGCGTTACAAACCTGATAAGTACCGTCAACACGCCGAATAGTGAAGTTTTCAGGCACGTAGACATCGACTGTTTCGCAGGTGACGCCAAAGGGCCTGAGTACTCGATTCGCGTCGCGGGGCAGCGTGCGGTCATATAGCTCTTTAAGCCCCCGCACACCCAGGCCATTGTATCGACGCGCTTGGTGCTCGCCGCAGGTCCACGCCAGCGCATCGACACCCAGACTGGCCGCATGAAGAAGCATTAGTTTGAGCGTGAGCGCAGGCCATTCATGCAAGAAAGGCGACTGCTCAGCAAGCTCCTCGTCACGGCCATCTTCATGCAAAGCGCGGCGTACCTCCTGCATCCAATCGCTTTGAACTTCATGGAGCATGAGTATTTTTTCTCCATCGGCGCCTTCTCTCAAATCGCACCGCACGTGCGCCAGAACATTGCGCACATTGAAATGGGTTGAGAGGTAAGTTACTGGAAAGTACGGCAGCGTGATAAGCCATTCGCGATATTCCTCCCCACCAGTCCAGGCCCAATCAATCCAACGCTCCGACGGCAGCATCTTCGGCACCACTTCCCGAGCATGCTCTTTCGCGCGGGACATGGCTGCTTCCGATGAGTCAAATATCACGCGCCGGTTTGCCTGGGTCCCCAGTACCGTTCCGCTATAGGTCACTGCCTGCCAATGTCGGTCGTTGCCCCAGAGCGTCGGATGTTCAACTTCCTCGATTCGGTAGCCGAGAACGCGATCAAAAAAGCGGAGGTAACGCTGCTGTCCTGCCTGCGGTTTCGCGCGGTCTTTGACCTTGGGAACGCGACGATTCGGGACGACCTCAAAATGTAATTGGTTCCGCGCCACACCAATATTCGGGATGACCGAGAGGCCAAGCGAAGAAAAATCCAATCTTTGCGCCAACTCCCCTCCGCGCAGGGGCGCGTTATCACGGCTTCTTTCTTCAAGAAACTTGAGCAGCCCTGAGCGGTATAATTCTTCTTTCCGCAATCCCCTGTTGCCGAGATTCTGGATGGTTCCCAACCATTGAACGGCTTCGGCCTTGTTCTTTGCATGGGTCGCCAGATAATCCCCCAATTTGCTTCGCAATCGGGGGATCCCTAATGGTCCGCTCGCAGCCGAGCGAGCGAGAAATGGCGCCGGATTATTGCGGATCGCGCGACGTTCAGCGTGTCGCCGCACGGCGGCGAACACCTCAGCCACAAATTGCTGAATGGCAATTCCTGAGGTAGAGAGGCGTGCCAATCCGAGATCGTCACCGAGCGTCAGGTTATTTTGTATCGAGTGCCGAAGGCCTGCGAGTGTCAGTCCCGTCAAACAAAACCATCCTGGCGAATCGACACGCACCACATCAATCAGCTCAGCGGCATCGTGAAGTGTTCGCGCTGACGAAAGCGAGCGCCCAAAGGGATTGATCTGTTCCAGCGTCATGTGCTCATGGATGCGCCGGGCCGACAGCCCGAAAAGGCCGCCATCGAACATGACCTCGAGTTGTTCAGGGCTTAGAGACATCGCTGATAGCGATAGGTAGGAAGACCGCCAGGGTGGGCGTAAGCGCGCATAATCTTTCCACTAGATGTCCCCGGCCGAAGTCACAAGCCGCTTGTGAGTTGATCTCAAGGGGATCATAGTCGGGCGATCTTCGCATTAAGAGGTCGTATGAGTAAGAGCTCGGTAGCCATCGCGGTAAGCCCTCGGCAGAGAGCAATCCTTGAAAGTCTGCTGCGGACGAAGAAGTCCGCGCAGCAATTGGTAGAGCGTTGCCGGGTGGTGCTGTTGTCGGCCACGGGTCGACACAACGAATCGCAGGCTGAGGAGTTGGGGATTGATCGCCAGCGGGTTCGTCGGTGGCGGCGCCCTTTCAGGCGAGCTTGGGACGGGGTCGAAGATTAAGATTGCCACGGAGAACGCAGAGAACGCAGAGAACGCAGAGAACGCAGAGAACGCAGAGAACACGGAGAACACGGAGAACACGGAGAATATAAAGGCTTGTTGCTTGGCAATCAGACCAGCGCTGTCAACCCCTGAATAACTCCGTGTTCTTCGTGTTCTCCGTGGCAAAAATTCTTAGCATTAATTAACCGCAGGAGGTAGCTATGATTTCGATTCGAGATTACACCGCACACGACGCGACGGGGCTTGCGCGGCTGGTGAAGCGCAAAGAAGTATCTCCGGCAGAATTGCTGGATGCGGCACTCGCGGCTTGCGCGAGCGTTAATCCTGAGGTCAATGCCGTACTGCAGATCCTGCCGCGTACCGCGCGGGCTTCAATCAAAGCAGGGCTACCTGCGGGTCCATTCAGCGGTGTGCCCTTCGTAATCAAGGAACTCGTGCTCCATGCCAAGGGTGTTCGTTGCGACATGGGATCGCGCCTGGCGCAAGGCTATGTCGCGGGGAGCGATACTGAACTGATGGCGCGCTTCCGACGCGCAGGACTGATGCTCGCAGGGACCACGCAAACACCCGAGTTGGGATACAACCCAACCACCGAAACAGTGCTGTTCGGGCCCGTGCGCAATCCATGGGATTTGGCGCGCAGTGCCGGCGGTTCGAGTGGCGGTGCGGGTGCTGCGGTAGCGGCGGGGATCGTGCCGTTGGCGCACGGGAGCGATGGTGGCGGCTCGATCCGCATACCTGCAGCCTGCAATGGTTTGGTGGGACTTAAACCATCGCGTGATCGGATTCCGTCCGGCCCCGATTATGGCGATCTGCTGTGCGGCTGGGCGACCGAATTTGCAGTGACTCGCAGCGTGCGCGACGCCGCTGCGTTGCTCGATGCGGTCGCCGGTCCAGATGTCGGCGCGCCGCATCTAATCGCACCGCCGCGCCGTCCTTATGCCAAAGAAATCGGCACCAAGCCAGAGAAACTGAAAATCGCCTGGACCACGAAATCTCCATCCGGGCAACGCATCGATCCTGAGTGCCGCAAAGCGGCGGAACGTACTGTGCAGACCCTGCAAGACTTGGGACATACCTTGGTCGAAGCCGCGCCCAAGTATGATTGGGAACCGTTTCTGACCGCGACGCATGTAGTGTGGACGGCATTCACGGCGCAGTTCGTGACTGCGCTCTGCGCGGGCATGCAGCGCCCCGCCAATCTCTCGACTTTGGAAGCCGTCACCCTAGCCTGTCATCGTGACGGGCTTCGCTACACTGCGCTTGATTTACTCAACGCGCTCGATCACGGGAATCGCCTGACCCGGATGGTGGGTAACTTCTTTACGGAATTCGATGCACTCGTGACGCCGACAACCGCGCGCCCTGCACCGCCACTGGGCGAAATCAGTCAGGCACGCAAGGGATTGAGTGCACGCGGCTGGACCGAGCAGGTGTTTGGGTATATCCCATTTACCCCGTTGTTTAATACGACAGGCAATCCGGCAATTTCATTGCCGCTGCATTGGACCGCCGACAATCTTCCGGTCGGCACTCAGATCGTGGGCCGGCTGGGCGATGAGGCGACACTATTGAAATTGGCCTCGCAATTGGAAACCGCGCTGCCCTGGGCCAAGCGACGCGCGCCGGTGCACGCCGCCAACTGAAACCAGGGGCAGTTTGCAGATTTCCAACGGGCCGTCGCTCAATGTTGGCGAAGCCGAGCGCGTAATCGGTGAACTGTTCCTACTTTTCAGAGACTCACCGATGACTGCGCGCGTTCTGCTTTCGTGGAGTTCAGGCAAGGACAGCGCGGGGGCGCTCCATCGGCTGCGCAAGTCGCACGATACTGAGATCGTCGGCCTGCTTACCACGTTCAACGAGGCCGCCGCGCGCGTCGCCATGCACGCCGTGCGACAGACACTGGTTGAAGCCCAGGCCGCGGCGACCGGCCTGCCGCTGTGGCCCGTCGCGCTGCCGTATCCCTGCAGCAACGAACAATACGCCGCGATCATGGGCAGCGTGGTGGCGGCGGAATTGGAACGCGCTCCCGTCATCGAATGGATCAAGCGCACCGCGGCCCGAGCCGAACTGACGGCTTCGGTCTGCACAGGCGCGTTTCTCCTGGGCAAAGCTGGATTGCTCGGTGGTAAAACCATCACGACGCATTGGGAGGACCTTGATGATTTCCGCACAATGTTTCCCGACGTCTCAGTTCAAGGCGACCGGCGCTGGATCGACTCCGGGGACATCATCACGTCGGCGGGCATCTCCGCCGGACTCGACATGAGCCTGCATCTGGTCGAGCGCCTGGAGAGCGAGGAACTGGCCGTTCGCACCGCCCGGCAGATGGATTACGAATGGCAGCGTGCCACATCATAAAGGCCCATTGCCGCCGGGCACTTCGCGGGCAGGGATTTCATCCGCTTCGAGCTCTTTCGTCCGGCAAGCCTCTGGACTTCCCACCGCCTTTTTTAGCTGCTCAGTTCTCCACCCGATACAAATGCGTCTTGGTCCGCAGATAGAGCGCTTTGCCGTCGGCGGCGGGACAGGCCATGAAACTGCCGTCCAAGATATTCTTCGCCAGCACTTCCAGCGTTCGCCCCGGCTTGAGCACGGTCGCGGCGCCGTCCTGGCTGAAGAAGTAGAGGCGGCCATCGGCGTAGATCGGTGAGGAAGCGTATTTGCCGCCGATGCGTTCGTTCCACACGACTTCGCCGGTCTTCGCTTCGAGGCACGTGACGAAGCTTTCATCGACGGCGGAGTAGAGCAGACCATCGACGACGACCGGCGAGGCGTAACGGCCGATGCCTTTGATTTGTTTCCAGGCCACGTGCGTGTCGGTGACATGCCCCTGCCCGTCCGGTCGGATGGCCCAGAGTTCCTTCTTCACGAAACCCGTGACGACGAACGCCA
>CAMATU010000231.1 GCA_945861225.1 Klebsiella pneumoniae
CCATTGCCGCACTCGGCTTCTCGGGAGTGATAGGCGTTATCGCAGGTATCGCGCCGGCGGCGCGCGCGGCGGGCCTCGATCCGATTGAGGCGTTACGGGCCGAGTGAAACGGTGCCGGCACGAATGGCACATGACTTAAGACCCGCGTCGATCACCCATAGGTCGGATGAGCTGCGTAGCAGCGTTATCCGACATTTTTAAACATCCAACGGCGGAAGGCGCTCCGCTTTTCCGCCCTATGAATTTCCGGAGCCCGGGTCTACGCGGCTGGCGCCGCTCCGCCCGGGATGACGGTAGGGGAATTGTCTATTCTCGCTTCACCACCCCAACGCTTCCTCACTCACCTTGATGTTCACCCGCGACCACTCCAGCTCAAGCGCTTCCGCAGTCCCGCCAACAGCCAGTTTAAAGTTCCCGAGATTGAGCTCGTCCGGCGTGCGCCCGAGCAGTTGTGTCACGCTGCGCGCAGCTTCGAACGGCTCCAGCATGCGCGGCTGCCAGCGCCCGAACACTTTGGGATTATCGACATACTCTTCCGTCATCCCGGTGCGAATGAACGGCAACATCACTGATGCTGCACTGACCATGTCGCTGGCCTTGCCGAGATTCACTTTCAGCACCTCCGGCAGTTTGAGCACCGCCCAGTTCGCGACCACATAGCCCGGCACCGAACTCCCGGGCTCAAGTGCCTGCATCGAAGAAATATAAATGAGTTGCAGCGGATGCTTGTGATAGAGCGCCTCGCCCGCCCATAGATGTGTCATCGCGACGAAGCCATCAATCTTCGTATTCATGACCAGTGCTGATTCCGCCAGATTCTCAATGAAATCGCGGCGCACCCGCGCGCGTCGCTCGGCACGCCCTTCACCCGTAATTTCGGGCAGCGCACGTCCGAAGCGATAACCTTTCTCAGTCAAGCCGGAATTGCAGATGATGATATCGGGTCCCTTATTGTCCATCTGCTCGATCACATAACTGCGCGAGGCCCAGAGGTCGCGCGTGTTGGTCACATCCGCCTGCAGCCCAAAGGCATGCACCCCTTGCGCGCGAATAGCGTCCACCAGATCAAAGCCATCGCGATAGCTGCTGTGGAAATGCACGCCGATCGCCGCTGCGCCGTTCGCGGCCGCGGCTAACGCGAGCGCCTGACCGATTCCGCCATCCTTGCCGGAGCCAGTGATCAGCACGCGCTTGCCGGCGAAGCTCGCCGCCATGCTCGGAAATTTGAACTGCGCGAAATCTGCGGTGTAAGCCATCGGGGTTGCTCCTGTTGATGCCTGCGGGATCGACGTGCGCGACGCGCGGTCGTTGCTTCCGATTCTGCCCGCGGGGGCGCGCATGCTCAACTGGCATGAAACGTCTGGGACGGGGTAGACGCCTTCTGCTTACCAATCTAGGGTTTGGATAAGGTCTTACAAGGCACCGGCAGGTTCGTCAAAATTGCCGCTAAAGGTCAGGTTACCTTACCTGCCCGGGTTATTGAGGTGCTCGGCGTAAAGCCGGGTGTTCGACTCGAACTTGAGGAAGGCCCGCAGTGTTTTGTCCTGCGCGCGGACACCATTGAACGCACACGCCTCGCTTCTCTGAGAGACAAACTGCGGCGGGGCAAGGGTACATTCGATCTTGAAGCCTTTCGCAGCAAACCCCATGACCGCGCGCTTCGGGATTGACACTGACCACTGATTCGGTACTAGCGTCTTATTCGGAGTTAATCAAAACCGTCTAATTTGCGGGGAGCAGTGCCTCAGGAACGATTGACGTCGATTATCGACGTAACTACAGTGATCACATTACTAGCTTAGCGGAGCATCGCTCGTGGAAAATTCGCACCGATCGATTGAAATCAAAATTGTCTCAATCGGCAATTCTCGTGGCGTGCGGCTCCCCAAAGCGACGCTTGCGAAATATGCGATCGGAGACTCCGTCATCTTGGAGGAGCGAGACGACGGCGTGCTCCTGCGCAACAAACGAGACCCACGTCTTTCCTGGGAAGAGACTTTCAAGGAAACCTTGCAGGAAAAAGAGGACTGGGGCGATCTGGAATCTACGGCGGCCGATGGCTTGGATAAGGATAGCTGGTGACCATCGCGGCCGAGCGATACGGGATCTATCTCGCGGATCTCGATCCCACTCGTGGCCGGGAAATTGCGAAAACTCGCCCAGTGGTGATCGTGAGCCAAGACGTCATGAACCGTCATCTCGACACCGTCGTCGTGTGCCCTCTAACGACGAAACTACATCCACGTTGGCGGAGCCGGATCCAGGTCAAATGCGCGCGGAAAAATGCCGAAATCGCCGTTGACCAAATTCGAACCATCAATAAGGCGCGCTTGGGCAAGAGAGTTGACCGCCTGGACGCGGCGCCCGCCTCACAACTGCGGCAACTCATCACGGAAATGTACGGCGAGTAACGCTCACTGTCCCCGGATTTGTTACGCGAGGGGCAACGTCGGCGGAATATCGGTTGCTACCTGCCCTGTGAAGCACGCGGCGCGCTTTGCAAGAAACGCGGCCACGCCTTCCTGCGCATCGGCAGTCGAGACCAGGAACGGAATGACTTCGGACTCAACTTCGTGCGCACGGCGCGGATGGTCGGTCGCCAGCAGGTTCCAAATCATCCGGCGCGTGATGGACACCGAAAGTGGCGCGGTGTGGTCGGCAATCGCGTGCGCGATCCGGTGCGCCTCGGGCAATAAATCGGCGGACTCGTGAAGGCTGCGCACGAGGCCGGTCGCAAGTGCTTCGTCGGCGCCGAACACGCGACCGGTGAGCATCCAATCGAGCGCCTGTTGCACACCGACGAGCTTTGCAAGAAACCACGATGAACAACCTTCCGGCGCAATGCCGCGCTGCGTATAAACGAAACCGAATTTTGCACTGGTCGACGCGATCCGATAATCCATGGGCAAAGTGGCCGCAACGCCAATCCCGACTGCCGGCCCATTGATTGCACCAATCACCGGTTTCTTCGAGTCGAAAATACGCAGCGCCAGCACACCACCGCCATCGCGATAAGGCCCCGCGGTGGTCGCTTCGATGAATCCACCGGTGCCTGCCGAGATATCTGCACCCGCGCAAAAGGCCCGACCGGCGCCGGTCACGATCACCGCGCGTACGTTGTCATCTTCATCTGCGCGATCAAACGCGTCGCACCACTGTTTGCGCATCTCTTCGGTCAGTGCGTTCAGCTTCAGGGGCCGATTCAACGTGATCGTCATGATGCCATCGGCGACGGTAGTGAGTACGGGGGTCTCGGGCATGACGGTCTCCTGAAAAGCCGAGGTGTAAGGCCTGAATGGCCTAGCATACAGTGCGGGATGCGCTCGTTTCATACAGTCGCTTGGCATGGCGGGATGTCACGCGATCTCCATCGCGTGGGCTTTGCTCGGCTCGGTGGCCTTGTTATCTTGATCGGCGCAGCAATCTGACCCGTTCGAATTACCGTCCTTAGCGACGCGGCCACGTCGTGTTCCTGCGCGGCCGCAAGTGGAGAATGCGACATGCGCGCTTGGCCAACTCAACAAGGATGCTGGCGCGGCAGCCACCGGCGGCTTCCGTCCGGCGCCGTCATCCCGGAAATGTGCCTAACGTGGAAAACGCATGGGACATTATCGCCCGCGCGCGACAATGTCATCATTTACCCCACGAGCTACGGTGCGCGACACCCCGACCTGGAATGGCTCATCGGCCCGGACGGCATCCTCGACCCGACAAAATATTTTATTGTGATGATGGACCAGTTCGGCAACGGGCTCTCGTCCTCGCCCTCCAACACTGCCGAATATCCGGCACTTGTTACTGTCCAGGATAATGTGGTCGCACAGCGCGATGCCCTGGCGGAATGCCTGGGCATTGAGCGCATTGCGTGCGTGTATGGGTGGTCGATGGGCGCGTTGCAAGCCTATCACTGGGCTGCGCTGTACCCCGAGATGGTGGCGCGCATCGTCGTCAACTGTGGGGTGGCGCGGACCGCCGTGCACAATCAGGTGTTCCTCCGCTCCCTGATGGCCACGCTCGAGGCCGCGCCAGAGCATATCGGGAATGGCCGCTTCTGCGCGGAGCCAAGCGCGGCCAAACGCGCCTTCGGCCGCATTTATGCGGGTTGGGCGTTGAGTCAGGATTTCTACCGCGCCAACCGACATCTCGCGTGTGGCCCACAACCTAATCTAGGCGCGCCGGATCTCGCGACTTTTCTGCGCACCGACTGGGAAGAGCGTTTCGGCGCCGCGCCCGCTGCCAACCTTTACGCACAGTTGATGACCTGGGAGACGGCAGACATTAGCGGCAATAATCTCTTCGGCGGCGATCTGGCGCAGGCCCTGCGCGCGATCCGTGCCCGCGTGCTGCTGCTGCCTAGCGAAACTGATCTTTACTTCCGCGTCGCGGATAACGCGGCCGAACTCCCCTTCCTAGCCGACGCCGAACTAAGACCGATCCCAAGCCTGTGGGGGCATCGCGCCGGTAATCCCACGGCGAATCCCGAGGACGCGCAATTTATTCGCGCGGCTGTGCGTGACTGGCTTGCGCTGTGACTAAGCACGGAGGCACCGGAGTCTCCGCTGGCACTGCTCGCGAATAAATGGCTGCGCTCCAAGCACATTCGGCGCGTGGCAAGCCACGCCGAAAGCGACTGTTCCCGAACCCGCTACGATGCCGCTTCTGTTGCTAGGTCTCGCAGGAACTGGCTGGCGCGCCGGCACCAAGTGGGTTGATCCGTTGCAAGAACAGGTCGCCAACAGTCGCAAAAGCGGACAGGACGGAGGAATTGGACTTTAATCCCCCCGTCCCCTCTATCGCCCTAATTCCGCGCGCGAGGCCTTGAGCGCGCCACCCCGGCCAACCATAATCTCGCGCTGTTCCCCCAGTAAGTCCGTGCTCCCCTTGGAATATTTCCCGCTCTTCCTTCGCTTGAAGGATCAACCCGTGCTAATTGTTGGCGCCGGCGTCATTGCTGCGCGCAAAGTGGCGCTACTGCTCGCGGCTGAGGCGCGGATCACCGTGCTGGCACCGGCCATGGGCGAGGCCATTGCTGAACTCGCGCACGGTGGCAAACTCACTTTCATCGCAGGGGAATTCACGCCTGATCATCTGCCGGGACAACGCCTGGTGGTGGCCGCGACCAACGATGAAGCGATCAACGAAGCGGTGTCACAGGCCGCACATCAGGCCGGTGTGCTGGTTAATGTGGTAGATGATCTCGCCCGCTCCAATTGCATCGTGCCGGCCATTATCGATCGCGATCCGGTGCTGGTGGCGTGCTCAACCGGGGGTAGTTCGCCGGTGTTGGCGACCGAGCTCCGTGCGCAGCTCGAGGCCGTGTTGCCGTCACGTTTAGGCGATCTCGCACGCTTTGCGCGCCGCCATCGGGCCGCCGTGAAAGCCCAGGTTCCAGATCTGGCCGCGCGGCGACGCTTCTGGTTATCCATTATGCGTGGCCAGATTGCGGCGGCAATCCTGGCTGGGCGCTCAGCCGAAGCTGAGGAATTGCTGGCACACCAACTTAGCGCCGCGAGCGCAGCGCCGAGCGACGGACAGTGTGTGCTGGTGATGCTCGGTTCGGACGATCCCGATCACCTGAAGCTCGGTGCGCTGCGCGCGCTGTTTGCGGCAGATCTCCTACTCCATGAGCAAGAAGCGGCCACCCCGCTGCTGAATCTCGCGCGCCGTGACGCACCACGGCAGGCATTATCGCCGGCCATCTCAGTGGAGGATTATGTGCACTCACGCCTGCTGGCGTTACTACCGACCCTCCGTGCCGCTGGCACGGCCGTCTATCTCTCCCCTCATCAAGCGCTGTGGGGCGAGGCCCTGGCGAGTGCGTTGCGCGCAGAGGGGTTCTTGACGCAAGTCTGGTGAACCCCGTAAATAGTCACGGGGCATAGCCTCATCTATTCACAGAAGGAAGCGACCATGGCCGCCACCGCACCCCTGAATTCGTCACCCCCGGTTATTCGTCACGATGCAGAGGGCATTGCCACCCTCACCTTCAATCGTCCCGAGCGCTACAACACTTTAACGAGTGAGATGATTGCGGCCTTCAATGCCGCATTGGCGGCGATTGCCGATGACGCGACGGTTCGCGTGGTGGTGATCGCGAGCGCCGGACGCGCCTTCTGTACCGGACATGACTTAAAAGAAATGCGCAGTGCGCATAACGAGAACTTCCTGAACCAACTACTCGGCGATTGTTCACGCCTGATGCAGGCAATCGTGGCGCTGCCGCAGCCGGTGATCGCCAAGGTACAGGGCATCGCGACCGCCGCCGGTTGCCAATTGGTCGCGAGTTGCGATCTCGCGATTGCGGCACACAGTGCGCGCTTTGCGACTTCCGGCATTAACTACGGCCTGTTCTGTGCGACTCCCGCCGTGGCGCTCTCACGCACGGTCGCCCGCAAGCATGCGCTGGAGATGCTGTTCACGGGAGATTTTATCGACGCCGAGACGGCCGCCCGCATCGGGCTTATCAATCGAGCGGTAGACGATGCTCAACTGGAGGCCGAAGTGCAGGTGCTCGCGACTAAGCTCGCGCACAAAGCAAGTGCTGCATTGAAGCGGGGCAAAGCCTTGTTCTATCAACAGGCGGACCAGCCGCTTGACGCTGCCTACCGCGCTGCAGCTGCTGAGCTGGTGCACAATATTCTGGCGCCGGACGGGCTTGAGGGGCTCAATGCTTTTGTCGAGAAGCGGACACCGCGTTTTGATTAGGCGCCCGCCGTGTTTAATTTCTGAGGGCTTTTGATGGCGAATATCTACGAACAAGACTTAGCACCGTGTGCGGCGAATTACACGCCGCTCTCGCCGCTGTCCTTTATAGAACGTGCGGCTTCGGTGTATCCGCACCGCACCTCAGTCATTCATCACGAACAGCGCTGGACTTGGCTGGAGACTTTCGCACGCTGCCGGCGTTTGAGTTCGGCGCTTAAGCGACGCGGCTTTGGTCTTGGTGATACGGTTGCCATTGTCGCCACCAATATTCCCGCCTTTTACGAATCCTTATTTGGCGTGCCTGCCTGTGGCGCAGTGCTTAATCCAATCAACATCCGGCTGGATGCAGACGCAATCGCCTTTATTCTCGATCACGGCGAGGCGAAGGCAGTGCTGATCGATACTGAGTTCGCGCCAGTCATGCGTGAAGCGCTGCAGAAATGCCGGGCT
>CAMATU010000232.1 GCA_945861225.1 Klebsiella pneumoniae
AACATGGATGCGGCCGAGTACAAGCATGTGGTGCTCGGCCTGATTTTCCTGAAATACATCTCGGACACTTGCGAAGAGCACCACGCCAAACTCGTCGAGGGCCAAGGCGACTACGCTGGCGCGAACCCCGAAGACCAGGACGAATACAAAGCCGAGAGTGTGTTCTGGGTGCCGGCGGATGCCCGCTGGTCGCAGCTCCAGGCCAATGCCAAGCAGCCGACCATCGGCGCCCCGTGCATTGCCTGCGCTTCACCGAATCGCAACTGGATGCACGACACTCTGCACCGCGCCCTTGAAGCGCGGCGCCCCGAGCACGAAAAAGAACTCGTAGGCACCATCAGCCGCCAACTCCGCAGTACGGATGTTCTCAAGGATGTGCACACCTCGCTTGACCAGCAGCGTGCTGTGAACTGGCAGCAAGTCATCCTTGTTCTCTGCCGGCATCGCATCAGGGATCCAGGCATCCATACCGACTGCCACCGCGCCCAGCGCTGCTAGGTACTCCGCGCCCTCGACACCCAGACCCGGGACGTGCTGAAGGTCCTGTGTGTAGTCGTCTTTGGTCGCGACGAGATGTGCGCTTTGCGCCGAAACACGCGCAGCGCTCGCTCTTCTCTGAGGGGCCACAGAGATACGTCACCACAATACGTTTGAAGTCGCCTTGTCAGTGAACTCGTCAACGGCCACTTCGCCGACACCTCTCCTCTAAATGCCCAGCCTGGCAGCGCGTCCGTATGGGTCACGAAACCAGACCATGTGTTGAGTGGGATAACCTCTACGTCGCACCTCTCTTCCTGAAATTGGTGGCACAGGTGTCATTACGTGAGCAAGCCCGCGTCTCTCAGCACCTTGTCACACCGCGATTCAACCTCCGTGGTGGCCGGCATCATCGGCAAACGGTGTTCGTTGGCGCGCAGGAGACCGAGCCGCTTCATCATGTATTTGATCGGGGTGGGGTTCGTATCGTAGAAGACGGCGCGATTCAGTTCGAAGAGCTCGAAGTGAAGCCGCCGAGCCGAGGCCACGTCACCGCTCGCGACGGCGTTGTACAACTCGGCCACACGCGCCGGCGCCACGTTGCCTACCGCGTTCATCATGCCGCACGCCCCCAGCATCAACATCGGATATGAAAGCTCTTCGAGACCGACGAATATCCTGAAATCGGCGCCGAATTCCGCGAGGCACTCCGTGACAAAACCCAGATCGTTTACTGCATGCTTCATGCCGACGAATGTTGGAATGCGATCCGCCATGGCTTTGAATGAGTCCAGAGTCATGGAGACGGCCGCGCGTCCGGGAATGTGGTAGACCATCAACGGTAGCGGCGAGCGACGGCCCAGTTGGGCGTAATATTCGACCAGGCCGCGCTGCGGCGGCCGGATGTAGTACGGCGTCACGATCAGAAGTGCGTCTACGCCAGCCTTGCTCGCATGATCCGTCAGCGCGGCGGACTCGGCGAAGGACTGCGAGCCCGTTGCCGCGACGATCGGGCATCGCCCGTGGACTGCTTGTACCGCTTCGTCCACCAATTGGTTGCGTTCGGCAACGGTCAAGGTTGAGGGCTCGCTCGAAGTTCCGTTGACCAGAATACCGTGGCCACCTTGCTGGATATGCCGATCGATCAGAGAGGCATAGGTTTCGTAGTCGACGGCACCGTCACGAAACGGCGTGACAATTGGCGTGTATGACCCGCGGAGCGCGGTGCTCGGGAGAGACATCATCAACCGTTACCCGCACGACGGTTGGTCCCGAAGCCGATGCTGGACCCCAGAATGGCGGCTTCTTCCTTCAGATTTTCCTGCCACAGCAGAGATTCCATCATGATGTGCAGGGGTTGGTCCTGGATCGTCAGTTCGTACACCGGCTCAGCGTAGGACGCGTGGTTATGCACGGCCCAGCCGGGCGCCGACACCATCAGGTCGCCTGCTCTCCATTCGTAGCGTTTGCCTTCAACGATGCTGTAACCAGCGCCCGCAAAGTAATAATTGATGGCCGAGGAAACGTGCCGGTGCGGCCGATCGATAATCCCCGGGGGACGGATGGTGATGGTCGCGAAGAAGTTTGGCGTCGTACCGTTGGAACGGCCGGTGATCGGGTTGTACATCAGGTACAACCGGCGGCCGATGTAGTCCTTGCCGAGAGCCACCAGCTTGTCCAGATTCTCCTTGACCACCGCCCACGGCCAGTGCAATGCCCTCGACTCGACGGACGGAGGGCTGATCAGAATCTCGTAGGGCATCAGCCGGGCACCATCTTCGCTGATGGCGAACGTGCCGAACGGGCTATTGCCGCGGCGATCGCTCGGCGGCGTTTCATGGACCCGCGCCGCTTCGCCGGTGAGCGGTGGGTTTTCGTCGACCAGATGAACCCGCAACATTTCAAGGAGCGGCGCGTTCGAATAGGTCAGACGAACCTGGATGTCCTTGCTGTCGTTGACGTGCCGATAGGGCAGATACGACGGATGGTTCCAGACGTCATATTGCCTGAACGAAATCTGCCGGCCGCCCACCACGGTTCGACCCGCGCCGCGGATGCAGAAGTTCACCTGTGTCGAGTTGTGCCGGATGGGTGTCGTTTCTTCCCCCGCCAGCAGGACATCCAGCGTGACCCGCACGCCGGGGTTCAGGCCGGGTGTCGCAGGATTCGCGCTCGGGTGCACGAACTGAACCTGGCGGCGCCCGTTGGCCGGACGTGGGAGGGACGCCAGCCGTTCGATTTCGCTGTCGATCAATTCGCGCGTGACGGTCACCGGCCACCAATCCGCACCGGGTTTCCAGGTTTCCGGGTGCTGACCGGCCGCCGACGCGCCCGTCTGATCGATTACTTTGACAGTGGCGTTGTCCATGGTTCTCTCCATGCGTTATTCGGTGAATTCCGGATCGAAAATTGAACAAACCGGCGATTCGATGCCGAGGCTGTTGACGATGACGGCATGGCTGACATAACGCCCGAGTACGAACAGCACGGCCACTGCCTGCTCTACGCCGAGCCGCTCGGCGATCTCGTTCAACAGGGGTTCCGTGCCTTCGCCATCGTGCGCCACGGCGGCGATCAAAAAGCGCTGAACGCAACGCTCGGTTTCATCGAACGTGGTGGCTGTGTCGGGTGCGAGGCACTCGACATCCGCGACCCAGTCACGGCCGTAGCCGAGCCGGTACGAGAGCCGTTCGTGTTGATGCTTTTCATACGGCACGTTCTTCATCGTGGCGACCGTCAGCGCAATCAGTTCCACCAACCGCATGTCCAGTTCACCCTTGGACAAATCGGTGAATTCGATGAACGCCTGCAGTGCGGCCGGTTGGTGTGCAGTCGCCGCAAAAAACTCTCCCAGGTAGCCGAGTCGCTGATACTTGGGCTGGAGGGCCGCCGCGATCTGGGGCGGCAGCCCCTCGAATGAGAAGCGGGGGATGCGCTTGGCCATGGCTCTAAATACTTTGCTTCCTAAGTAAGTTGGCATAGTATCTCCGGTCATGAAAAAACACCACGATGCGCTGCTGTTCCCGCTTGAGGCGAGCGTCGGTGCCGCGATCCGGACGACGCACCTCGCGTACGCGCAGGATCTGCAGAACTATCTGGTCGGCCATGAGATCCCCGTCGGGATGTGGTTCTACCTCCGGACTCTGTGGGAGGAGGATGGGCTGACGCAGAAGGAACTCAGCCGCCGGGTTGGCGCGACGGAGCCGACGACCGCCCAGCAACTGGTCAACATGGAGAAGCAGGGGTACGTCGCGCGTCGCCGCTCGACGAAGGACAAACGTTCGAGTCACGTATTTCTGACAGCGGCGGGGCGGGCGCTCCGTGACCGCATGCTGCCCTATGCGATTGAAGTAAACGCCACGGCGCTCGAGGGTATCAGCAAGCCCGAAATCCGCCAGCTCCGCGCAATTCTGGAGCGCATCCGCGAGAACCTTGCCCGCCGGCAGCGGGCGCGCGAGGAAACCGCTGCGCTCGATGAGGAAGTGCTACCCCGTCGCCGCGTGGCACGCAAAAAAGCCAGCCTCGCGAAGGCTAAGGAGAAAAGTCCATGACCCCTGGATTCGATCTCAACGAACACGTGGTCCTCATCACCGGCGCCGGGCAAGGCATCGGGCGGGCCTACGCGCACGCCTTCGCGGCCGCCGGCGCGTTCCCGGTGCTTGCGGATGTCAACGCGGCGGCCGGCGAACGGGTAGCCCAGGAAGTTCGTGCGAAAGGCGGGCGGGCAGTTGCAATCGACGTCGATATCAGTGATTCCGCGTCCGTCGAGTCGCTGGTGGCGAAGACGATTGCACAGCACGGGCGCAT
Organism: Klebsiella pneumoniae; assembly: GCA_945861225.1. GTDB lineage: Bacteria > Pseudomonadota > Gammaproteobacteria > CAIKBL01. Next base: position 4,285 of record CAMATU010000232.1, read on the forward strand.
CGATACACTCGTCAACAACGCGTCGATTTTCTCGACTATCGTGATGCGGCCGTTCACCGAAATTCCGCTCGATGAGTGGGACCGCGTGCTGCACGTCAATATCACCGGCACATTCCTGATGGCGCGCGCGGTCGTCCCGCATATGAAGGATCGCGGCCGCGGCCGTATCATCAATATCTCGTCGGCGGCCGTCACGATGGGACGGCCCAACTATCTGCACTACACGACATCGAAAGCCGGTGTCATCGGCATGACGCGGAGCATGGCGCGTGAACTGGGGACGTTCGGTATCACGGTCAATGCAGTGCTGCCCGGGGCCACCGACACCGAGGTCGAACGTGCGACTGTAACGCCCCAGCAGAAAGCTGCGATGCTCGCAATGCGCGCGGTGCCGCGCGAGGAAACGCCCGAAGACCTCGTCGGCGCGGTGCTGTTCCTCGCTTCCGACGCCAGCGCCTTTCTGACCGGGCAATCGCTGACGATCGACGGCGGGTTGACGTTCTTATGACTGCGACGGCTGCGGAGCAGCGTTACGCTCACCTGGGCGGCTTTTCCCCTCGGCGGGATGCTCGGCGGATTTCTGAACGCCATGCTGATCGAACACCTCGAGTGGCCGGCGATCTTCTACATCGGCGGCATCAGGCCGTTGTTCATCGCGCTGCTGCTTACACTGCTGTTGCCCAATTCTCCCAGGCCGGAAATGGAACGGACGCCGGTCAGGCGCGGGTGCGCTGATGGCGCGCCACTGGGGCGTACCGGACATCATGCTCGTGATCGGCGCGGCCCCGGCGATCGCCGCGGTGTTCAGCCTGCTGCTGCGCTGGTATGCCGGACATGACACCGTTGCGGTGACCGTCGCGGCGCATTGAAGATGGAGATCCGACATGACTGATGGCTCGACATGCAACCGGACCGTGTGGGCGAAGGACGACTATGCCAAAGTTCCCTACTGGATCTATACCGACGAGGCGCTGTTCGCCAAGGAGATGAGACGCATCTTTTACGGCAGGAGCTGGGCCTACGTGGGGCTGGCGGTCGAGCTGCCGGGTCCGGGAAGTTTCAAGACGACCTACGTCGGCAACCGCTCGGTCATCGTCTGCCGCAATCGAGAGGGTGAACTCCGCGCATTCGCGAATCGCTGCGCGCATCGCGGCGTGAAGTTCTGCCGAAGCCATCTCGGACAAACCAGCCGCTTCATCTGCCCTTATCACCAATGGACCTACGACCTGAACGGCGAACTCAAAGGGGTGCCGTTTCGCGCCGGGGTCAAGGGTCAGGGGGGTATGCCGGAGGACTTCGACCTGCGTCAACATGGGCTGCAACAACTGCGCGTGACTGAACACAACGGCGTGTTGTTCGCTTCGTTCGACGCCGAAGTCGAAGATTTCCTGACCTACCTGGGCGAGACCAATCGCTACTATTTCGAACGTGTGTTCGATGGCCGCGAACTGAAGGTATTGGGCTACACGCGCCAGTTGATCCCGGGCAACTGGAAACTGATGTTCGAGAACATCAAGGATCCCTATCACGCGTCCCTGCTGCATGTGTTCCTGGTGACTTTCGGATTGTTCCGCGCCGATCAGGAATCCCAGGTCAGAATGGACGAAACCGGCCGTCATGGGCTGCTGATCTCCCGCCGGGGCGCCCAGCAGTCGACCGAACACACTAAAGACATCGCGAATCTCCGCATGGTTTTCAAGCTGCGCGACCCGCGGCTGCTCGATCCGGTCAAGGAGTTCAAAGACTCTGCAACCGTCGTGATGCACACAATCTGGCCCAATCTCATCGTACAGCAGCAGTCCAACACGATCGCGATGCGCCAGATTCAGCCACGCGACGCAGGATCGTTCGAACTCTCGTGGACCTTCTTCGGTTACGCCAATGATGATGAAGCCATGACGGTTCGACGCCTGCGGCAGGCGAATCTGATGAGTTCGTCCGGCCTCGTGTCGGGAGACGACAGCGAGGTCATCAAGCTGGCGCAGGATGGTTTCGCCGCGTACCCGCATGAAGACGCGTTGCTGGCGATGGGCGGGCGCGACACGCACGACGAGGATCACATGGTGACGGAAGCCGCCATACGGGCCTTCTACAAGTATTATCGAAGCGTGATGGAGATCTGAGGTGGCGATCGACATCCCGCTTCAATTGGAACTCGAAGCGCTGTATGCGCAGTGTACGGAAGCCCTCGACGATGGGCCGCTCGAAGACTGGCCGGAGTTCTTCACCGAGCAGTGCCTGTACCTGATCATCCCGCGCGAGAACGTGGAGCTGGGGCTGCCGCTCGCGATCATGCGCTGTGAAAGCCGGGACATGTTGCGAGATCGCGTCACCGCGGTCAGGGAAACGATGATGTACGAACCGCGCAATCTCCGGCATCACGTGACGAACCTGCGCGTGCGCAGCCGGCACGGCAACACGGTTCAGGCGTCGGCCAATTTCTCGGTGATTGAGGTCTTGCCTGAAGCCCTGCCCCGTATCCTGATGTGTGGGCGCTATCGGGATACGCTGGAGTTGCAGGACGACGGTAGGTGGCGTTTCGCCGAGCGGCAGTGCATCTATGATTCGACGTTGGTGCCGAACTCGGTGATATACCCGATATAGCGGCGAACACGCGCTAGGGGGACCTCATACGTAGGATCTTTTAACGCATTGATTAATGAACTTTATTGATTTTCGTCGATCTGATCTCGCTGCCATAATTGCGGCGGTAAGCGGGAGAGCTCAGGTGAAACAGATCGACACGCGCACGGTGGTCAACCAATTTAAGCGCTCG
>CAMATU010000233.1 GCA_945861225.1 Klebsiella pneumoniae
GGGAACCACTACAGGACATCCAGGACAGCGGTAAGCACCTGCTGCGACTCATCAACAACGTCCTTGATCTCGCCAAAATAGAGGCCGGCCGCATAGAGCTCGCGCTGGCTGAATACGCGGTGCATGACCTGGTCGAAAGCGTACGCGCGACCTTGTGGCCGCTCGCCACAGGCAAGGGCCTGGAACTCGTCACCGCGTTGCCCGAGGAGTTACCACTTGCCTACGGGGACTCCGGCCGCCTCACCCAGTGCCTGATGAATCTCGCCAGTAATTCACTCAAGTTCACGCCCGCGGGCCGGGTGGAGATTTCGATTGAGCTGCAAGGCGATACGCTGATCTTCCGAGTGACGGATACGGGCATCGGAATTCCGGCCGACAAGTGGGAGAATTTTTTGCTCAGCACCCTAATTTCTGAGTTTTCACACAGCCTCGGCCGATTGATGGCGCCTACCGCCCCGCACCAATGAACGGGTAATGGCCTGTCGCATCCATCGAGTAAAGGCTACGACCCCGTCTTCTGCGCCCCGACCCGCGCCGCCTGCTCGATCATCCCGAAACGGGTGTAGCACTCTTGTGCACGCGACAGAGCAGCGACGCGTTCGAGTTCCTGACCTTCGCGCTCAGCCAGGCGCGCCCTCAGCTCGTGCAGTTCGCCTTCGAAAAGGCGCGCCCCAGTGCGTTCGATAAGTGCTGCATATTCCTCGAGGATGGCCCCGATATCGGCAGCAGACTGCCCCAGCGCGAGCTCGGCACGGGCAAGGACTGCATAGCTGCGCGGTTCCATTTCATGCCGCGAACTGCGTATGAATGCCACACCCTCCGCAGCGTGCGCACGACCCGCGTCCAAGTTGCCGAGTTCGAGCTGCGCGGTGGCCATGAGTGAGAGGAAATTCGCTTCATATATTCGCCCGACGCCGTGCTCCCGCATCTGTCGCAACGCTGCGCCAGCCGCATCTAACAGCGCTTGCCACTCGCGCTCACAGCCCAATGCGTAAGATAGCGTGAGATCGGCGTAAATCTGATGCATGACGCTCTGATTCTGCGCCATTTGTAGCGCGGTCTGCGCTAATTTCCGGATCTCCGTATAGTGACCAAGCGCCCATCTTATTTCTGCCTCCCAGCATAGCGCCCAGAGCGCCATTTCGGGGTAGCCGCGATCGAGCGCAAGTTGGCGCACGCTCGATAGCTCGCCCAACGCGGTCTCGGGATCGCGCGCCCGGCCAATGACATTGGCACGAAATGAGCGCACCGAAAGCAAAGGGCTCAAGTGAGTATTCTCGGCGCCCAACTCGACATCCCGGCCTGCCAAGGCGATGGCTTCGTCGGTGACCCGCTCCGACTCCTGCAGCTGGCCCATCAGCATGTGCGCGGCTGCCAGATAAACACGTGTCGTGCAGCGGATCGCCGTGTTGGCGCTAAGATCGGCTATACGCACTGCCTCCGCTGAGTAGCGCACGTAGTCAAGCGCGGCCGCCCGGTTATGAGAGCACGCTGCGCCGTATGTCGCGTTGAGGGTCGCCAATGCCACTAAGTCGCCGCTAAGCTCAGCGGCGGCACACCCTTCGGCGAACACTTCGGTCCACGACATCGCTGATTCCCCGGCGCGGTGCGCGAAGGCAAGCGCGCGCGAGCACGCCGCCAACGTGAGTTCGGTCGAATCTGGTCCACCACCGCCCTGCCGGGTCAGTTCGCGGACGCGTTCACAGTGATATAGCGCCGCCTTCAGATCATTCAGCCCCGCCCACTCGGCAGCGCGTCGATGCCACCGTGCAGCGTTGAGCACCTCTCCCGCTTCTTCGCAGTGATGGGCCAGCAGCGCTGCCTGTTCATCGAGCTTGTCGCCCGCCTGAGCCTCGAGCGCACGTGCCACTGCGGCATGGACCGCGCGACGCCGACTCTGCAATTGCGACTGATAGGCGACTTCGTGGGTCAACGGATGCTTGAATGCATATTCGAAAACCGGGTACAGCGCACGCTCGTAGATAAAGTCCCCGGCTTTGAGGCGCTCAAGGGCCGCCGTGCGATCGACAGGCGCAAGAGCGGTCACCGCATCGAGTAGCGGTCCCCTGAATTCCTTGCCTATCACCGCCGCGGTCTGCAACAGACGTTTGGCCGCTTCCGGCAGACGGTCGATACGCGCCGCCAGCACGTCGCGCACATTAGTCGGCACTTTCAAATGTGTCAGCGCAGTCACCAGCCGGTAATGACCGGCACGCCCCACAAGATCGCCGGCTTCGACTAACTCGTTGACCAGCTCTTCGGTGTAGAACGGGTTGCCGGTGGTCCACTCAATGATGCGCCCGATCAATTCACCCACCGAGTCGTCATGCCCGATCAGATCGCCGAGCAATTCGCGCAGCGCCGCATCGCCGAGCGGCACGAGCGGCAATTGCTGGTAATGCGATTTGCCGGCGAACGCGGCGACATACTCTGGTCGGAAATTGAGCACTAACAGACTGTGCCGCCCTGCACTAGCGGTGACCAGTTGCTCGACAAACGCGTCGCTACCCGCATCGATCCAGTGGAGATCGTCGATCAACGTCACGGTCAAGCGCCTCTGTTCGTCATGTGCGCGGGTAATCCGATGGAGCATCTCGTAGAGTTGACGTTGCTTCGCCTCTGGATCCATCGATGGCGGAGGGCGCTTCGGATCACCGACACCCATGAATTCAAACAGAACAGGCAAAGTCTCGTGCAACGCCGGGTCGAGCAGCACCAGTGCGCCGGCGATCCGTTGCCTTGATGCCTGTGCATCGTCCTCAAGGTTGATTCCGAAGTAATGACGAAACAACTCCAGGATCGGGAGATAGGGGATATTCTTGCCATGAGCCGGGCAATGCGCTTCGAACACCGGTAAGCCCTGGCGCCGGCAATGTTCGACGAATTCGAAACACAGACGACTCTTACCCAGCCCCGGCTCACCCACGATCCCGATCACCTGGCCGTGGCCGCTCTGTGCTCGCGCCAGTGCCGCCTCTAAGGTCTGCATTTCGGCCGTACGGCCAACAAACCGTGACAGTCCCCGGCTGATGGCAACCTCGAGCCGGGTCCGCGAAGTACCCGTGCCTTCGAGTTCGAACAGCGGCACCGCCGTAGTCAGCCCTTTCAATTCGGCCATTCCCATCGGCCGCAGTTGGAAGTAACCCGCGACCAGACGCTCGGTCGCACCACTCAGATACACGTGTCCCGGCGCGGCAAGTTGTTCGATGCGTTGCGCAGTACCAACCGTTGCCCCCTGCGCGGTGTAATCCATGCGCAGATCGTCGCCAATCTTGCCGACTACCACGTCACCCGAGTTGAGCCCAATCCGGAAACTCAAATTGATCCCCTGCGTGAGACGAAGCTCGTCCGCGAAAACGCGCAATTGATCACGCCCTTGAAGTGCCGCATAACATGCGCGCTGGGCGTGGTCTTCGTGAGCGATGGGTGCGCCGAACAACGCCATGATGCCGTCGCCGGTGTATTGATTGACGGTGCCTTCGAAGCGATGGATGGCATCAGCCAGGATCGCAAAGTAGCGTTCGAGCAGCGCATGCCATTGCTCAGGATCGAGCTGGCTTGCGAGCTGCATCGAGCCCTGGATGTCGGCGAACAGCACCGTGACCTGCTTGCGCTCGCCTTCAAGCGCGGATTTGGACTGCAGGATCTTGTCGGCCAAGTGCCTGGGCGTATAGCTGAGCGGCTCGCGCGCAGCTGAGGTAGTTCGGGCTGGAGCCAGCGGGCTCGACGCTGCGTCGTCCCAGGTAAGTACGGTGCCGTCACAATGCGCAACTTGCAGAACCTCTACGAGCTCAGCGACCAACTCGTCCAGTTCGTCGCCGCTCAGTTCTATCTCTCGAGCGAGAGCGCGGACCGACAGCCGCTGCTGCTGCTCCAGCACTTCGCGGGCACGCTGTAATTTTGCGATAAAGCTCATGTGTGCCCCAACCTGCCTAATTCGACCGATTATCTCTTAATCGAACCGCTTGATGGGTACGCGGCAACCTATGGGCGCTTTGACCGGAATTTTTTCGGATCTGGCGGTCGTTTTTGGAAGTTACCGTCACGGGTTAGAGCACAAAGCCCGCAGCGTCAGCTTTGTCACTTTCGAGAGGCAGCAATCGAGCAGCGCCAGTACCGTCCTGCGAGTTGATTCTCCCAGGGATGCCAGCTCGCTTGGATTAATTCGATGAGGCCAATCCATTGCCGACGGTGGCAGCAAGTTCACCGATAAAGCCAACGGAGCCCGCGACTCACGGCCGCCGGGATAGTGGAATGATGAAGTTCACCGTCGAGGATGGCGAGGGTGGTATCGAAGTCATCACAGCACCTCTCGGCCAGCCGCGCATGGAGCATTTCAGTGTTGGCGAGCATGGGGATCTCGCCCACCCGGCGCTCCTCTGCGCCCACCGAGAGGAACACCCTGCCTTTGGGCACAGGTCCCAGTATCCGGTTGCGTGCCTCGTAGTCGAAGATGATCCGCTTGTCCCACCACGAGGAGGGGCTCGCGAACAGCCATCGCGTGAATGCTTGAGGTCTGGTAAACAGCGTGTAGAGCCCGAAGAGTCCCGACAACGAATGGCCGATCAGTGTTTGTTGCGCGGTATCGATCCGATAGGTGGTCTGCAACGCCGGCAGCGCCTCATCGAGCAGCCAGCGCTGGAACTCCGGCGCACCGCCGAACACCGGAGCATCCGCCAAGTTGCGCGCCACGTAAGCCGGAAGGGGGGCTGAGGTGGGCGTGTAGGACGCGGCCCGGGCGTGCACCACCTCTTTGGTGACGGTGCTGCTCCACCCCACCCCGATCACGATCACCCGCGGCAGCAGGCGGGCCAAGCCCAGGTTTAGCGCCGCATCACAGACGGTGCCAAAGGTCCATTGCGCATCCAGGCATATCAATGTGGGGTAGGGTTTGGCGCGCGATCCGTACCCTTCCGGCAGCGCCACGTGAATCACCCGCCCATGGTCTTCGTAAAACTGCACCTCACGCTGCCACAGCATCCGTTCAGCCCCCGTTTCTAGTTGCAACTCTTTATGTTCATCGCTGCCGCCCGACATGACCGCATGCGGGCACCATAACGGTCCTTCCGGACAGAATCGAGACGCGGCACGGCATGCTCGGTGTCGGTCACCCTCTACTCTCCCGAAGTCGCCGCCGACGAATGGCGCCGCGTCTTCGCTGGGATGGTCGCTCAGCGCTAGGGCTGTGTCTTGCTACCCTGACCGGCTTGTCTTGACGAATATGGTTAGGTTGGCGTCGCGCGCGTGGCGGCTACTCCACGCTCCCACACCATCAACAGGGGCATCCTCATGCAGTTCGGCATCGGCGTCAGCACGCGCAGGGCGGGATCCAGCCGTCAATCTTTATTGCCGAAGCGTTATCTCCACTGCCTTGAATGCACTACACTCGTGAGCCGGAGGATTGGCGGCTTTCGTTGTTCCTCGTCGGCGTTCGGAGGGTTTGCGTATGGCGTATCGGCTGGGGGTGGATGTTGGCGGCACGTTCACCGATTTGATCCTGCTGCGCGAGTCGGATGGCGAGATCTTCACGGCTAAGGTGCCCTCGACGCCTGACGATCCGTCGCGCGCAGTGTTCGCGGGGATAACCAGGATCTGCCGCCAGTCACAGGTGGACCGGCGCGAGATCACGCATGTGATGCACGGCACCACGGTCGCGACCAACGCGGTCCTCACTGGCAATGGCGCCAAAGTCGGCTTCATTACCACCCAGGGCTATCGCCAGGTGCTGCATATCGGTCGCTCGTTCGTTCCCGGTGGTCTCGGCGGGTGGGTGATCTTTCAGAAACCGCGACCGCTCGCGCCACTCAAGTGGACGCTCGAGGCACAGGAGCGCATCAGCGCACAGGGCGAGATCGTCACGCCGCTCGATGAAGCTGCTCTGCGAGGCGTCATTCCGATCCTGCGCGACGCGCAGGTTGAGGCGATTACGGTCGCGCTAATAAATTCGTTCGCGAATGGCGCACATGAGCAACGCATCCGGGAAATCCTGACTGAAGAACTGCCGGGTGTGCCGGTATCCCTGTCCTGCGAAGTGGTCCCCGAAATGCAGGAATACGAGCGGGCGATTACCACCGTTGTGAATTCCTACGTACGCCCAGTGGTCGGGCGTTACATCGATAATCTGCAGACTGAACTCGATCGCACGATGGGTGGCGTGAAGCTTGGCATCCTGAAGTCGGATGGCGGACTCGCGGCGTCGCGGGCGGCGGTCAACTACCCCGTGAATCTGTTGATGAGTGGGCCGGCCGGTGGGGTCTCAGGTGCGATCTGGGCGGCGCTGCAGGCGGGCTTTCCCAGCATCATGACGTTCGACATGGGCGGCACATCGACCGACGTTGCCTTAATCGAGAACGGCGAGGCGCACCTGCGGCGCGAGACCCGCGTCGGCGATGTGGTCGTGCGTGCCTCGTCGGTGGATGTGCGGACGGTCGGCGCAGGCGGCGGCTCGATCGCGCGCGTTCCCGAACTGACCGGCGCGTTGCGCGTGGGCCCCCAGAGCGCCGGGGCGGTGCCGGGTCCCGCGGCCTATGGCAAGGGTGGTGAGGAGCCCACCGTGACCGACGCCAATATCGTGCTCGGCTATTTGCCTGCGCACGCACTGCTCGGCGGTGATATGCAGATCGATCGCGCGCGTGCCGAACGCGCCGTACAGAAAATCGCGGATGCGATGGGACTCAGTCTGGAAGAGGCTGCGGCCGGGATCATCGACATCGTCAATGAAAATATGTTCGGCGCGTTGCGCCTGATCTCGGTCGAACAAGGCTATGACCCGCGCGATTTCGCGCTGATGGGCTTCGGCGGCGCGGGCCCATTGCACGCCAATGCGCTGGCCCGACTCACCGGCGCCTGGCCCGCGATCATTCCGCGCGGACCCGGCGTATTGTGCGCCTACGGCGACGCCACCACCCGCATGCGCAATGAAGCGTCGCGTACTTTCATCCGCCGTTTCAGTGCCGTCGTGGTCGACGAATTGCTCAGCATTCTGTCCGACCTGGCGGTCAAAGCGCTCGACGTCTTGCTCGCCGAAC
>CAMATU010000234.1 GCA_945861225.1 Klebsiella pneumoniae
AAAGCAGGTTGCAGCGGTTGTCATACAGTAGGCACCCGGGATGCGCTGTTTACGGATCAAAAATTACACAATACGGGTATCGGGTATGCGCGCGCGATGTGGCGAAAGCCACCCACGACAATTACCGCGGAACCCGGCTTGGTGCTCGCCATCGCGCCGAGTGCAGTCGCCACGAGTGACACAGCCGCCAACGATTTGGGGCGTTACGAAGTGACCCTGGATCCCGTTGATCGTTGGCGCTATAAAACGCCGACCCTGCGCAATATTGCTCAGACCGCGCCCTATATGCACGATGGATCATTCGCAACCCTGGACGAGGTGCTGACTTTCTACAACGCCGGCGGGATTCGCAATGAGGGCCTGGATGCGCGTCTGCGGCCGTTGCAGCTGAGCGTTACCGAGCTCGACGAGTTACGCGCGCTTTTGCAAAGCCTGACCGGCGACAATCTGGAAGCCCTTACACGCGATGCGTTTGCACAGCCAATTGGAGATCATTCCAGCGCGGTACCGGTGACGCCGTAGGATCGTTGGCGCTAGCCGCCCTTCAATGGAGGGACGAATAAAATCTGATCGCCCTCCTCCAACGAAGTGACCGCGAATGCCGCGTCGAGCACGCGGTTCCCATTGCACATCACCATGAACGGCGACTCGCTTGCAAAGCCAAATTTGGCGATCAGATCTGCGAGTGTAAAGCCGGCAGGGAGCTCGAAATCCTGATCGTCGAAGTGCGCGATGCCGTCCGCCAGGAATTCGCGCATCCAACCGAGCAGTTTGATATTCACGCGCATGAAAAGGATTAACTCGGCGACTGGTGTTTCGCGACGAATCGCGGCTGAAGCCGCTCCTACTTGGGACTGTCTTCACCTGTATGTAGGAGCGCCTTTAGGCGCGATGACCGCTAACCCATGCCCAGCCGCGCCAAAGTTTCTGCCGTCGGGCGGCCGTCTGCGGTCCAACCGCGCTGCTGGTAGTACTCGGGCAGCATGGTCTTGAGTCCGCTGACCTGCCCTTTGGCCACCCCACTTGGCGCCGGCTCCTCCAGGATTCGCTTCGGCAGCGTATCGTCCTTCGTGGTTAAGCCGGCCGCCAAATTGAACTGGCGCTCGAGGTTCCAAATCCGCTCGCCCGTTTCGGTCAGGCGTGCAACATCCCAATCCCCTTCACAGGCACCATCAATCTGCGCCGCATAATGTTCCGGAACGGCACCCGAATGCAGCGTAAACAAGCACAATCCGGTCGCATCAATCGCCGAGATCAGATCCTGCGAGGTACGCACCACTGCAGGTTTCTCCGCGAGTTCTTGAGTGGTGAAATCGCTGCCGTAGGGATTGGCCCGCAGGTGGCAGGCGCCGCGATTGCTGGTCGCATAACCGAGCCCCATGCCCTGCATCGCGCGGCCGTCGTAGGCCGCAAATTCCTGGCCTTTCACGGCCATCGATAATTCCGGGCGACCATATTTTTCAGTGAGGCGTTTCGAACCCAAGCCCAGGTCGCGCCCAAAGCCTTCGCCCTTACCCGCCAGCTCCGCCATCAAACACAGTGCTGCTGCATTGCCCCAGGTCAATTCAACCCCGCCAGTCGTTTCTTTGGTGATCGCGCCGACTTCATAGAGCTCCATCGCGGCAGCCAACGTGCCACCAAACGAAATTGGATCCATACCGTATTCGTTGCACAGGAAGCCCGCATAGGTCGCCGCGTCCATGTCATCGACGCCGACCGCCGAGCCGAGCGCATACGCCGTTTCATACTCCAGGCCGCCGGACGCTTTCTGGTATTGCGGTTTGTCTTTAACTGAAAAATGCTTGGGATCGATATGCGAGATGCGGCCGCAGCCGATGGTGCAGGAGAAGCACGCTCCGTTCTGGATCAAATTCACGTGCCCGTTTTCATTAGCCGCTTTCATGCTCTTCGCGTTCAGCTTGCCCGCGCCTTCAAATTGCACCTGCTGATTGTTACGCGTGGGCAGCGCGCCGAACGCACCCGTCACGTCCATCATTGCAATCGTGCCATCCGAGGTCATGCCTTTGCGGCCCTTGTTCTTGGCCAGCGCCGCAGTCGCGACCTTTACGGCTTCCAGAAATTTTTCGGCATCGTGGGGTTTAACGCCCTTGGTGCCGCGAACCGCTATGGCCTTCAGCTGCTTCGAGCCCATCACGGTGCCGACGCCTGAACGACCCGCTGCGCGGTGCAAGTCATTGACGATACACGCATAGCGGTTGCCGTACTCGCCGGCTTGCCCAATCGACGCGATACGGATTAAGGGATCTTGATGCTTATGCTTGATCGCGGGCTCGATTTCCCACACCGACTTGCCCCACAGACCTTCGGCGGAAAGTAGCTGGACGTCGTCGTCCTGGATGTACAGATAAACCGGCGTCGGCGAGCGGCCCTCCAGGATGATCATGTCGTAGCCTGCCATCTTGAGCTCGCCACCGAACTGGCCGCCCGAATTCGAACTCGCAATGGCGCCAGTCAGCGCGCCCTTGGTCACCGCTGTCCACCGACCGCCGGTGGAGGCGATGGTGCCGGTAAGTGGCCCCGTGGCAATGATGAGTTTGTTGTCGGGAGATAGCGGATCCACTTTCGGATCGATCTCCTCCATCAGGTACTTCGTGGCCAGTCCACGTGAACCAAGATATTGCTGGGCCCAGGTCATGTTCAGGGGTTCGTGCTTGCAGGTGCCTGTGGTTAGATTCACACGCAGAATATTTCGGTGCCAACCCATGATGCTCGCTCCTATTGCTGATACTTTGGCTGCTGCTTCAGGCCCCGCCGCTGGCGGGTCAATGGTTCCATTCTACTGGCTTTACGCAAGAGTTGAACCGGCATGATCGCGGCGCCCGTTGGCACGCTATCATCTCACCGACTTAACGCCGTGACCCACCATGCAGCAACTCACCCCTGAACGCCATCAAGACTTCCTGCGCGCCGCACGCCGCGTATCCCGCGCCCTCGCGACTGCCCTGGAGACTATCGGCCCCATCGGCTACCAGCGACGGCGCACCAAGGATCTCGCGGAACATCTCGCGCGCATCATCGTTGGTCAGCAGCTTTCCACCTTGGCCGCCAAAACGATCTGGACCCGCGTTGAAAGCGCTGCCAGTGAGGAAGCGCGAGTACTCGATTTCTGTACCGAGGCTAATCTCACCGAGTTGCGCGCCTGTGGCTTGTCACAAAACAAGGCCAAGGCACTGGTCGCGCTGCGGACTTCGGACGTGGAGGGGGTTTTGAACAGTCGGCACCTCGCCCGCCTACCCGCGGTGGCGCGTAACGAGGCGCTCACGCAGCTAAGAGGCATCGGTCCGTGGACCGCCGACATGGTCTCCATGTTCTTTTTTCGTGAGCCGGATATCTGGCCGCTGGGCGATCTCGCGGTGCGTAAGACTTTCGAGCGCTATGTGGATGGTCACCCAAAGTATGACGTGCATACGGGCGCCGAGTTATTCGCACCCCATCGCTCTTTCCTAGCGCTTTATATGTGGCGCATCGCCAATAATGGACCGGACGAATAGTGCGCGGAGATAGCTCGCTCAACGCGCGAACTGCCCCGACCACAATTGCGCAGGCACGGTCTCATCATCCGCATCGGTCACCGCCAGGAACTCCACGCCCTGAGCCGTTGACCAGGCGGTGATCCCTTCCAGCTTGCGCGCGACGGCGAGCAGGTCAATCCGCTGCAATTGCCGCTGACTGTCCAGCAAACCGAGCGCAGCGCCCGCGCACTCGCCGTCGCGATAACTGTCTGCGGTGTTTTCCGCCACCGCCGTAAAAATCAATTCACCGCCCGGCAGGGTTGCGGCATCGGTAAAGCCCAACGGCACCCCGCCGCACTCGCCTAAGTCATAACACTGGATCCGACGTAACGGCATCGCGCTGAGCGCGTCCCCACGAGTCAAGGCCGCGAGGACTGCAGACAGTTCGATTTCGATCACCGCATTTACCCTATGCCCCTTGTTGCCTCGCTGCAGCAGTCGCAAAGAATCTTCGACGATCACTGCCCCCTCTATATTGAGATCCGCAAACTCATCGGCGAGTACGGCATGCAACGGTCCGAGATCAATAAGCCGTGGTGCACCCTCGATTTCAAGTTGCGGATTCAACCTGAGCAGTGCGCCCGTTTGGCGCTGCGCTTTTGAGCCTGAGCCCATTGCGAACAAGGCACCATGGGGGTAGTGCTCGAAGGCCGGAAGATGCACCAGTGCTTCGAGATCCGGCTTGGCTTTTTTCCGCGCGCGCGGTTTGACCGGAAGATCGCCCGCGAGTAACCGCCGCAACACACCTGGCGTGTGGGCCGCGACTGGAAACACGCCCAGGTGATGCTCGTCGTCCGCCACCACGTAGAGGTGCGCGCCAAGGCGCACCAGGCCACTCGCCGCGCTCAGGTACGTGGGCCGTCCAGCAGCCGCAGGTTCATGCAAATCGAGGAGTCGTTCTAGTTTGAGGTCCACTGCATCATCCAGTTAACGTCAGCCAACAAAAGCGCCCAGCGTGTCCGGCGCCAGTGCGGCCAGGGCTTTTCGCGTCGCGCTCAGGCGATCCTCATTCACTGGACTTACCGCCAGCACGGGGAGCGAGGCACCGGCGGCGCGAAACGCGGCGAGCTGGACCTTACAGCGTGCGGGCGCGCCGAACACGCAGACCTCCTCCACCAGTTCATCCGGGATCTGGCGCGCAGCGTCGCGTCGTTGACCACTGCGCCAGGTTTCCTGCACCGCGTCCATCGCCGTTCCGTAGCCCGCGCGTCGCCATTGCCGGCGATAGTTTGGCAGCTGTGCGAAGAAGGCCAGGTTGTAGCGCGCGGCCGAGCGTGCCGCGTCTTCATCCTCACTCACAAAAGTCGGGATGCTTAGGCAGCAGCCAAAGTGTGTGAGATCGCGGCCGGCTTCGGTAGCGGCCGTGTGCGCGGCCCTCATCAAGGTGGGGAGATAACTAAGCGGCGACAGAAATGGCATGAGCCCATCACCGAGCGCCCCTGCCACCGCTGCGCTTTCGATCGTATTGCCCGCGACATAGACCGGCACAAAATGCGGAGCGGCTGGCGGATTCAAGAAGCCCTGCGTGACTTTGCCGGCGAGCGCATTCTTGACGAACTCCACATAGTGACGGAGTACTTGTCGCGCATCACCCATCTCAATCCCGAGCGACGCGAGCAGCGCGCGATGGCTCATGCCAAGCCCCAACAACAAGCGTCCGCCGGAGACTTCCGCGATCGTGCGCGCAGTGGCAGCGCACAGAAATGGATGCCGAAAATAGATGTTCGCGATGTTGGTACCGACCAGTATCCGGTGGGTTGCGGCTGCGATCGCCTGACTTGCCGCCAGCGCATCACCTCGCCCCTCGTTGACCAACACCGCCGCGTAGCCGAGGGTTTCCGCCAGTTGGCCGAGTTCCACGAGTTCGCTGAGTGCGGCGTCGGTGACGGTAGAGAGCACCACGCCTAGTGGTTGGGCTGTATGTTCTGTCATGGATTCCACTCTGTGTTGCGTGAAGGAGATCGATCGTAGCGTTGTGGCTGCGTGTGCCATCGGACAAGTCTAGTCGAAGGAGCATGCCGCTTGGCATCCGCGCGAGCGCGAGTGCTAGACGCCTAGCACTCGCCGCGCCTGGCTCGTCACCGGTACAATCGACTGCAGCTAGCCCCGCGTTATGCGGCCAATGCAGGAATCGTCATGCACACGCCCCTCGCGACGTCACAGAATAAGCCGATGAACCCGCCGCTGACCAAGCTCTTCCAGCGCATGCTGGATGAAATGGCGCTGCGTGAAAGCGTCGAATGGGATGCTAGCGAGAGCACGTTGGATCCGGCGATCTATTTTGATCCCGCAATCCACCGCCAGGAAGTTGAGCGAATATTTCGCCGCCTGCCACTCTGTCTCGGGCATGCGGACCAATTGCGCGAGCCAGGCAGCATGCTAGCCCGTGATTTGCTCGGCCTGCCCCTACTTTTAGTGCGTGATCGTCAAGGCGCACTCAACGTCTTCCTGAATGTGTGTCGTCATCGTGGCGCTCGTCTGCTCGCCGGGCAGGACACGGTCTGCCAACAAAGTACCCTGTCCTGTCCGTATCACGCCTGGACTTACGATCTCAACGGCGCGCTGCGTGTGGTGCCAAATCCCGCGGCATTCCCCTCGCTGGATAAGGCCACGCGCCACCTGCGGCGGCTGCCGGCGACTGTGCGACACGGCCTGATCTGGGCGCTCCTCGACCCGCAGACGTTGACCGCGCCCGACGCGCTCGACATGGCAGGATTTCTTGGCGGCATCGACGACGATCTCGCGACGCTCGATCTCGGATCACATCGATTCTTTCGTCAGCATGCCCGCCGCCGCAAGACCAATTGGAAATTGGTGATGGATGCCTTCCACGAGGTGTACCACATCAAGCGCCTGCACGCGCAGACTATCGCCCCGTTCTTTTTAGACATTAAATCTGCCGGCGAAGGGGTTGGTCGGCATTCGCGTCTGCTGGTTGGCCGTGATCGACTGCCTGACGCGCGCGGCCTCCCCGCGCAAGAATGGGACGTACGCAATCACGCCACGTTGACGCACGCGATCTTCCCCAATTCGCTGCTCATCTATCATCCAGACTCCACCAGTCATATGGGAATGTTCCCCACCGCCCCAGACGAAATTCTGTTCGTGCATACCCTATTCATTCCGCAGGATCCCCGCAGTGACAAAGAGCGCGCGCACTATGAGCGCAACTTCGCGATGATCGATGAGGGGGTGTTTGGGGCAGAGGATCTCTTCATCTCCGAACAGATTCAGCAAGGCGTGCAATCCGGCGCGAACGAGGAATTCGTCTTAGGACGCCTCGAGCATCACCTGCGGCGCTTTCATGGGCACATTGAGGCGATGTTGGCGGCACGGTGAAACCTGCCGCACGCTATTGGCACTGTCGTTGCGAGCGGATGCGCCAATCCAGTACCCATAGGTAGGATAAGCGTTAGCGTCATCCGACGATTGT
>CAMATU010000235.1 GCA_945861225.1 Klebsiella pneumoniae
CACGCGCCAGGAGATTCAGCGCATCGGCGTCAAGTACCAGCGGCTGCGCGCAATCGCGCAGCGCTGCCCACATGCCGACCGCCCAAGGGGATTGGCCCAAACCCGGTCCTAGCGCGATCACTGTCGCGCGCGCCACCAAGGGTGAGAGATCGCTCGGCGTGTGCACCGCATGCGACATAATCTCAGGGCGACCAACATTTAATATGTGCGCTACTTCCGGAGATACAGCCACACTTACCAGGCCGGCACCGCTACGTAACGCAGCTTCAGCCGCTAAGCGGACCGCGCCACCCATGCCCGGCGCGCCACCGACGATCAACACATGCCCGTGGTCACCTTTATGCGCCGTTCGCGCGCGCGGCGCGAGGCTCTGACGCCATTCGGTCCAACCACCCCAGCGCGCGCGCGGCGGCACACTTGCCAACACTGCGCTGGGAATTTCGAGCGTCGCGACCTCAATTACGCCGACGAAATCGCGCGCCGCGCCGGTCACCAACCCGATTTTATTCGCGATGAAAGTAAGCGTGAGATCGGCGTGGACCGCCACCCCGAACACCTGCCCGGTGTCCGCATTCAAACCCGACGGCACGTCGAGACTGAAGCGCGGACAGGTTGCGGCATTGATGGCCTCAAGCGCCGCGCGCGGCAGGCCTGCGGGCGCACGATTCAGGCCGATACCGAAAACGGCATCGACTACCAGCTCGGCGCTAGCCAGCAAGGCGAGATCTTGAGTCACCGGGATTTGGTGCGCTTGCAAGCGCTGCCAGGCCTGCGCTGCATCGCCCTGCACCGCTGGTGTCCCTACTTGGATCACGGTTACGCTCAAGCGATCCACGTGCGCCAAGCGCGCCAACACATAGCCGTCACCGCCGTTATTGCCAGCGCCGCACACCACCGCAATTCGCGTAACGCGGGGCCAGTGCGCGCGCAGTGCGCGATAGGCTGCGGCACCCGCCCGCTCCATCAGTTCAAGGCTCGCGATCCCACTCGCCGCACAGCCACGGTGCTCCAACAGGCGCACACCCGCCACGTCGTACAGCGCGGCTAGTGAGTCATGCACAGGATCATTCGGACACGCGCAGAAAGGTGCTGCGGTAGTGTTTGAGTTCGGCGATCGAGGCGCGAATGTCGTCCAATGCCAGGTGGCTGGAATTTTTGGTAAACGCAGGCAAGTGTTTGGCCCAGCGCAATTGCAGTTCCTTCACGGTGCTCACGTCAAGATTGCGGTAGTGAAAGAACTCCGCCAGGCGCGGCATATAGCGGTAGAGGAATCTGCGATCCTGGCCCACGCTATTACCGCACATTGGCGACGTCCTTGGCGGCACATACTGCGCAAGGAAAGCCAACGTGAGTTCTTCCGCCTCCAACATCCGCGTGGAACTCGCGCGCACGCGGGCGGTCAGGCCGGACTGGCCATGGTGCTGGGTATTCCACTCGTCCATCATCGCGAGCACTACTTCCGGCTGATGAATCGCAATCGCCGGTCCTTCGATCGCCTGCGTGAGATGCACATCGGTCACGATGGTCGCGATTTCAATGATGGTGTCGCGCGCGGGCTCAAGCCCGGTCATTTCAAGATCGATCCACAGCAAATTGTCAGGCGAAAAAATCATCTAGGTATCCTACCCACGGCGGACCGCGCGGCGTTTTGGGTGCCCTTTAGTATTCGCGACGGCTCTGGATCGCCAGCGATAAAGTCGAACTGTCGACATACTCGAGTTCGCCCCCAATCGGCACCCCGTAGGCAATCCGCGTGGCGGTGACGCCAGCCTGACGTGCCAGCTGCCTGAGGTAGTGCGCAGTCGCCTCACCTTCCATGGTAGTGCCAGTGGCCACGATCAATTCAGTCACTTCGCCAGTGGCCAGGCGCGCTTCCAATAAGTCCAGGCGCAAGCTCTCCGGCGAGATCCCATCGATCGGCGAGAGCCGCCCGAGCAACACGAAATAGCGTCCTTTAAAATCCAACGCATGCTCAATTGCCGCCACATCCAGCGGCGACTCCACCACACAGAGCACGCTGGGATCGCGCGCGTTCGATTCGCAGATTCGGCAACGCGGGTGCTCGCTGAAAGTCCGGCACAGCTCGCAATGCCCAATGCGGTTCATCGCATCCTCCAGCGCACGCGCCAGTTTGCGCGCGCCATCGCGATTGCGTTCCAGTAGATGAAACGCAGCGCGCTGCGCGGATTTCGGGCCAATGCCCGGCAGACATTGCAGCGCCTTGACCAAGTCTTTGAGCACCTCGGTGGTCATGGACTAGAACGGAAGCTTGAAACCTGCCGGGAGGTTGAGGCCCTGCGTCATACCGGCCATTTTTTCGGTGCTGAAGCGCTCCACCTTGCGCACGGCATCGTTGACCGCTGCTGCCAACAAATCCTCCAGCATCGTCACGTCGTCTTGCAGCAGCTCCGGGGCGATCTTCACGGCCTTCACATCGTGGCGGCCGTTCATGGTGACTTTGACCAGGCCCGCGCCTGCTTCGCCCGTCACTTCCTGCGCCGCGATCTCTTCCTGCGCACGCTGCAAGTCCTCCTGCATGCGCTGCGCCTGTTTCATCAAATTGCCTAAAGGTCCTTTCATAGCGTGCCTCACTCGTCCTGCGGAATCACCCGTTCGATGATCGCGCCGAATTGTTGCTGCAAAGATTGAATGTGGGGATCTTCTTCTATTTGCCGGGTGGCTGCCGCCTGTCGCGCCGCGTCGGCTGCCGACAATTGCTGCGCGGGGGTGGTCAATCCGGGTGGCGATCCCGGCGCCGCGAAGCGCACCACAACCTCCTGCTGCAGGACCTGGCGTAGCGCAGTTTCGAGTCCTTTGACCTGGCGTTCACTGCGTAGATTCTCGGACTGCGGTGTCAGCGCAAGTTCAATCACGCGACCGTCAAAACTCTGCAGCGCGCAATGCCGCGCAAGTTCACGCACCAGGCCAGTCGTTTCAAGGCGCGCCACGGTCGCCGTCCAATCTAGCGCTGAGCTGGCTGTTGCTGACGGCAGGACCGGCGCTGGAATCTCCGCAGTGGTGCGCACAGCCTCCGGTCGGAGCAAGGCCGCAGTTCTCGGCGGCGTGGCTTTTGGCGGTTCACTTCGCGGCACCGACGCCGCTGCGGCTGGCACACGTGGCGCGGGCATCGTCGCCGGCGAATCCTCTGGCTTGAACGCGAGCATGCGCAGTAGCGCCATCTCGAACCCGATCTGCGGCTCGGGGGCCAGTGGCAAATCGCGCCGACCGAGCAAGCCCAGTTGATAATACAGCTGGCAATCTTCGGGACTGATATTACTCGCGAGCGCTCTAATCGCATCGCTTTCATCCAGGGTAGCCGCCTCGGCGCCAAGCACCTGGTAGATCGCCACCCGCCGCAAGACGGACAGCACCTCACCCAATATCTGGGCGAAATCCGGCGCAAATTCCGCCAGCTCGCGCGCACTGGCAATGAGGCCTCGGCCATCGCCAGCCGCCAGCGCGTGCAGCAGCGGCATCACTTGTTCAGTGCCAACAGTGCCCAGCATGCTCGCGACTTCGCGCAGATTGAGCGCGCCGCCGGTGAACGCAATCGCCTGATCGAGCAGGCTCAGTGAATCGCGCATGCTGCCATCGGCCGCTGCCGCAATCAGACTGAGCGCACCAGGCTCGACACTCATTTGCTCGGCCACCATGATCCGCTGCAGTTGCGCTTCGATAAGTTCCGCACCGAGTCGTTTGAGATTGAACTGCAGGCAACGCGACAGAATTGTGATCGGCAGCCGTTTGGGATCGGTGGTGGCCAATAAAAACTTAACGTGCGGCGGTGGCTCTTCGAGGGTTTTGAGCAGCGCGTTAAAAGAATGATTCGAGAACATGTGGACTTCGTCGATCAGATAGACCTTGAAGCGGCCACGCGCCGGCGCGTACTGGACGTTGTCCAGCAACTCGCGGGTCTCATCCACTTTGGTACGCGAAGCCGCGTCAACTTCAATCAAATCGACGAAACGCCCTTCATCGACCTCCCGGCAGGCGCTGCACTGGCCACAGGGCGTGCTGCTGATGCCAGTCTCACAATTCAGCGCTTTGGCCAGCACACGCGCGATCGACGTTTTGCCCACCCCGCGCGTGCCGGTAAATAAATAGGCGTGATGCAGCCGCTGGCTGTCCAGCGCATTGATCAGCGCGCGCAACACATGGCCCTGACCGACCATCTGGCTGAAATCGCGCGGGCGCCATTTGCGCGCCAGAACTTGATAGGTCATTGGATCATAAGACATACGAATGAATGGAGCGGCGGCCATGCCAGCCACACCCCGGCACCCGCAGTCACCGTTACCGCTGCTCCCTTCCGGGCCTGACGGGGTTCACAGTCTTACGTCGCGAGGGGACCGGCACGGCCACCATTGGAGGGGCGAACTGTAGCCGGAAATGAGGATGCGGGCTATGGGGTTGGCTGTCCCGGCGAATTGGCAACCGGTGGTTTCGCGCCCATAATCCAGTGCAAGACATCCTCGCCGTCGCGCCGTCCCCAAACCCCAACTGCGCCACGTCCGCGCGCGCCGACCACTTGATCCACCCGTCGCCATTCGTTGGCGACTACGCGGTGGGCGATCTTCCACGCGCCCCGCTTCTCAAAGCGATCAACGTAGCGCAGGCCCATGACATCATCCTTGCCGTTACCTTCGGCGTCTTCTCGGCGGTGGTACGCCACCGCGTAAGTTTCAGCCCGCGCGCAATCACCTTCGATTTCAATCAGCATATTGCCCATGAAATGCTGAGTGGCAGTCCAGCGCGGTAGAAATGCGCTCGCCGCCGCGATAAAGCCCTCGACATTACCGGCAAAGGAACCGTGATCATCATATGCATCAGGGTGGTAGCAGCTGCGCACGAGATCAAAGTCCAGGCGATCGATCCCGCGCGCGTAACGATAGATCACGTCTGCAATCTGCTGACGTGCGATGAGGGTTTCGATTTCTGCGACGCTAGCCATGGTTGTTTTCCTTAAATACTCAAATCCAATAAGTTGTAATCCTTGAGACTCGCGCGCGCAGCATCGTTCCAGGGGTAGTCATCTGCCCGGCCGACAAAGGGTTGGTACACAAACGATGTTTCGTGCGGGAAACGCTGCCGTCGTGCATCGATGGCCAGACCAATCACACGCGAGCGCGCGTGGATGCGCGTGTCGTCATAAGTAGCCCGTGCATTGTGGACACCACCAGCCGTCACCCCCAGCACCGACGCCCGGCGGTGGAAACCGAAATTGACAGTCACGCGTGGTCGCGCACTGGTATTCGCAAATGAGCCATGCAGTGTTTGACGGTTGCAAATTATTACGTCACCTGGGTCCGCAATCATCGGCACCGCAGCTGGCAATCGATCTGAACCGGCAGCTTCAACCAGGGCCTTGATATCAAGCTTGCCACGTTTGTGCGAACCCGGGACGACCCACACCCCATTGGCTGCCGTGCAGCCGTAGAGCTGGCCCATGAAGTTGAAGCCATGTGAGCCCTGGTCAAACAGCGGGGAATCCCAATGCGTAACACCATCCTGGTGCCAGGCGACCGAGGCACCGAGGCCGGGCTGCTTGATAAACAGCGCTTCATTGAACGGCGTGAAATCGGCGCCATTAATGGCGGCCGCGACCGCGAGCAATTGCGGATGCCCGTACACGCGCAGGCAGGCCTCGGAAAATTGCAACGAACCCAGGATCAAGGTGAGCACCTTGTCCGGTGCATGTGCAGGCGGCGTCGGCTCAAACATGCGCGCGGGGTGGCGACCGTTGGCGGCGTCTGTGCCGCCCCAGGGATCGCCCAACGGTCGCGACCAGAAAAGCGTCGGCGCGGCACAGTCAGCCCCCAGGGCCGGACGACCCTGAGCGTCGAATGGGGCACCCTCTGTGATTGGCGCGCGCTCAAGAATTGAAACGATATCGGCTTCGATGTCGGCGAGTTCGTCAGCGCCGAGTACGCCGGTAAAGACGTAGAACCCAACCCGCCAGTACGCTTCCACAATCTCCGCCGTGAGGCTGCCATCGGCGTTGAAGCGAATTGGGCCACGATTACCGAGCGTGCGTGCGCGCGCTTCGCCAGCGCGCAGATAGGCAGCCATTGCTGCTTGCTCCGAACCGTAATCAACCGGCGTGGGTGTCTGCCAGGCCTGCACTGCCATACCGCTCTCCTCGGAACTTGCCATCGTCTAACGAGAATAGTGGGCGTTGCGGATGAAACGCAAGGGAGTTCGCGACAGGGCTGTTCGCGGCCTATCGTATAGACGAGGATTGTTCAGCGAACATTTGGCGGCAGCGCGGGATTCACAGTAGGCCTGGATAACCTTATGAATGCTCGATAGCACCTTCATTTCTGGCTTATGGACCCTCAATGATCTTGTTTCTCGGCGACCACGCGGCCCTCTGCATTCACGAAAACCCGATAACGATTGCCGTCAGTGCATAGCGCGATGTAATCGTTCTCCGCTTGTTGCTGGGCACTGGCGACCTGGCCGCACGGCAGGCCCAGCAGCAGGATGACGGAGGTGAGATCTTTGCCTAACGCAACCTCTGCGGCGGCTGCCGCTGGCGCCGACGCGGCGCAGAGCGTGCCGAGCAATAACATGAGCGCTGAAGCACGTGCACTTATGGGCAAGGTTGTTCTCCTTTAATCAGATGACCGTCTTAAATTTCGCGGGATCCGCCAAGATGTCCCACAGCGCTTCACGCGATCCCGCAATCATTTTCGCGAGCGGCGGATCGTCATCCTGCACCAGGGTGAGCACTTTAAGAACCAGTAGATCATACGGTTGGCGTAGGGTGGTCACGCTCGTCTTCTGTCCACCCTGATAATGGGTGCGAAATTGTTGCAGCAAGGTATCCACCTGGTTCTTGAGCGCAAGCTTGGTGAACACGCCAATCGCAGCGGTCTCGCGTAAGCGTGACTGCAAGGTCGTCATATCCAGCGTCGGTTCTGGCGGTTTAGTGATCGACTGCTGTG
>CAMATU010000236.1 GCA_945861225.1 Klebsiella pneumoniae
TGAGTCGTCAGCTATTTTTGGCTTTGCTACTGTTTTCATGGGCAGCCTCTGCGGCCCAGGTCGAGCGTCTTCGCGTCTGGCATGCCCCGGACCAGACGCGGCTGGTTCTGGATTTATCCGCAGCCGCTGAATTCGACGTGTTTACGGTTGATAAGCCAGATCGTGTCGTGATCGACCTTACCCGCGCCAACGCGGCACAGCCGCTGGTGCTACCGGCGCAGGTTAAAGGTCGGATTCTCGGTTTGCGCCAGGGCACCCGGAATAACGGTCAAGATCTGCGCTTAGTGTTGGATCTCGCGCATGGGCTTGAATTGCGCAAGGCGTTGCTGCCGCCCCATAAGCCCTATGGTCATCGCTTGGTCATTGATTTGTTAGAAACGGCCACGGAGTCGCCAACGCCGAGCGGTGTTGCGCGCCAACTGCCGCCGACTGTGACGCCTGTTCCAGTGACGACATTAGCCGCCCCGCTGCCCGCGCCGGTGAGCGCTGCCGCTGGGACACCTGCCTCGCCGCAGGCCATCGCCGCCACGTCTTCCGGCCCCGCCCGCAAGTACGTGATCGCGATCGATGCCGGCCACGGCGGCGAAGATGTGGGCGCCATAGGGCCACGCGGGACGTACGAGAAGACAGTCGTCCTCGCCGTCGCGCGTGAACTCGCGAGCTTGATCAACCAGGAACCGGACATGCGCGCGGTATTAACTCGCGACGGGGATTATTACGTGGGGCTGCGTGATCGCATGGTGCGCGCACGCAAACATCGCGCAGACATGTTTGTGTCGGTGCACGCCGATGCCTTCAGGAATCGCACCGTGCGTGGCTCGTCGGTTTATGTGCTCTCGCATGGCGGCGCCACGAGTGAGGCGGGACGCTGGCTGGCGGAACGGGAAAACGCGGCTGATCTGGTCGGCGGGGTCACGCTTGACGATAAAGATCACCAACTGCGCTCGGTACTACTCGACCTTTCGCAGACGGCCTCGCTCGAGGCCAGTCTCGATGTCGCCGGAAATGTGCTCGGCGCGCTGCGCAGAGTAGGCGCAGTCCATCGCACACAGGTCCAGGCAGCGGGTTTCATGGTGCTGAAATCGCCGGACATTCCCTCGCTGCTGGTTGAAACCGCGTTTATTTCGAATCCCGCTGAGGAACAGCAGCTGCGCGATCAAAAGTTCCGCCGCAAGTTGGCCGGCGCGATTCGCGACGGAGTGAAAGCCTACTTCCATAGCCAGCCGTTGCCTGGTCAGCGCTATGCACAGGGGCGTCAGCATATGGTGACCCGCGGCGATACATTGACGGGTATCGCGCAACGTTATGAAGTCAGCGCGCAGCAAATCCTGGCGGCGAATAATCGTCGCGAACAGACCGTGCGATTAGGTGAAGTGCTGCGCATTCCTTAGCGACAAGGTGCGCTGCGCGTAGCCCCCAAGCCGTCGGGGCGAGGAGCGCAGCGGCGTGGCAATCCAGGAATAAAAGCGAGCTGCGCGCGCTTTCCCGACAGGCTCGCCATGTTCGCGCGCAACGCCGAACAATGATCGGGCTAGACTATATGGCATGCAGCCACCAGCGCGTTCGATTCGGCCCCTTCCCGATCATCTGATCAACCAGATTGCTGCCGGCGAAGTCGTCGAGCGACCGGCGTCGATTGTCAAAGAACTGATCGAAAACAGCTTGGACGCGGGCGCGAGTGCGATCCGCCTCGATTTGCGCGGCGGCGGCATTGAATCCATCGTGGTTGAAGACGATGGGCAGGGGATTGCCGAGAATCAGCTGGGGCTGGCACTCCAACGACACTGCACCAGCAAAATTTCTCAAGCGTCTGATTTGGACGGCATCGTCTCCTTAGGTTTCCGGGGCGAGGCGCTGGCCAGCATTAGTGCAGTGGCCGAGGTAACCCTCACCTCGCGGATCGCTGCCGCACCCCACGCGTGGACCGTACACGCCCAACCGGGCTGCGCGCCGACCACACTGCCCGCGAGTCGCGCTATCGGCACCACGATTACGGTGCGTAATTTGTTCGCGACCATTCCCGCCCGCCGCCAGTTCCTACGGCGGGCCACGACTGAGCTACTCGCGATTCAGCAGCTGGTGCGCGGGATCGCGTTCTGTGTGCCGGGGGTCGGGATTACGGTGAACTACGACGAGCGCCGCCAATGGCATGCACCAGCGGCGCAGGATGAGCGCTCGAATGCCCAGCGCTGGCGTGCGATTTTTGGTGCCGAGTTTGCGCGCGAGGCGCGCTTCGTTGACATCACCACCCCCGATCTGCGGCTGTATGGCTGGGTGGGTGCACCCGAGCTCGCACGCGGCCATTCCGATTTGCAATTTCTGGCGGTGAATGGACGGCTTATTCGTGATCGCCATCTTACCCACGGGATCCGGGTCGCCTTTGGTGACGCATTGCCGAGCGGCCGTTACGCGGCCTTCGCCCTGCATCTCGAGATAAAGCCAGCAGAGGTCGACGTGAATGTGCACCCGAGTAAGACCGAAGTGCGCTTCCGGCGACTGCGCGAAGTCCATGATCTACTGCATGCCGCGACGCGCCAGGCGCTGCGTGAAGGCATGCCCACCACGCCTTCGCTGCCGGTGGAATACACCCCGACCACCCGCACACTTGGGATGCGGGTGGCGGACCAGCAGGACGGCCACCCGGCACCGCGCGCCATTGCGTTGCCCGCGCTGACTACGGTCATTCCGAACTCCTATGGTGAGCTCATCGGCGAGCAGTTCCTCGCGGTGGTTCAGCGTGACGGGACCTTGGAAATTTATGATCTGGTCAGTCTTGTCCGCGATTTGCTCGAGCCTGCGCACGCGCAGGTAAGGATGCGGACCTTAACTTTTCCGTGCCGCGTGCCTGCCCCGCCGGGTGCGGGGTTTAGCCTGGCCCTCGCGGCGTATGCGGCATTCGGCTTCGAGTTCACGGCCATCAGCCCCACGACCTGGGTGCTGCGCGCCGTGCCGGCCAGCTTGCCCGAACTGGAGGGCGACGTCTTCGTGCAGCACCTTCTTCGCATGCCCGATTTTGCGGACGCGCCACGCGCTGCCGCCGCACGCGCAAGTGCGCGTGCGCTGTGTGTGCCACCAGATCTGGCGGCACGCGCGGACTGGATCGCACGCTGGGCGGATCTCGTCGCACGCACCGGATTTTCGTTAGTGCGCTACCGCCGCACGTTGGACGCCGCGGCGCTCGCGAAATTGTTTGGCAGTCCGCCACGCATCTCTCAGTGAGACCGCCGCACGAATGGCCCGTGATCGCGCTGATGGGGCCGACCGGCGCGGGCAAAACTGCGTGCGCGTTGGCCTTGGCGCGCGAGTTTCCGCTGGAAATTGTCAGCGTGGATTCGGCGCTGGTGTATCGCGGCCTGGATATTGGGACCGCCAAACCTGATCCCGTGCAGCAACGCGCGGTGCCGCACCATTTACTGGATATCTGTGAGCCCACCGATCCCTATTCCGCGGCGCGCTTTCGACAAGACGCTTTGACGGTGATTGCGGGGATTCGCGCGCGCCAGCGTGTGCCGCTTTTGGTTGGGGGAACTGGTCTATATTTCCGCGCCCTGCAACAAGGGCTGACGGTGTTGCCCGCCGCGGATCCCGTGTTGCGGCGTGAACTCGCGGCGACTTTCGCCGGGCCCGGTGCGCAGGCCATGCATCAACGCTTGCAGCAGGTTGATCCGCCCAGTGCGGCGCGCATTCATCCGAATGATCCACAGCGGGTGCTGCGCGCCCTCGAGGTTTTTATGCTGACCGGCCGTGCCATGTCGGAGTTGCTGGCGGGCACCCCTTCGGTTGCTGCGCCCTTTGCGGTTCTCAACTGGGTCATTGCGCCACGCGAACGGAGCACACTGCATGCGCGCCTTGCGACGCGCTTTCAGGCGATGTTGGAACGTGGGTTGATTAACGAAGTGATGGGCTTGCGTGCGCGGCCGGCACTCAGCGCCGACACGCCGGCCATGCGCGCGGTGGGTTATCGCGCGGTGTGGCAATACCTCGCAGGTGAACTCACGTTCGAGCACATGGTCGAAGCTGCCGTGAGTGCCACGCGCCAACTTGCGAAGCGGCAGTACACATGGTTTCGTGCGGTGACGGACGCCACTTGGTGGGACAGCGAAGACGGCAGCTTGGTCACAAGCTTGAGCCAATCGTTAGCGGAGCACCTGCGATTGGCGCGATCAGAGTCGGCGAATGTCGATTATACTCAGGCGGCGGGCGCGCGAAGCGCCAGCGGTCCGGGGCCGCTGCTTCCAGTCCGAGCGCCATAACGGTTCGGTGGGAAGTGGTGATACTCAACCTCACAATTCCAAAGTCCACGGCACATAATTTAAGAACAAGGAGAACCAACGTGACCAAGGGACAATCTCTCCAAGAGCCTTACCTTAATGCCTTGCGCAAAGAGCGCATTCCGGTCTCGATCTACCTGGTCAATGGAATCAAACTTCAGGGCCAGATCGAATCCTTCGATCAATTTGTCATTCTGCTTAAGAATTCGGTGAGTCAGATGGTCTACAAACATGCCATCTCCACTGTGGTGCCCGCGCGCAACGTGAAATTGCCGCGTGCGGACGGTGAGCCGGAAGAAGAGGAATAGATCCTTGCACGAGACTCTGACGCTTGTTTGAGCGACCGCGTGGTGGTGAGCGTGCAATCCTCGTTAATGTCGAGCTGGCGCCCCCGGCACGTCGCGGCGACACCGCCGAGTTTTATGAATTGGTGTGCTCGGCCGGAGTGTCGCCAGTGCTGACTATCGCTGCGCGTCGTGCTCGACCCGACCCGAAGTATTTCGTCGGGCTGGGCAAAGCAGAAGAGCTCAAAGCGGCGGTGGCAGAAACTGGCGCCGAGGTCGCCCTGTTTGATCGCAGCTTGTCGCCGGCTCAGGAGCGCAATCTGGAGCGCCTGCTATGCTGCCGGGTGCTTGATCGCACCGGCGTCATCCTCGATATCTTTGCGCAACGCGCGCGCTCCTTCGAAGGCAAGCTGCAAGTCGAGATGGCGCAACTCACGCACTTGTCGACGCGCCTGGTCCGCGGTTGGACGCATCTTGAGCGCCAGCGTGGGGGGATTGGCCTGCGCGGGCCGGGTGAAACTCAGCTGGAAACCGATCGACGCCTGATCGGCAAACGCATTAAGCAACTTGCTGAACGTTTGGACAAGGTGCGGCGGCAACGCGCGCAAGGCACCCGGGCGCGCAAACGGGCCGCACTCTCGACGGCCGCACTGGTGGGTTACACGAACGCCGGCAAGTCCACTTTGTTCAACCAGCTCACGGCCAGTCAGGCTTATGCGGCTGATCAGCTCTTCGCGACTTTGGATACGACACTCCGGCGAATGAATGTGCCAGGCGAACATCCGGTTTTGGTCAGCGATACGGTGGGTTTCATCCGCGATCTCCCGCCGGAACTCATTGCGGCGTTTCAGGCCACCCTGGATGAAACCAAGGACGCAACTTTGCTGCTCCATGTGCTCGATGCGAGCGCGGATGATCTTGATATGCGGCGCGCTGAAGTGCAGGCCGTGCTGACGCGCATCGGCGCCGGTGGCACGCCGGTCATTGAGGTCTACAACAAAATTGATCTCAGTGCAGATCCCACGCCGAGGATGGAGCCGGCGGGCGAGGATTCGCCGCTGCGTGTGTGGGTATCGGCGCAGAACGGGCGTGGGATCGAACTGCTGAAGAACGCTGTCGCCGAACATCTGGCGCAGGCGAAGCAGCGGCGGCGCATTGAATTGCCGGCGCATGCTGGCCGTCTGCGGGCACAGCTCTACGAAAACGGCGCGGTATTGGCAGAGGAGCCTATCGCTGAGGGTGGCTGGACCTTGGACCTCTCGGTCAGCGATGCACGCTGGTCGCAACTCGTCGCGGCCGCCGAGGACGCGGATTGAATTCGCGTTGAAGTGCTCCAAGTGACACCCTACAATCGAGCGCCGGCTAACTTTAAGCCATTCAAAATTGAGAAAGATTAATGGGTTGGAACGAACCGAACGACAATAACCGCGACCCATGGGGCGGCCGACGCAATGAACAGGGTCCGCCAGACCTCGATGAAGTTGTGCGCAAACTGCAGGACAAACTCAGCGCTTTGTTTGGACGGCGCCCACGCGGTGGTGGCGGCAGCGGGAGTCGTGGTCCCGCAAATGCGTCTGCGTCGACCTGGATTCTCATCGCACTCCTCGCAGGGGCAGGGTTTATCTACGAAATATTTTGGCGCATCGATTCGGCCGAACGCGGCGTGGTACTCCGTTTCGGCAAATATGTGACCACGCTGCAGCCCGGGCCGCATTTCCGGTTTCCACGGCCGATCGAAAAAGTCGTGAAGGTCAACATCGAACAGATCCGCGGCTTCAGTGTGAACGCCACCATGCTGACCAAGGACGAAAACATCACTCAGCTTGAACTCGCGGTGCAGTACCGGATCAAAGATGTGTCGAATTATCTGCTCAGAATTGCTGACCCGGATCAAACAGTGCAGCGCGCCGCTGAAAGTGCGATCCGCGAAACCATCGGCAGCCGGACCTTCGATTTCGTCATTAACGAAGGGCGCGCCGAGGTGGCGGCCGATGCCGGCCAGCATATGCAGGAAATGTTGGATAACTACCAAAGCGGGATCGAAGTGACCAGCGTGAACATGTTGAGCGCAACCGCGCCAGAGGATGTTAAATCCTCGTTCGACGACGCGATCAAATCGCGCGAAGACAAGCAGCGCAAAATCAATGAAGCGGAAGCGTATCGCAACGAAAACGTGGAACGCGCGCAGGGCGAGGCGGCACGTATTCGACTCGAATCCGAAGGGTATAAGGCGCAGGTGGTATCGCGCGCAGAAGGTGAGGCACGCCGCTTCGAGCAATTGCTCGCG
>CAMATU010000237.1 GCA_945861225.1 Klebsiella pneumoniae
GCAAGCCCTCGAAATAAATGACCCCGCGACCCCGCCACAAGCAGCGGGTTGTTAAAGCAGGGCCAGTTGATAGTCACTGTGCATCTGGTGGTACTCGTGACCCTGCTTTTTGACGTAGGCATCGAGCATTGCCTCATCGCCATGTTTGCCTACCGTGCCGGCGAAATTACCATCCGTCCAAAGCTCACCTCCCCACAACTTCTTCTTGACCTGTGGGCAACAGCGAAATATTTCCCGTGCCGTTAAGCGCTTTATCAACGTCACCACCTTCGTCACGCTATAGGTCGGTACCGACTGAACCAGAAAATGAACATGATCCTTAACCGTCCCAACTTCCAGAAATTTGACCTGTACCGCTACTCAACTAGGCACATTTCCTTAAGCACGTCATCCACACGTTTTTCAAATATCGCGCGCCAATACTTCGCCGAAAAATCTAAGTGATACATCAGAACTGTGACATTGTGGCGCCTGCGAACATACTCGCTCACCCAGCCATTTTACGCCGCAAGCGGCGGGGAATCGGACCTGGAGAGAAATTGAGTCGTCGCTCGCTTTCGACAAGACGCTAAAGGCGGCATCGCCGGACGCTTGGTCGGCCTTGTAGCAGGTTTGTTTCAGTGAACCATCCGGGGCACAATCGCCCACCGGTCGCGCTGACGTGCGCCGGTCATCGTGAACCACCACCAGCACTATCCACCTGGAGCATCCTGCCATGACCACCTGTGTGACCCTGGATTTTTCAATTGACCCGGCGCGAGTTGCCGAGTTCCTGGCCCTCATTAAATCGGTCGCGCCGGAGACCCGCGCGTATGAGGGCTGTCGCCAGTTCGATATCTGGACCGATCAGGACAAACCGGGGCACGTGTTTTTCTATGAGATTTGGGATTCGCGCCAGCATCAGGAGAAATATTTCGGTTGGCGCATGGAGACCGGGTTGGTCGATAAGATTGGGCCGTTCTTCACCGCGCCGCCGGTGGTGACCTATCTCGATAAATTCGCCGGCTAGGGCACCCGTCCACCGCATGAGCGCCTATTTCAAAGAACTGGCGTACTGCGTGACGCCGCTGGGAGCCTTGAGTCTGCGCCGCCGCCGCGAGCTCACGCTCGATGCGGAGGTTTACGAAATCAAACTGGACGACGATTTTCTGATGTCCAGTTTGTTTACGGTCTCCGAGGTAGCGCTGGCCAAGCTCGGTCTCGCCGCAGTCTCTGGTCCTGCACTCGATGTCGTGGTTGGCGGCCTTGGGCTCGGCTATACGGCGCGCGCGGTGCTGGAAGACAAGCGGGTGGTGTCGCTAAAAGTCATCGATACGCTGGCCGAGGTGATCGCTTGGCATCAACAAGGCTTGCTGCCGATGGCGCCCTTATTGGCAGCCGATGCACGCTGCGAACTGGTCCACGCGGATTTCTTTGCGATCCTCGCTCCGGCCAGCCCAGGCTTTGACCCTGCGTGCCCCGACCGACGCTTTCACGCCATTTTGCTGGATATCGATCACTCCCCGTGTCACTGGCTGAATCCGGCACATGCCGGCCTCTACACCGAAGCTGGTTTGCGCTGTCTCGCGAAGTATCTTCTCCCGAGCGGCGTGTTCGCGCTGTGGTCGAACGATCCCCCAGACGCGGCCTTCAGTGCGTTGCTCGCCGAGGTATTCGCAACTGCGCACGCGGAAGTGGTGCGCTTTGATAATCCGCTGCAGCAGCGTACCGCGACCAGTACGATTTATCTTGCGACCACCCACGCCGTGAACTAATACGCTCGCGCTAAATTGCTCGCACTGCCTTGGGATGAAGAAGCGCAATCCGGCACAACTATTAGAGTCGTCATCCCGGGCGAAGCGGCGACAGCCGCGCAGACCCGGGATCCAAGGGCGCAGGAAGGATCAAGATGGATCCCGGATAAGTACTGCGCACTTTCCGGGATGACGAGGTTGAAAGCTTTTGGTCTCGCCATGTGGCGTCGAATTGTGCGTTCGTCTCAGATACAGTGCGGGCTATTTAGAAGATGACCAATCCATGCGACTAAACAAATACCTCAGTGATACTGGTTTCTGTTCACGACGCGACGCTGATCGCTTCATTGCGGAAGGTCGGGTCACGATCAATGGCCAGCCGGCAGACCTCGGCGTGCAGGTTGGCGAGAGTGATGAGGTTTGTGTTAACGGCGAAGTGGTGCGGGCGCAGTTCAAACAGGGGCGCCAGGTCAGAACCTATATCGTGTTGAATAAGCCGGTTGGTATTACCTGCACCACGGAACATGAAGTCGAAGGCAATATCGTCGATTTCGTCGATCACCCGACGCGGATTTTCCCGATTGGCCGTCTCGATAAAAACTCCGAGGGCCTGATTCTGTTGACCAACAATGGCGACATCGTGAATCAGATCCTGCGCGCGGAGAACAAGCACGAGAAGGAATACGTGGTGGTGGTGGATAAGCCGATCACAGTCGAGTTCCTGAAGAAAATGGCGGGTGGCGTGCGCATTCATCGCACCCAGACCAGGCCCTGCAAACTTTATCGAGTGAATAAGTTCACCTTTCGCATTGTGCTCATCGAAGGCCTTAACCGCCAAATCCGCCTGATGTGTGCGGCGTTCGATTTTCACGTGCGCCAGCTGTGTCGGATCAGAATCGGCAATATCAAGCTTGATCATCTGCGCAGTGGCCAGTGGCGGAACCTCTCAGCCGCCGAGCTGCGCGGGTTACTGCCGTCGTTGGCTGAGCCCTGAGCCGCGCGCGCCGGCGTTACTTGAGTGCGACGCTGTTATCATCCACCCCACCAACATTCGGAAGGGGAATCTCATGCTGACCGTTCTCGATTCGATGTTGCCGCAGCGCTACTGGGCGTGGGCTATCTCCGGGGTGGCGTGCGTGATCTCTCTCTTCCTACTCAGCGCGTCCACCTGGTGGCTCACGCCGGCTGCCGTGTTCGGCTTCCTCGCTTTAGTTGGATTTTTGGATTTCACGCAAACTCGGCAGGCGATCCGCCGCAACTATCCCGTGCTGGCGCATATTCGCTTTTTCTTCGAGCACATCCGTCCCGAGATACGCCAGTACTTTATTGAAGCGGACACAGAGGAGCTGCCGTATTCGCGGGCGCAGCGATCGATCATTTACCAGCGCGCGAAAGGGGTGGCGGATAAGCGACCCTTTGGCACTCAGCTGAACGTCTACCAACCGCAGTACGAGTGGATGAATCACTCGATGGCGCCGGTGGAGATTGCGAGTGCCGACTTCCGAATCACGGTCGGTGGAGCTGCGTGCACTAAGCCCTATTCGGCCAGTGTGTTCAATGTCTCCGCGATGAGTTTTGGCGCCTTGTCGGCGAATGCCATTTTGGCCTTGAATGCCGGTGCGCAGCGCAGCGGCTTCTACCACGATACCGGTGAGGGGTCGGTCTCGTGTCACCATCGGCGCCACGGTGGCGACTTGGTGTGGGAGGTGGGCTCCGGCTATTTTGGCTGCCGCGATGCGCAGGGCAATTTCGATCCAGCACGATTTAAAGAGAACGCCGCCATCGATCAGGTAAAGATGATCGAGATAAAGCTTTCACAAGGCGCCAAGCCCGGACACGGTGGCGTGTTACCCGGTGCGAAGGTCACACCGGAGATCGCAGAAGCGCGCGGTGTGCCAGTGGGCGTTGATTGCATTTCACCGGCGCGGCATTCGGCATTCTCTACACCACTTGAGATGATGCGTTTCGTCGGGACTTTACGCGAGCTGGCCGGCGGCAAGCCGATCGGCATCAAGCTCGCAATCGGACATCCCTGGGAATGGTTCGGGCTGGTTAAAGCCATGCTCGAAACTGGCATCACGCCGGATTTCATTGTGGTGGACGGTGGCGAAGGGGGTACTGGTGCGGCACCGTTGGAATTCACCGATCATGTGGGTGCGCCGTTACGCGAAGCACTGATGCTGGTGCACAACACCTTGGTCGGGGTGAACCTGCGCGATCAAATCAAGCTTGGCGCGTCGGCGAAAATTGTCACGGCGTTTGATATTGCGCGCACCATTGCGATGGGCGCCGATTGGTGCAACGCCGCGCGCGGCTTCATGTTCGCGCTCGGCTGCCTGCAGGCTCAAACCTGCCACACCGGCTATTGTCCGACCGGCGTGACCACCCAGGACCCGCAGCGCATGCGCGCGCTGGTAGTGCCGGATAAAGCGGAGCGGGTGGCGCAGTTCCATCACAGCACGTTGCACGCGCTAAAGGAATTGCTGGGAGCCGCTGGCCTGAATCATCCGAGTCAACTTGGGCCCGAACATCTGATCCGTCGCGTGTCCTCTACCGAGGTACGTTCACTCGCAGCACTACACTCATGGGCCAAGCCTGGTGAATTGCTCGGCCAGGTCCCGGATTTGCCGGTGTTCAAAGTCTTCTGGGAAGTCGCGCGCGCGGATACCTTCGTTGCGCCACCGAATGTGCTGAGTGTGCACAGCACGAAATCGAGCTGAGATTTCTCAGCCCTAATGCGCGCCGCCGGTGTCCACGCCCGCGGCATTCGCGTGCACCGGGCGCGCCAGCCACACAATGCCAATGAGCACGATGAACAATCCTGCGCAGCCGAGCACAATGTCGTTGGCAGCGAGCATGAAGGCCTGTTGGTCGATGATGCGATTCAGCTGGGCTGCGGCCTGCGCGGCGCTGAAGTTTGACGTAAGTGCGGGATTGAGCAGGTCCTGCGCTAACAAGTTCGTCGGGTTAATGTGTTCGACGAGCGACGCGTGATGCGCCGTCGCGCGGTGATCCCAAGCCGTGGTCGCGACTGAGGCGCCGAAGGCACCGGCAGTAATTCGCGCGAAATTGATCAGCCCCGAGGCGGACGGGATTTTGTCTGGCGGAATCCCTTGCAGCGCAAGATTGAAGATGGGGATGAAAAAAGTGCCGATGGCGGCTCCTTGCAGGATGGTGGGGAATATGATCGTCGCGAAATCAGCGTCGGTATTAAAGCGCGAACGCAGCCACAGCACGAGCGCGAACGACGCAAAGCCAAAGGTGGCGAAAAGTCTGGCATCGTAGCGCGTGATGTTTTTGCCGACCCAGGGGGAAATGAGCAACGCCAATAGTCCGACCGGCGCCATCGCCAGTCCAGCCAGCGTGGGGGTGTACCCCATATGCTGCTGTAACCACAGCGGGAGCAGCACCAAATTACCGAAGAACGCGCCATAGCCGATGGAAATCGCGAGCGTTGCGGCCCAGAAATTGCGGCGTTTGAATAGTGCGAGATCGACGATCGGGTGATCGTCGGTCAGCTCCCAAATCAGGAAGGCCACGAATCCGATCGCCGCCGTCACCGCCAGCATCACAATCGTATTTGATTCAAACCAATCAAGTTCCTTGCCCTTGTCGAGCAGCACCTGAAAGCACCCGATCCAGAGGATCAGCAAGCCCAAACCCACCAGGTCTACCGGGCGCCGGTGGGTCGGCGCTTCGCGCGCGCGGTAAAGCCACCACGTGGCCGCTGCGGCGAACAGCCCGACCGGAATATTGATATAGAAAATCCATTTCCAATTGATGTTGTCGGTAATCCAACCGCCGAGCACTGGGCCGGTGATGGGCGCGACGAGGCTGGTCATCGACCACATCGCGAGCGCCATGCCGGAGTTTTCCCGCGT
The DNA here is from genome assembly GCA_945861225.1 of Klebsiella pneumoniae. Classification (GTDB taxonomy): domain Bacteria; phylum Pseudomonadota; class Gammaproteobacteria; genus CAIKBL01. Next base: position 5,615 of record CAMATU010000237.1, read on the forward strand.
ATAACTCCCGAGCAATAAGGACTGGGATAACGGGATCATGGGACCGGCGACTGCGCCCTGCACAATGCGCAGCAGGATCAAAGTCTGAATATTCGGCGCGAGACCGCACAACCACGATACCAACGTAAAAAGTAGCACGCTGGTTACGAATAGACGGACCGGTCCGATCCGTTGCGCCAGCCAGCCAGTCAACGGCAGTGAAATCCCATTGGCCACGGCGAATGAAGTGATGACCCACGTACCCTGGTTCGGTGACACGCCGAGATCCCCCGCGATTGCCGGGATCGACACGTTCGCGATTGAGACATCGAGCACATTCATAAAAGTGGCGGTGGACAGCGCAATCGTGCCGGCCACCAGGCGCCAGCCGTGGAGCGGTGGTGGTGGGTACGGAGGCGCAGAAGAAGAAGCCACCGGTGGTCGCTAAGGCGCGGTCGCGATGTCTAATTTAGTGGTGACAAGATTGGCCGCGATCAGATCCGCGATCCGCTGATCGGCCGCGGTGAGTTGGCCGTCGAAAATCTCGGTGCGGCTGATGGGATCGCTGACTGGCGCAATGGCGAGCGGTGGACCGTCAATTGCCCGTACTTCGACCTCAGCCTGAATCGACAAACCCACCCGCAGTGGATGGTCGGCCAATTCCTGCGGATCGAGCGCAATCCGCACTGGCACGCGCTGCACGATTTTGATCCAGTTGCCAGTGGCGTTCTGCGCGGGCAGCAGCGCGAACGCAGCGCCAGTACCCGCGCCGAAGCCGATCACATGCCCGATGTATTTAAGATCATCACCATAGAGATCTGCTGTGAGTTCGACCGGCTGACCGACGCGCATCTGGCGTAACTGCGCTTCCTTGAAATTCGCATCCACCCACACCTGATGGAGCGGCACCAATGACAGGAGATTCATGCCGGGTTGCACCCGTTGTCCGACCTGCACCACCCGCTTTGCAACATCACCACTGATCGGCGCCAGAATTTGGGTTCGAAG
>CAMATU010000238.1 GCA_945861225.1 Klebsiella pneumoniae
TTCTCTTTTTGCTCGAGCCAGGAGGTGTAGTTGCCTTCCCACGGAATGCCGTGGCCGCGATCAAGTTCCAGAATCCAACCGCAGACGTTATCGAGAAAATACCGGTCGTGGGTGACGGCGACGACGGTGCCTTCAAACTGCTCCAGAAATCTTTCGAGCCACGCGACAGATTCTGCATCCAGGTGATTGGTCGGCTCATCGAGCAGCAACATTTCGGGATTGGATAACAGCAGGCGACACAGCGCGACCCTCCGCCGCTCGCCACCGGAGAGCTTGGTCACGTCCATGTCCCAGGGCGGCAGGCGCAGAGAATCGGCGGCGATTTCGAGTTTGCGATCAAGTTCCCACAGTCCGGCGCTATCGATCTTGTCCTGCAGGCCGGCCTGCTCCTCGAGCAGCGTGTTCATTTGCTCGTCGCTCATGGGCTCGCCGAAACTCATGCTGATCTCATTGAAGCGATCAACCAGGGCTTTCTCGGCGGCGATCCCTTCTTCGACATTGCCGCGCACGGTTTTCGCCGGGTCCAGCTGGGGTTCCTGCGGCAAATAGCCGATGCGAAGGCCCTTTTGCGGGGTGGCTTCGCCGACGATCTCGCGGTCAAGGCCCGCCATGATGCGCAATAAGGTGGACTTGCCCGAGCCATTCAGGCCCAGCACGCCAATTTTGGCGCCGGGGAAAAACGATAACGAGATGTCTTTGAGGATATGGCGCTTGGGTGGCACGATTTTGCCCACCCGATGCATCGTGAAAACGTATTGGGCCATCAGTCGGCAGCTCGCGCGTGGAGGAGCCCGCATTATGCTGAAAAGGCGAGGGCCTACAATGGGGCCGAGAGAGCGGCGAGTATTCGGATGGATTCATAGGTCGGATACTTGATCTCTCCAACCCCGTCATCCCGGAAACCGCGCAGCGGTTATCCGGGATCCATGCGAAAACTCCTGTGACCATGGATCCCGGGTCTGTACGGCTGGCGCTGCTCTGCCCGGGATGACGACCGTTAAACTTTTCGACACGTTCAGCGGCTTGCTCCCCGCGTAGATCAGACTATCTTGTTCCGCTACCAGAAAACGTGCGAACGAATCACGAACGCGGCTGGTTCATCGCCGTCGAAGGTGCCGCCATCCACGCTTAATACCTTCACGTAATCGGCCATGAAGCGAATATTCGGCGTGGGGTACCAGTTGAGTCCGGCGGTGAAGTTCTCTTCTTCGCCACCAGTGACGGCACCGTCCGTGAGATCCGCACTGCTATAGCGTCCGACCAGCTCCCAGGCGCCCCACCCGCCACGCCCGACAATCGATTTCGGGCGCACGCTGTCGAACACGCCATCTTCGAACTTATACGGCCGCGATTCGCCGGTCAGGAACCAGCCTGCCGACAGGTAGTAGCCCTGGAACAGGGGATCGTCGAACTGCGCCGTTGAATTGGTCTTCAGCAATAAGTATTCGCCTTGAAAGGTGAACGGTCCTTGGATCACCGCCACCTCGGCATTCCAGCGTAGAAAATCATCGCCCGTGAAGTTGCCCGTATCGATGAGTCGCAGCGAGGTTTCATTCACCTCCGGGCGTTCGCGCAGCCGCATGGCATTGCCGTCCAGAAAATCGCGGTAGGAGAAAGCGGTACCGAGATGCAGGACGTGTCCGCCTTCACGCCACGGGGTGTAGGTCACCCGCCCGGTCATGGCGTAACCATCGTTGAAATCGCGTGGCGAGGTGTCCTCCTGGCCGCCGGTACCGCGGCAGGTAATGGTTTTCCCATTCAGCGCGCCGGTGGCGGGCAGGGTGCAAGTCGTCGCCACGCCGCTCACCGTTTCCTGCTGGCGGGTGGCAAAGGCGCCGAACGCGGCGGTCCACGTCTCCCCCAGCATGGTGGCTTTGACGCCTGGATTGCGTTCGCCCACAAAATTGGCCAAGGCGTTCACCGGTAGCGCGCGCTCCACGAAGAGGCTGTTGTTGGAGCTGTTGAGCAAATCGAAACTGAAGGGCTCGTGCGATTGCCCGATTTTGATATCGAGCGGTTTGTTCCACAGGCTGAGCCCGAGATAGTTGAAATAGGCGTCTTTTAGGCCCGCGATGCCGGTATCCAATTCCCGGAAGTCATACTCAACTTTGTATTTCCAGACCGAAGATAAAGTTCCTTGCACATTCATGCGCACTCGACGGAACTGCCCTGCATCGGTTTGCCTGAACGCGCCGTCGTTATCGAAAAACGCCGCGTCGTACATGATGCGGCCGCCCACGCGCCAGCCGAAATCACCCGTTTTGTCTTTGATCTCGAAACGCCCCGGCGTGAGGCTTGGCGTGCCGAGCTCGCCCAACGACTGGCTGACCTTTTTGGCCACATCGCCGCCGGCGGCAGCGTTCTGCTCTTCGTCCGCCTGGGCCGCGCCCTGAATCAGATCGAAGGTATCGTCGTCAATGGCGCCATTTTTATGCAATGCTTCGAGCAATTGCAGCATGGCGTCATTGGCGGCGAAGCTGGGCAGGCTGCTGAAGGCGAGGGCGCAGCCGAGTGCTAGTCGTGAAAGGGTAATTCGGGAAAGCGCGGGACCGGTCGATTTAGCCACGTGGAGCTCCTCTTGAAATTAAAAAAGTGGGCGACATGCCCATGACTCGGCGCGCAGCGTATTAAAAGAACATGACAGTTGTATGACATTCCTGAAATGAAACCGTAATCTGCGTCGATTGTTGGCGCTGACCATGGTGCCGGCCCAATTTAACGAGCTGGAGAGAGTCGAACATGAGCTTTGGAATTTTGTCCTTTGGCGCGTATGTGCCGACCTTGCGAGTCCCGCGCTCTGCCATTGCGGAAGCGATGGCGTGGGCGGTGCCCGCCCTGAAAGGGCTCGCGAAGGGTGAGCGCGCGGTTGCCAATTGGGACGAAGATAGCGTCACGTTGGCGGTGGAGGCGGCGCGTAATTGTCTCGCCGGCAGCGCCGCGGTCCCGGCGCAGATCCAGCTGGCGTCTACCACGCTCCCGTTTGCAGATCGCAGCAACAGTGGCATCGTCGCCGACGCCCTGCTGTGCGACGATTTCACGACCACCGAAGACTTAAGCGGCAGTCGCCGCGCGGCGACCAGTGCGCTAGTGCGCCTGGGACTCAACCCTGGGCCACGCGCCACCTTGTTATTGGCGGCGGACTGTCGGGACGCGAAGCCTGGCAGCGTGCAGGAAATGAACTACGGTCACGGCGCCGCGGCACTCCTGCTCGGCGAAGGACAGGTGATTGCGACCATTGCCGGCGCGGCCTCGCTGCACGATGATTTTGTCGATCAATACCGCGCGGCGGATTCGACTTACGACTACGCGCTCGAGGAGCGTTGGGTGCGCGAAGAAGGCTACAACAAGATTGTGCCCAAGGTGGTGCGCGCTGCGCTCGCCAACGCGCACCTTGAGATCAGCGAAATCCATCGCGTGGTGTTCCCGGCGAGTGCCGGCATCGGCAAAGGCGTGGCGAAAGCCATCAAAGCGAATCCCGATTTATTCGTTGATCCATTGCTGACAAATTGTGGCGATTGCGGTGCCGCGCAGCCATTGCTCATTCTGGCGCACGCCCTGGAAACCGCGGTGCCGGGCGAGAAAATTCTGGTGATCGGGTTTGGCCAGGGCGCAGATGCGATTGTCATAGAAACGACGCCTTACCTGGCCGAGCTGCAGCGCACGCACGGGCCAAGCCGCTACCTTGCACAGAAGCGACTGTGCCGCAATTACGCCATGTTTCTGTCGCTCAGGAATCAACTTGACGTGGACTTTGGGCTACGCGCGGAGCGTGACAATCGCACGTCGCAGTCGGCGTTCTATCGTCGCCGCAAAGACATTACCGGCATGGTGGGTGCGCGTTGCTCGGCTTGCAATACGCTACAGTTTCCGCGCTCGCAGGTGTGTGTGAAGTGCGGCGCCATGGAAACCCAGCAGGATGAAAGCCTGTCTGGTTTGCTGGGCCGAGTGAAGTCCTATACCGAAGATTGGCTCGCCTACACACCGCTGCCGCCGTATATCTACGGCAATGTGGAGTTTGCAGGCGGCGCCAACTGCATGCTCGAGTTTACGGATTTCGAGCCCGGCCAGGTGCAAGTGGGCAGCACGGTGCGGATGGTGTTCAGGATTAAAGATTTTGACGCCAAACGTCACTTTCGACGATATTTCTGGAAACCCGCACCAATTCTTAACGAGCTGAGGTAATCCCAATGGCCAAAGGCATTAAAGACAAAGTCGCGATCATCGGCATGGGTTGCAGCAAATTCGGTGAACGCTGGGACTGTGGACCTGAGGAGCTGATTCTGGAAGCATTTAAAGAGGCCTTAGCGGACGCCAACATTACCCGCGAAGAAATCGAAATGGCGTGGCTCGGCCTGTTCTATCAGGAGCAAAGCGCAGGCAAATCCGCGCTGCCGCTAAGTCTGGCGCTGCGGCTGCCGAATATTCCAGTCACCCGTGTCGAAAACCTGTGTGCCACGGGCACCGAGGCCCTGCGTGGTGCGGTGTATGCCGTGGCCGCCGGCGCGTGCGATATCGCGCTCGCGATGGGTGTGGAGAAACTGAAAGACACGGGTTATGGCGGTCTGCCTGAACGCACCAAGGGCTCGTTTGACGATCTCTGGTTACCGAATGCCACGGCACCAGGTGCGTTCGCGCAATTGGCGAGCGCGTATGCTGCCAAGCATCAGCTTGATATGCAGGATCTGAAACGCGCGATGGCGCATATCTCGGTGAAGAGTCACGCCAATGGTGCGTTGAACCCCAAAGCGCATCTGCAGAAAGCCATTACGGAAGACGACGCGATGAACGCCGGCATGATCGCCTATCCACTCGGCTTGATGGACTGCTGTGGCGTGAGCGACGGCGCGGCGTGCGCAATCGTGACTAGCGTGGAGAAGGCGCGCGAGATGGGGTTCAAAGACCTGGTCACTGTGAAAGCCATGCAGCTCGCGCCGAGCAATGGCTTTGAGATGTCGAATACTGGCTGGGACGGGAGCTATCTGCACACCACAAGACTCGCCGCGAAGCGCGCCTATGCGGAAGCCGGGGTCACGCATCCGCGTCAGGAGATCAATATGATGGAGGTACATGATTGCTTCTCGGTGACCGAACTGGTGGTGATGGAAGATCTTGGAATTTCACCCGAGGGCGGGGCCATCAAGGATGTGATGGACGGCGTGTTTGATCGCGATGGTGAGGTGCCGTGCCAAATCGATGGTGGCCTCAAGTGTTTCGGTCATCCGATTGGCGCGAGCGGTCTGCGCATGGCCTATGAGATGTATCTTCAGCTCTTGGGGCGCGCGGGTCCGCGCCAGCTAAACAGCCCGTCGCTCGGTCTCACGCACAATCTTGGCGGGCATCCGTTCCGCAATGTCGCGAGTGTCTCTTTGTTTGGCCTGTATACGGCCTGATTTTTTTGACTTGACCTAAGGATCGAAATTTTATGGCGACACAAGCGACTGCCTGGGCCACCCCCGAGCACACCCTCTACCGCGACACCGTGCGCCGCTTTCTGGAAGCCGAGTTCGTGCCCCAGCGCGAAATCTGGATTGAGCAGGGCCACTGCGATCCCGCGTACTGGCGCAAGGCCGGTGAAATTGGCCTGCTGTGTCCCGATGTGCCGACTGAATATGGCGGCGGGGGCTGCGATTTCGGCTTCGACGCCATCGTGTACGAAGAACTCATGCGCGCCGGGATCACCAGTTTCGGCAGCGGGATCCAAAGCATTGTCGCGCACTACATGCTGGTGTACGGCACCGAAGAACAGAAACAGCGTTATCTGCCAGGCATGGCGCGCGGGGAAATTATCACCTCGATTGCAATGACCGAGCCCGGCACGGGGTCGGATCTCCAGGCAGTAAAGACGCGCGCAATTCGCGACGGCGATCACTACGTACTGAACGGCTCCAAAACCTTCATCACCAACGGCAATAACGCCGACATGATAGTGGTGGTGTGCAAGACCGATCCGAAAGAACGCGCCAAGGGAATTTCCCTGTTGTGCGTTGATACGCATGACTTGGGAGGTTTTCAGCGCGGCAAGCCCCTAAAGAAGATTGGTCAGAAAGGCCAGGACACCTGCGAGTTATTTTTCACGGATTGCCGGATCCCGGTTGGGAATCTGCTGGGCGGACAGCCAGGGCAGGGCTTTTTTCAGCTGATGAATCAGCTCGGTCGCGAGCGCTTGATTATTGCGATTTCGGCCGTGGCAAGCATGGAAAACTGTGTGCGGATTACGACCGACTATGTCAAACAACGCGAGGCCTTCGGCAAGAAGCTGTTTGATTTTCAGACCGCCAAGTTCACCCTGGTCGAATGTAAGACCGAAGCGCGCCTGGCGCGCGTGTTCGTGGACGATTGCATTCGTAAACTGATTGCCGGCAAACTGGATGCGGAATCCGCATCGATGGCCAAGTACTGGTGCTCCGAGAAGGCCTTCGAGATTGCCCATCGCTGCCTGCAATTGCACGGTGGCTATGGCTA
>CAMATU010000239.1 GCA_945861225.1 Klebsiella pneumoniae
TCGGTGTTTCAAATAGCCCCGGCGCGATCGTCACACAGCGAATGCCGTCCCGCGCGAGGTCACGCGCGATTGGTAAAGTCATACTCACCACACCGCCTTTGCTGGCGGCATATGCAGCCTGCCCGGTCTGCCCATCGTAGGCCGCGATCGACGCGGTATTAATGATCACCCCACGTTCACCACTCACGCCTTCCGGGGCGTTCTTCGTCATTTCGACTGCCGCGAGCCGCAGCACATTAAAGGTGCCAATCAGATTGATGTTGATAATTTTGACGAAATGATCGAGCACGTGCGGCTCACCACGGCTGACAGTCTTGGCGGCTGTGCCGATCCCGGCACAGTTAATACACAAATGAACCGCACCGAAGCGCGTCATCACTTGGGCCAGTGCGGCTTTGACCTCCGCCTCGCTGGTTACATCCACGCGACAGTACAGCGCATTGCCCCCAATGCTACTTGCGGTGGCCTGCCCCAAGTCATCATTGAGATCAAATAGCGCGACTTTGGCACCGGCCGCCGCCAATGCCTCGGCCGTCGCCTGTCCCAAGCCGGACGCACCGCCCGTTACAATGGCAACTTTTCCTTCAATCTGCATCGTGATCTCCCGCGCTTAAAATGGAATTCATAAGGCTTGGTCTTGCCCGCACTACGCGACGCGTCAAATCAGCTCGATCGCGAGCGCAGTCGCCTCGCCGCCACCGATACACAAACTCGCGACCCCGCGCCGTTTGCCGAGATCACGCAGCGCGTGGATTAAGGTCACGATAATGCGTGCGCCTGACGCGCCGACGGGATGACCGAGTGCGCAGGCGCCGCCGCGCACATTGACCTTTTCGTGCGCCAGTTTGAGATCATGCATCGCGGCCATTGCCACCACCGCAAAGGCCTCATTGATCTCATAGAGATCCACGTCAGCATCGGTCCAACCGACCCGCTTGAGGAGTTTCTGAATGGCGAACACTGGTGCAGTGGTGAACCAGCCTGGTTCATGGGCATGCGTGGCATGTCCCAAAATGCGCGCCAGAGGTTGCTGCCCGGATTGTTTGGCGTGCTGCTCCGAAGTCAGAATCAAGGCCGCCGCGCCATCGGAGATCGAACTCGAATTTGCCGCCGTGACCGTGCCATCTTTGGCGAACGCGGGCCGCAGCTGTGGGATTTTGTCGAACTTCGCTTTGCCCGGTTGTTCGTCGATTTCGATGCGCTTCGTGTCGCGACCATTCATCACCTCCACTGGCGTAATCTCGGCCGCAAAGGCCCCAGAGGTGATCGCGTGTTGCGCGCGGGTCAATGAAGTAATGGCATAGGCATCTTGTGCTTCGCGCGTGAAGCCGTACTTGGTGGCGCAATCTTCCGCAAAAGTCCCCATCAAGCGACCGCGCTGATAAACATCCTCCAGGCCATCAAAGAACATGTGATCGAGCATCTCACCATGGCCAAGCCGCATACCCACCCGTACTTTAGGCAGCAGGTAGGGCGCGTTGGACATGCTCTCCATGCCGCCGGCGACTATCGCCTTGGCATTACCCGCCATAATCGCGTCATAGCCGAACATCACCGCCTTCATGCCCGAGCCACACATCTTGTTAATAGTGGTGCAACCGACACTGCGCGGAATGCCGGCCCCAATTGACGCCTGACGCGCTGGCGCCTGGCCAAGCCCGGCCGGGAGCACGCAGCCCATGAGCGTTTCATCGATCGTGGCGGGATCGATTTTCGCGCGTTCAAGCGCGGCTTTAATCGCGACGGATCCCAACATGGGGGCGGTCACTGTAGCCAGGTCGCCCTGCATTCCGCCCATAGGCGTGCGCGCTGCACCGGTAATGACGACTGTGTTCTGCATGTGAAAAATCTCCAGGGTGAATTTGGGCCGCCGGCAGTTTACTCCAGACTCAGCAACGGCGGCAGATCTGCAGTCGGTCGGCGATTGGAGAAGGTCAGACTACGCCCGCGCCAACACCTGCCGCACAATCTCAACGCCAATCGGGAGGGCTGCGGTGGCCGCCGGCGACGGCGCATTACAGACATAGGTCGCGCGTGCGGTGTTCCGGATCAGGAAATCATGCAGCAGATGGCCCGCGCGGGAGACGGCTTGCGCGCGCACGCCGCTCGGATGCGGTTGCAGATCCTCCAAATTCAAACTCGGACAATACTTCCGCACTTCTTCTAGATAGTAGGACCTGCTCAGTGCGCAGCGCAGCTCGGCCACGCCCGCGCGCGCATGTCGCGCCAGCAAGCGCCACACGCCTGGGAAGCGCGCCATCTCGGCAAGATCGCCAAAGTCGATCTCCCCTAAGCGATAGCCTTCGCGGGCGAACGCCAGCATCGCGCTCGGCCCGACGGAGATTCCGCCGTCAATCAAGCGCGTGAGGTGAATCCCCAGAAATGGCAACGTGGGATCGGGGACCGGATAAATATGCTGCCGAATCAGTTCCGCGCGGCCTGACGCCAGGCGAAAATAGTCCCCGCGAAATGGCACGACCAAAAAATCTAGCGCCAGCCCTGCTAAGCGGGCGAGGCGATCTGCATGCAGACCTGCGCACACAATCAAGTGGCGTCCTACGTACGCGCCACCTGGCGTCTCGATTTCCACCTGATCAACCGACTCGCGGACCTTGGTTACCTCCGCATTACAAACAATCTCAACACCTGCGTTCCGCAACAGCGTGCCGAGGCGCTCGGCAAGCGCGGGATAATCCACCATGCCGGTGGCCGCAACTCGCAGCGCGGCGAGGCCGGCAATGTGCGGCTCGCATTGCTGCAAGGCTGGTCCCTCCAACCATTCCACTGGCACCTCGTTTGCACCAGCGCGCTGTTCGAGTGCCTTTAAGCGCGCCAACTCAAGCGCGTTGGTCGCGACAATCAATTTTCCGCACTGTTCATACGGCACCTGGTGTGCACGACAGAACGCCAAGGTTGCGGCGTGCCCCGCGCGACAGAGCCGGGCCTTCAGACTGCCTGGCTCGTAGTACACACCGGCATGGATGACCCCACTGTTGTGTCCACTTTGATGCTGCGCAAGCCGAGCCTCTTTTTCGACCAACACGACCCGCGCGCCAGGCCGAGCCTGGCGCAACGCGTAAGCACTCGCGAGCCCCACCAACCCGCCCCCCACCAACAAAAAATCTGCGTGCGGGCTGGCCATACCAACCGGACTACGCCACCTGCGAGAGCTTCATCGCGGCCACAAATTGATCACAGCGCTCAATGAAATTGTGTGCGGTCTTGGGCATCGGCACGCGCGCAAAGGCCACCCACTCGATAATCTTCTTACCTTCGCGAATGAGCTCCGTGCCTCGGATAACCCCGGGGTTACGTTCTTCGGCGGCGTTCACGCGTGGCTCGAAGTAGTAAAGCTCGTCGCCAGAGGCGACAAACTCCGGCCACACTTCGAAAATTGCGGGATCTGTTTTCATGGTTTCGCTTTCCAGCTTGGCGGCCTTGGCATAGGCGCTGACCAACGCCGAAACGCCGCTAAATTGTGCAAGATTCGCAAAGGTCTGCATTAATTTGCTGGCGATCTGATCGATGGCTGACATCGATAACGCAACTTTGATGTAGCGCGATTCGTAGAAATCGGCAATCGGCATGTAGAACGCCTTGAGCGGCTCGCCCCAAAGTTCATCCAAGCCCTCCTCGCCGCTGTAGTGGAGTACCTGCTTGCCGAGCTCGAAGGCCTCAAGAAAACAGGTCTCGCATTCGCGCAGCAATTCGTTGTCGTAGGCGATTTCGATGCCGCGTTGTTTGAGTTCGAAAATAATATTGAAAATATCTGAGCCACGATTCAAAAGCGCACCCGCAAGCATCGCTGCATTCACGCGCTTGCGAACGGGATCGGTTTGACGGTCGTACGCAGCGCGCGCGTTTTGAAGTTTGTGGCCCGGGGTATTGATCCCCGGCTCGGTGTGATGAAAGACGCGTTTAGTCAGTTGATCGATCAGTTCGCGGCGGGCGACTTCTTCGTTCGCCGGCACATCGTAATGGCGAATCCAATAACCATCGAAAAAAATGACCCGCTTGCCATCGAGCTCGCTGAGCGTGCCATTCAGTCGTGGAGGAGATGCTTGGCCTGCGCCTGGCGTGCGTGGATGGGTGTCTGTAGTCATACCATGGCTCTCAAGATGCGCCGACGCTTTCGCGCCAGGATACTGGCTCCTCGCCTGGAGCGGCCGCCGCAGTCCGAGTCGGTCTTGCGCGGGGCGCCTATCATACAAATATCGGTGCGCGGATCGATATCAGTTCAGCGCGCAGGCGAAGGTCCGAATTTCTGTGCTCTCCGGCGCCTGATGACTTGTGATATAAGCGCCCGTCAACGCATCTCCCTTAAAGCAGGTTCCATGTCCGACTCTCTGCCCGACAAGACCGCCCGCCGCGAAGACTTCCGGCATTTTGTCGCGATTCAAACGCGGTGGAATGATTTAGACAGTTATCATCACGTTAACAATGCACGCTACTACGCATTTTTCGACACGGTGATCATGGACTACCTGCAGGTTGTCGGTGGCTTCGACCTCCTCCATGGTCCGGTGTTACCGTTTACGGTGGAAAATCGCTGTCGGTATTTTCAATCGTTTACCTTTCCGGATGTGGTCGACACGGGCTTACGGGTTGCGAGAATTGGCAACACGAGTGCGTGCTACGAACTGGGCTTATTCAAGAATGGGCGCCCGGAGATCCACGCCGCCGGCACATTCGTGGATGTTTTCGTCGATGCCGAGACGCAAACACCGGTGCCAATCCCGACTGCGATAAGACAACACCTGCAGGCGATCCAGTGGCCACTGGCAAAACCTTAGTGCGCGATGGAATAAATTTCCAGTTCCCGTTCAAATGATGCCCGTGCAACCACTAATCATCAGACGCCCGGACGACTGGCACGTACATTTGCGTGACGAGCAAATGCTGGCGGCGGTCCTGCCTGCCACCGCTGAAATATTTGCGCGCGCCATCGTGATGCCCAACCTGAAGCCACCGATTACCACCGCCAAGGCGGCGGCAGCTTACCGCGCGCGGATTCTCGCCGCGCTTCCAGCAGGGCAGCGCTTCACGCCGCTCATGACGTGCTATCTCACCGATACCATCAACACTGATGATCTCACTGCGGGCTTTCGCGACGGTATCTGGATTGCCGCCAAACTGTATCCTGCTGGGGCGACCACTAACGCGGATGCCGGGGTCACGGCGCTGTCGCGCATCCACCGCACGCTTGAGGTCCTGCAAGCGCTCGGCATGCCGCTCCTGGTGCATGGTGAAGTGGTGGCTAGCGACGTCGATGTCTTTGATCGAGAGGCGGTATTCATTGAGCGCGAACTGGTCCCGCTGCGGCGGGATTTCCCCGCATTGAAACTGGTCTTTGAACACCTCACCACCCAGGAGGGCGTGGACTTCGTGCGCGAAGCCGCCGGCCCCACCGCGGCCACCGTGACACCGCATCACCTCCTCATTAATCGCAACGCGATGTTCGAGCGCGGCTTGCGTCCGCATGCTTACTGCCTGCCGGTTGCCAAGCGTGAACATCACCGCCGCGCGCTGCGCGCAGCAGTAACCTCGGGTAACCCGCGATTTTTTTTGGGCACCGATTCGGCACCTCACCCACGCCACTTAAAGGAACATGCCTGCGGCTGCGCAGGGATCTACAACGCACCAACAGCGATGGCGTGCTATGCGCAGGTATTTGCCGCAGAAAATTCGCTCGCGAAATTGGAAGGCTTCGCTTCGCGCTTTGGCCCACAGTTTTACGGTCTGTCGGTGAACAACGATTTTCTTGAATTGTCCGAAGTTCCCGCTGGCGAAGATGCAGCAGATCTGCAGACCGCTGAGGGTGAGGTAAGAATTTTCACGGCACCGGGCGTTACTTCCTGGCGTGCTCGCGTGCTCGCGTAAGTGTCTATGTCAGATCAAATCAGTGCCTCATTGGTGGCGCGTGATCGCGCGCATCTGTGGCATCCATACAGTGCATTAGGGAGTTCTTCGCCGGTGTTTCCGGTAGTGTCGGCGAGCGGCGTTCGTTTGCAACTTGCCGATGGTCGCGAGCTGATCGACGGGATGGCGTCGTGGTGGTCGGCAATTCATGGCTACAACGTGCCCGAATTGAATGCCGCAGCAGTGGCCCAACTCTCCCGCATGTCGCATGTGATGTTCGGGGGTCTCACGCATGAGCCTGCCATCGCGCTGGCTGAACGCCTGGTGGAAATTGCGCCGGCTGGACTGGAGACAGTGTTCTTTGCCGACAGTGGCTCGGTGGCGGTCGAAGTGGCGATCAAGATGGCGCTGCAGGTGGGCGCGGCGCGCGGTGGTCCACAGCGCCACCGTTTGCTGACGATTCGGGGCGGCTACCATGGGGATACCTTCGGCGCGATGTCGGTGTGCGATCCCATCACGGGAATGCACACGCGCTTTCAAGGCGCGCTTACCACGCAGATCTTCGCGCCGCGTCCCGCGTGTCGCTTTGATGCT
>CAMATU010000240.1 GCA_945861225.1 Klebsiella pneumoniae
CCACCGAAGCGCCGGGCGAGTTCGGCGACCAAATCGCGGTCTATCTCAAGTGCGTGGACCACCGCCCCTTTATGCAGCAGGCGCGAGGTCAGGGCGCCGCGCCCCGGACCAACTTCGACCAGCATTCCGGCCGGATATGGTGCGATGCAGGCCACAAGTTCGTCCAGAATCCGCTCATCAATAAGAAAGTGTTGACCGAAGCGTTTCCGCGCACCGGTGTGTCTGACAGGCAGCATCCAAGCGCTAGGTTCGGTCACGTTGATAGGTCGCGAGCTTGACGGCGAGGGCGAGGGCGCTACGTAGACTGCCCTGGTCAGCGCGTCCGGTCCCCGCCACATCCAGTGCGGTTCCGTGATCGACCGAAGTCCGGATGAACGGTAGCCCGAGCGTGATATTGACGGCGTGGCCAAACCCCAGGGCTTTCAAAACCGGCAAACCCTGATCGTGAAACATGCTGATATAAGCATCGTACCTGTCACGCATGGTGGGTGTGAAGGCGGTATCTGCTGGCAAAGGACCGTGGAGCGCGAGCCCGCGCTGCCGCGCAGCGTGAATTGCCGGCACGATTACCTCAACTTCTTCACGGCCGAGATGGCCGGCTTCACCCGCGTGAGGATTGAGGCCGCACACGGCGATTCTTGGTGCTTCAATGCCAAAGGATTCGTGCAGGCTCCGCGCGACAGTCTCGAATACATAGCAAAGCTTTTGCATGGTAATGGCCGCCGGTACGGCGTGCAGAGGCAGGTGGGTGGTCGCGAGTGCCACGCGTAACGCGTCCGCCACCAGCATCATTACCGGTGCCGCACCGCCTGCTTTCTCCGCGAGATATTCGGTATGCCCCGTAAAAGCATAGCCGGCATCGTTGAGGACACTTTTCTGCACCGGACCCGTCACCATGGCATCGAACTCGCCAGTCAGACAGCCTGCCACTGCACGGTCCAAAGTACGTAGAACGTAGCCCGCATTCCCCGCGTCCAACCGCCCGGGCGCCACATTACATGACGCACCGATATGCTCGATTTGTAATTGGCTAGATGCGGAACAAGCGCCGCGATCTGCCACATATGGCAGGAACGAGACTGATCGCTTAAGCATGGCGGCCCGCTGCTCAAGGAGCGGGCGATCACCGATCAGCACGAGCTCTATCCCGGGCAGCGCATCAGCCAAACCGACACTTAAGTCAGGGCCAATGCCGGCCGGTTCCCCAGGCGTGATCGCGATGCGCAGAAACCGGCGGCTATTCCTCAACACGCAATTCAACGTACGCTTCGTCACGCAGCCGGCGCTGCCATTCCTGATAGGCCTCTTCGCGCTTGCGTGCCATGACTGCTTCGCGTGCCTTGGCGCGCCGCACCTCATCTGTGCCATCGTAGCTGCGACGATCGAGTACCTGCAAAATGTGCCAGCCAAATTCGCTGCGAAAGGGCGCGCTGATCTGGTCTTTGTCGGTCGCCGCCATCACTTCTTCGAATTCCGGGACCATCTGGCCAGGGCTGATCCAGCCGAGGTCGCCGCCTTGTAGTGCCGATCCGCGATCATCTGAATGCGTGCGCGCCAATGCGGCAAAATCATCTCCACTGTCCAAGCGCAGTCTCAGTTGCCGCAAGCGCTCAATGGCCGCCTGCTCGTCCACCAGCTCGTTGGGGGTGATCAAAATGTGGCGTGCTTTGGTTTGTTCGACCATGACTTGTTCGCCGCCGCGTTTGCCAAGCAGCTGCACCAGATGACGGCCATTAGGGCTGTTGATCAAGCCACTGTGCGCATTAATTTCCAAACTGCGGACAGCATCCACCAGCAAACTGGGGACTTCTTCAATCTTGCGCCATCCCAGATCGCCTTTGTCCAACGCGTCCTGCGCGTCCGACATCGCGAGCGCTACGTCGCCGAATTCCGCGCCATCTGCTAATCGTGCAACCGCCAACTGTGCTTTCTCCTCAGCGGCTCGGCGCTCCTTGTCGTTCGCGTTCGGTGGGATCGCGATCAGGATATGTGCGATGTGGTATTCGTCCTCGTTAGCAGCACCGTCACCGGCATTTTTTAGTTCATTTTCTATTTCACGATCGCTAACCTGGAGCCGGCGATCAACTTCCTCACGACGCAGCTTGGAGATCAGGATTTCTTTGCGGATATCGTCCCGAAAACGCTCAAATTCGTAGCCCTCTGAGCTCAGAATTTCTTTGAACTGAGGAATGGAAAGTTTGTTTTTCTGTGCAATATCGGCGATTGCACGATCAAGGTTCTCCTCCGTGACTTCGACGCCGGTGGCTTGTGCAATCTGGAGCTGGATCTTGTCGAGGATGAGGCGCTCCATGACCTGGCGTTCCAGCACCGAGGTGGGGGGAAGTTCGGCGCCCTTTTCCTGTAATTCATTGCGCACGCGGGCGAGCATTTCATCCAGCTCACTGCGCATCACGATGTCGTCGTCAACCACGGCGATGATTCGATCCAGTTCAGCGCTGTGGACGCCTGCGCTGAGTAGTAGAGAGACGGAGAATAGAATTCTTGCAAGCATTACGGTCACTATGTCGGCTCGAGTTACGTCAGCGGTGTGATTCGAAAGGTGTTGCCATGGCTAGGCGGTTTGCACTGGAGAGATTGCTAAAGTTCGCGGGTGGTCGCCATGCGCCGTGCAAATTTTAAACCTAAACGGGGAGAGATACGTTAAAGAATCACAGTCGAAGCTCGGGAAATGCCGCCTTACCCAAGATCTACAACGATTTCGGTGAGCGTAAACGCCTGAACGAGTCGTCGAAAAAATGGCTAAAACATGGGCTCGTAACCGGGGATACTTCGACGCAGGAAGGATGAGGCGCTGCGGCCAAAGCCGCCCAGGCCTTTGAATTCGGCCTGCATGAAGATCGCAGTGTCGAATTCTCCCTGAATATTGCGGATAAACCGCCGGCCCAAAATCCGGATGCCCCAGCAGCAGCTCTCATATTCCACCCCGCCAACTACCTCAAGGGCTTGTTGATTCTGGAGTGAATAGGCCCAGCGGCCAATTAAACTGAGGCTTTCCGTCATTGGGATGCGCAAGGAAACGTCGGTCTGCTTGATGTCAGTGAGCGCGCGACGTTGACGATAGGCCACATTAAGGACGGTGCCATCGGCCGGCGCGTAACGCATCGAGATCGCCGATTTGTTGGTCTGCGAAGTGTCGGGGTCCCATTGCAGCGTGGCGCGGCCTGACCAATCTTCACCGAGATTAGTCGCGAACTCGCCGATTAACTCTGAGGTGCTGCTGTCCAAACTGGTCACCCCTGGCAGGGTGATTTCTCGATCTCGAAAATAATAGATTTGACCGAGGCTGGTCCGGAACAGCTCGCGGCCCGAACGCAGGCTGAAATGACGAGAGGTGACGGCGAGCGCTAACTGATTCGCGTCGCCGATACGATCATGTCCGGCAAAGCGATTTTCGCGAAAAAGATTGATGAACGAAAAATCAAACAGGCCGGAATCAAAAACCGGAAACTCGTCCTGGCCGGTTTTAGGAATCAACAAATAGAACGCGCGTGGTTCCAGCGTTTGCAGCATGCGGGAGCCAAAAAAATTGAAGCGTCGTTCCATGAAAAGCTGGCCGTCCATGCTGACCACGGGCACCGCGCGGTTGGCATGGTCGTCAAATTGCTGTGAGTTGGTCAGCAGGTAGTCCGTATAGCGCACTCCGAGCGCGGGCTTTATGAAGGCCCAGGGCTTGATAAAGGGCAGTGAAACCGTCGGTTCAAGTTCAATCCGCGTGCCTGTGATGCTGTCGTCACGGTCAAAATAAGTAATCTCGGAGAGCGCGTAGAAATGCGGTCTTAGATGGTTTTGCGGAAACAGGGTTTGCGCAATGACCTGCGGCAGTCGTCGATACGGGCCAAACTTGCCCGGAATAGAATCATCGATACTTTGGTAGCTTTGCAAAACGCCGTATAACCAGAAGCGACTATCGGCATAGGTCGTTTCGATTCGACGATCAAGGAAGCGCTGGCTGGTGACACTCAGGCTGTTACCGAAATCCTCGAAATACTGGGCGTCTGATACATTCTGGATCAGTGCATTCACGAACCCATGATTCTGCGCGTAGTACTGTTGATGGGTCAGTGCGAAGGACGAGCGATCTGTGCCATTCGCCAAGTCATCGCTCGGAAGATACTGAAAGTCCAGTTCGCTTTTGAATGAAGGGCCCATGTAGCGATATTCGCCGGCTAACATTTGCCCGCGGTCAGCGATGATGCGGGGTGCGATGGTGGCATCCTGATTGGGCGCGATATTCAAGTAATACGGGATCTGAATATCCAAGCCGGATTCGTTGGTGGTGCCGACAGTTGGCGTTAATAACCCGGATTTTCGCTTGCCGCTCAGCGGGAAACTGATGTACGGGAAATAAAATACCGGCGCCCCATGTACCTTCAGCAGCGCATTGGTGGCATAGCCACGGTCTTCGTCGTGGTCCAGCTTTATTTTGCTGGCCGAAAATTTCCAGGTCTCTGCCTTGCGCGGGCACGTGGTGTAATCGACGTCGGTCAGGCGGGTAATATTTGCCTGGCTATCGCTCTTGATAAGCTTCGCCGCGCCTCGGCCTTGGCGGCCGACCAACCAATATTTCCCACGTTCCAGGCGTGAGATATCGTCATCCAGATTGAATAGGGCGCGCTCACCGCGCCACAGAAACGAACGATCCCAAATGTAGGCGTCGCCTTCGGCCACGGCAGATTGAGTTTGCTGATCGTAGGTGATTTCTTCGGCTTTGATGGCGGCGCCATCTTGGATGAGTTCCGCGTCGCCGACAAAGTAGGTGGTTTCGTTATCCACCACGCGTGCAGAATCGGACCGTACTTCGGTACTTCCGCGGTCAATTTTATCGCTTGAGAACTCGGGCCGAACAGGCACGCTCCGGTCGGCCGGGCACAACCACCAATATTCGTCTGGCGTGCGTACGGACGGTGCGGCAACTGTCACCCGCGAAGTTAGCGCGATAAGGAATCCAAGGATTATTTTTTTGCGCATCTTCTTTGATGCTGTGCCTCGCCAGCGTGTGCGTAAAATCGCACATGTCGCGCGAGGGTTCAATCAACTTCGGGTGCTCAACGCGGTGGACGGCGCAACTAAAGTCGCACTTACTTACGCGTGCGCAATTGACTTATCAGTGATTCGATGGAAGACAGCAACGCGAGATCATCATCAAGCGTCAAGAGCGCAACTTTCTGGGTTGTATTGAGCGGAAGATATTCGGCAATTCGATAAACGATGTCGGCGTTGCTGAGTGCAGAGAGTGGGTTCGCTTCGTCAATTGCATGGTGATGTTCAAGCAACTTGTGAAGTAATGCCTTCAACTCCAAAAATTGTTCGTCTGAAGCGAGTGCCTTCGGTGGTGCGCGCCACTCAATCGTCGCGGTCATAAGATTATTTGGGGCCACGCTGTAGGCCTGGAAGCGGAAGCGGCGTTGGCCTTGGGTGAGGATGTTGAGGAGGCCATTACTCCCCTGGCTCCAGTCAATGATTTCGACATAGGTCCCGAGGAGCAAGGGGACTGCCGTGCCACCCGCTTCGCGACCTTCCTTGATCGGCACTAAGCCGAAGCCGTGCTTGGCCCGTAAACAATCGCGGACCAAATCGATATAACGCGCTTCAAAAATTTGGAGCGGCAGGCGCCCGCCGGGGAAGAGCACCGTCTGTAACGGAAACAAGGCGATGGTGGGAGCAGAGTCCGGCTCCTTCATGCGGCAAGTTCGGCCAACAGCCGGCGCTGAAAGCCGCCGAAGTCTCCGTTGCTCATCACCAGCACATGTGAGCCGGGAGTGGCTGCGCGTCGCGTCGCAAGCAGGAGATCTTCCAGCGTTGCGTGCGCAGTCGCCCTGCTCCCTAAGGCCGCCGTCGCCACACTCACGTCCCAACCGAGATTCGGCGGCGCATACAGCAGGGCAACATCGGCGGCCGCCAGCGCGGGCGCAATCGCGTGTTGATGTACGCCCATCCGCATAGTATTCGAGCGAGACTCCAGTACGGCGACAATTTGCGCGGCACCAACCTGCTCACGCAACGCACTCACAGTGGCTGCAATTGCAGTCGGGTGGTGTGCGAAATCGTCATAGACGGTGACACCATCCACAGCGCCCAAGATCTGGAGGCGTCGTTTGACGTTCTTGAAGGTCTTTACCGCTTCTAATGAGTCCGCGATGGGGATTCCTAGCTGGGCCGCTGCCGCGAGCGCTGCAAGCACATTCAGCGCGTTGTGACGCCCGGGCAGCGGTGACTGTAACGGGATTGCCGCCGAGTCTGGCGTGGTCACTGTATAACGAGGTAGCACTTCGGTGGCGCTGCGGGTTAATTTCCAATCCGCCTCTGCAGCCTCGCCGAAGGTGACCTGCCGGCTCCACAGTCCCTGCGCTAACGTAGCTTCGAGCGCGTGATCGTCACGATTCCACACGACCA
>CAMATU010000241.1 GCA_945861225.1 Klebsiella pneumoniae
AGGTAGCGCTGCATCGGGGTCACCCCGAGTTCACTGTGCACGGTGTGGTGATATTCCTGGGTCACCCAGGCCTGGGTCGCCACGTTCAGTTGTTCGAGTGTGAGATTGGCTTCGCCTTCGAGCATGGCGAGCAGGCGTCCTTCGACGCGTAATCAATACACCGGGGACGGCATCATGGCGCTATTCGGCGCGCCCATTGCTCACGAAGACCATGCGCAGCGCGCTTGTTACGCCGCGCTGCATTTAAGCGAGGCGCTGCGTGCCTACGCTGACGAGCTGAGGCGAACCCACGGGCTCAGCCTGTCGACACGCATGGGCCTGAACTCGGGCGAGGTGGTGGTCGGCAGAATTGGTGATGATCTGCGCATGGACTACACGGCGCAGGGGCACACCGTAGGCCTCGCCCAGCGCATGGAGCAACTGGCCGCGGCGGATAGCGTGTATTTGAGCGCACACACGCGGCGCCGCGTCGAAGATTACTTCAAGCTGCGCGATCTGGGTGAGTTCAATCTCAAAGGCGCCGCGACACCGTTGCGGGTCTATGAGCTGCTGGGCACTGGAGCGGTGCGCACACGGCTCGACGTGTCGCGTGCGCGCGGGCTGACCCGCTTCGTCGGCCGCGGTGATGAAACGAGCACGCTCACCGCCGCGCTCGCACGCGCCCGCGAGGGCCATGGCCAGGTCGTCGGCGTGGTCGGCGAGGCCGGCGTCGGCAAGAGTCGCTTGTGCTACGAGTTCGTCGAGCACTGCCGGCGTGAAGGCATCGCGGTGTACGAGGCTGGCTGCCCCGCGCACGGGCGCAATATCCCGTTCATTCCGATCCTCGAACTGTTTCGCAATTATTTCGGGGTCACCGCCCAGGACAACCCGGCACAGGCGCGGCAGAAGATCGCCGGTACCCTGGTGCTGCTCGATCCGGTGCTGCAGGAAACGCTGCCGGTGCTGTTCGAGTTCATGGGGGTTCCCGATCCGGAACGACCGGCGCCGCAGCTCGATAGCGAGGCGCGCCAGCGGCGCTTGTTCGCCCTGCTGCGCCAGCTCTATCGGATCCAGGCCGAGCGCGGGGTGGTGAGCGTGGTGCTGATCGACGATCTGCACTGGATCGATCCGGCCAGCGACACGTTCATCGCGCAGCTGGTCGAGGTGACGGCCGACAACAGCCGCAGCGTGCTGCTGCTCAATTTCCGTCCGGAATACAGCGCCCCCTGGATGCGGCGCGCGCATTACCACCAACTGCCACTGGTACCGCTGGGCCTAGAGGCGATCCGGCAGTTACTCGAAGGGTTGCTCGGGCACGACATCAGCGTGGTGCAGCTCGCCGCGCGCATCATGCGCTGGTCCGGCGGCAACCCGTTCTATACGGAAGAGATCGTACGCGAGTTGGTGGAGGCCGGATCGCTGACCGGCACCCCGGGCGCCTACCGTCTGCAGCGCGACATCGATGCGCTGCCAGTACCGGCCGACGTACGTTCGGTGCTGGCGGCACGCATCGACCGCCTCGGCGAAGGCGAGAAACACGTATTGCAGGCGGCGTCCGTGATTGGCAAGAAGTTCAGCGCACCCTTGCTCGAACGCGTGCTCGGCACCATCAATTCACAGTCCCCCGAGGCGAGCGCGCCAGGTGAGGCACTGCATGCTCTGATCGAGGCCGAATTCATTTACGAAGAAGCGCTCTACCCGGTGGCTGAGTACGCGTTCAAGCACCCACTGACCCAGGAGGTCGCACTCGGATCGCAGCTGCTCGAGCACCGGCGGCGCACCCATGCGGCGGTCGCCGATGCGTGGGCCGCGCTGTATGCCGGCGCACTCGACGAACATGCCGCCCTGCTCGCCCATCACTACGAACAGGCCCGCGATCCGGCCGCCGCGCAGTGGCATGAGCGTGCGGCGAAGTGGGTCGGGCTCAAGGATATCCCGGCGGCGCTCTATCATTGCGAGCGCGTGCGAGATCTGGTGCGAGACGCCGCGCAGGCCGATGGCGACGCTCTCATGATCAGTGCCTGCTCGCAGGCACTGATGTACGCCTGGCGCGCCGGCGGATCGAACGCCGAGTGGCGGACGCTGTTCGAGGAGGGCTGCGCCGCGGCGGAACGTGCCGGCGATCTGCCGGGTCTGGTCATGCTCAATTCCGGGTTCGGCGCCGGCGTCGGTTTCAACCACGGCAATGGCCCCGACTTCGTGCACTACACGGGCGAGGCCGTGCGTATTGCCGACCGCGGCGACGATCGCGCGCTGCGCTTGGCGAGCCGCACACGCCTGGCCGTGGCCCACCTGTATTGCGGACAGCTGGCGGACGCGGCGCGCGTTGCCGATGAGGCCATTGCGCTGGCTGGCGGCGACCCCCATTGCGGAGCGCAGTTCATCGGCTACAGCCCGCTGCTCGGCGCAGGCTACGTGCGTGCGCGGGCCAACTTCTATCGCGGCGATCCGGTGACATCACTGCAGGAATTTTCACTCCTGCGCGAGCTGGCCAGCGCCAGCGGCTACCCCGAGCAATTCAGCTGGATTTCGGCCGTGGAAGTTGAATTGATGGCTGCGCTCGGCCGCCCCACGGGGATCTCCAAGCTGGCGCAGCAGGCGGTGCAGTTCGCCGAGCCTCTGGGGGTGGGCAATCAGCTGACCGCGGCGCCGGCGCCCTGCCACGTGCTCGAGTGCGAAGGCGCGTGGCGATCTCTGTTGGCTGCTGCTCAGGAGGCATTGCAGACCATTCAGGAGCGCGGTGCCATGCGCATCATGCAACCCCACTTCATGGCCTTTGCCGCGACCGCGGAGCTCGAACTCGGCAACCCCGCGGCGGCACGCGCGGCTGCCCAGAACGGTGTGGACTGTATCCGAAGCTTCCGCAGTGCCTGGCATCCGCGCAGCTACGCCGTCCTCGCCCGCGCGCAGCTCGCCTTGAACGAGCCGAGCGCAGACATCGCCGCCACCCTCGACGAATACGCCGCACTGCTCGCAAGCACCGGCTTCCATCTCCATGAAGGGGAGTTGCACGAATTGCGCGCGCAGCTGGCCAAACGCGAAAGTCGGAAAGCCGAACAAGTTTCCGCGTTGGCTCGTGCGCACGATTCCTATACCCGTTTCGGCATGACGTCGCAGGCCGCACGCGTCACTGCCGCAATCGAGTCGACCTGATGAATCATCGCGGGATGGGCGTCAGAGCTTGCCTTGTGCCTGCGTCTAAATCGCAAAGCGCGTCCGCAAGCAGCATGAAGTCGTATCGATATTTTCGTCGACCCATTCGCATTCCTGCCGAAGCAGTTTCGCATCGATGCATTGATGAAAGGCAAAAGGCAAGCTCTGACATCCTTCTTCGCAGTCCTGCCCCGCGGCGTTGAGTGCAAATTCACCGTGCCGGCGCCCATCCGCCGGCACGGATGATCGGTGCTTGCGCTAAACTCCCAGTTTAATTTCCCTCAACGCCACGATGCGTTCCCGAAAATAATTGCTATGCAAAAAAAACCTCGCGCGCCGCGCAAAAAATTGACGAAGAACGAACCGAAGTTGTCGCGGCTGCACGCGCCGCCTGATCTTCCCGCGGAACTCTGGCAGCGCACCTTGCGGGCTCAATTCGGACGCGAGCAGAATTTTACTTTCGAAAATCAAGGCACCGAACCGCTATTTTCCGAGTTTCGCGTGGTGAATCCGGCGAGCGGCGGGCGTTACCGCGTGGCCATACGCGGGTTGCGACCGGGTGAGAATTTTTGCTCGTGCCTGGATTTCTCCACGAATGATCTTGGTACCTGCAAGCACGTGGAGTTCATGCTGGCGAAGTTGCAACGTAAGCGCGGCGCGCGCGCGGCGTTTGCCGCGGGCTTTTATCCGCCGTACAGCGAGATTTATCTGCGCTACGGGGCGCGCCGCGCGCTGCACTTTCGGCCCGGCGCAGAGTGCCCGGCGTCCTTGCTGGCCGCGGCGCGCGCTGTATTCGATGAGCGCGCGGGCTGGATGTTGCCGCAAGAACGGATACCGCAACTCGACGGGTTTCTTGCCGCGGCAAGGCAAGCTCACGAGTTGCGTGTCTACGATGACGCGCTCAACTTCATGGCCGGCGTTCGGGATAAGCAAAAGCTGCATGGTTTGATCGACAAATTTTTTCCCGAGGGCGCGGACAGTACGGCGTTCAAGCGTCTGCTGAAAGTGCCGCTGCATCCCTATCAACGCGAGGGCGCGTTGTTTGCCGCGCGCGCGGGGCGCTGCCTAATCGGCGACGACATGGGTTTGGGTAAGACCGTGCAGGCGATCGCGGCGGCCGAGATTCTCGCCGCGCACGCGGGCATCGAGCGCGTGCTGGTGGTGTGCCCGACATCACTCAAGCATCAGTGGGAGATTGAACTAGCGCGTTTCACCGGGCGCAAGGCGTTGGTGATTTCCGGCAATCTGGTGAATCGTCGACATCAGTACGTTGAAACCGTGATGTGGAAAATTGCTTCGTACGACACGCTCGCGCGCGATCTGGACGAGGTGGGGCGCTGGTCGCCCGACCTGGTGATCGCCGATGAGGCGCAGCGCATCAAGAACTGGAACACGCTCGCTGCGCGCGCATTGAAGCGCCTGTCGAGTCCGTACGCGTTCGTGCTCACCGGTACGCCATTGGAAAACCGGTTGGAAGAACTAATATCCATCGTGCAGTTTGTCGATCAGCACCGCCTGGGTCCGACCTGGCGACTGCTGCACGAGCATCAGCAGCGCGACGAGGCCGGCCGCGTCATCGGCTATCAGAAGCTCGACGCCATCGCGCGCACACTCGCGCCGGTGATGATCCGCCGCCGCAAATCCGAAGTGCTCAAGCAATTGCCCAAGCGCATCGACAAAAACATTTTTGTGCCGATGACCGCGCAACAGACGGAACTGCACGAAGAAAACCGCGAAATCGTCGCGAAGATCGTTGCCAAGTGGCGGCGCTACAAGTTTTTGACGGACGCCGATCAACGGCGGCTCACCTGTGCGCTGCAAAACATGCGGATGTCGTGCGACACCACCTGGCTGCTCGACCGCGAGACCGATCACGGCGTCAAGGCCGATGAGTTGATAACGGTGCTCGATGATTTGTTCGCGGACGCGACGGCAAAAGCCGTGGTGTTCAGTCAATGGATCGGCATGCACGAAGTCATCGCGCGGCGGCTGGACAAGCGCAAATTGGGCTACGTGATGTTCAACGGCGGCGTGCCTGCCGAAAAGCGTCGCGCGCTGATTGTACAGTTTCGTGATGACCCGCGGTGCCGCGTGTTCCTGTCGACTGATGCCGGCGGTGTCGGACTGAACCTTCAGCATGCCGCGACGGTGGTGAATATGGATCTGCCGTGGAACCCGGCGGTGCTGGAGCAGCGCATCGCGCGCGTGCATCGCATGGGCCAGCAGCGCAGCGTGCAGGTGGTGAATTTTGTCGCGCAGGGCACGATCGAGGAAGGCATGCTGGGAATACTGGGATTCAAACGCGCGCTGTTCGCGGGCGTGCTGGACGGCGGCAACACCGAAGTGTCGCTCGGCGGCACGCGGCTGTCGCGCTTCATGGAAGGGGTGGAAAAAGTTTCCGGCAACACGGGCACGCCGGTGATGCAGGAAGCGGCGCCAGTTGCCGAAGCCGAAACAATGGCAGCAAAAAAAGACGCGCTGGCTGAACAGCGCGACGCCGATGTCCCGGTTGATCTCGCGCACACGGCAACCAGCGAGGCTTTGAATGGACTACTCAACGCAGGGCTGAACTTTCTCACGCAAATCGCCGCCTTGGTCCCCGCGTCGCCGAATGGTGGCAACGGCAATACGACTGCACCGCTGTTGGAAATCGACGAGAAAAGCGGCCGCCGCTATCTGCGCTTACCGATGCCCGATCCGGCGGTACTGAATAAACTCGCCGAGGCCTTGGCGGGACTGTTGCAAAGGCGCTCAGGCGCTGAACGCGAGTAAGACGGGCCGGGGTTGTAACAATTGAATTATTACAACCCCGGCCCCTTTTGCCCCGTACGCACCGCGCGTTCCGAGCGCCGAAACTCGTCGACAAAATCATTGACGTGCAATTGAAAGTGCGCGTCATCTCGCTTGCACGCCGCGATTAATTCATGGGCGTTCATCAAAGATCTCTTCTAACAACAGTTGGTTTCTGACGGGCAAGCGATCAACCGGAAAGTACTCCAGCACCACGGCCAGTACAGCAGCAGTCGAATGCAATGCCAAAAATTCCGCGAGAAAGCGAATATCGTTAGCGTCCTCGACGGTGCGTGCGGCAGCGGCTTTCATTGCTAGCAAGGTTCGTGCATCGACAGTCGCG
>CAMATU010000242.1 GCA_945861225.1 Klebsiella pneumoniae
CGGCGCGGTCTCCTGCGGCCGCTGGTGCTGTGAGTACCAATTGAAGCCGAACCAACCGAGCGCGGCCAGTACGGCGAAACCACTGAGTACCTGTACAACTCGGGTCATCGCGGGTCCCTCATTGGACGAGCGACAGCGTGCCGGTATCAATGCTCGCCGGCGGTGGTGGCGCGCTATCGTCGAGCAGGGTGCCCGGTGGCGCGAGCTGCAGTCCGCTCAAATCGAACTCAGGCACCGGCTGGCGCTGCGGCTCGACCAAGGTCACCCCCACTTCAGCGAGCGACAGCGCGCTTAAATCAAACGTTGGCGCGGTCACCACCCGCGCTTCGGTGAGTAACACGCCAGGCTCGGCAATCGTCATTGCGGGCGTGGGCGCGTTCGCCACCGGCTTCTCTGCGACGGGTAGCGTGTCAGGTTGCGTTTGCGGCACCATCTCCACCTGCGCGCCGGCTTTAGCCAGGGCCGCCTGGTAATTGCGCGCGGTGCTTTCATCTACGCCCTTCTTGATGAAGGTGCGGGTGGTGAATAGCGCATCGATCCGCGCGGCATCGGCTTTGAATAGCGCCGCCAATTTCAGCTTGACCGCGGCAGGATCGGCCCCCGGCATCAGTTGCCCACTGAAGGCGATATCGAACAGCGGTTCAGCCATGGGGTTCCTCATCGAATTGCGGCACGGAGTGTGGCTGCCATCGTAACGAAAAATCGGGGTTAGATGCGCTGGCGGTGGTCTTGTAGACTCCGCTAAAGCTCGACCGCATCGAGTAGGGGGACGACACATGATCAGGGATATTCTGCGAATGGGCGATCCGCGCTTGCTTGAAATCGCCGCACCGGTCGCGCGTTTTGGCACACCCGAACTGGCCGCACTGCTCACCGATCTGTGGGAGACGATGCGCGCCGCAAATGGCGCGGGACTTGCTGCGCCGCAGATTGGGGTGCCATTGCGGGTGGTCATCTTTGGCGATGCCGGGCGCAATGTGCGCTACCCGGAAGCGCCGGTGGTGCCGGAAACGGTGTTGATTAACCCCGTGCTTGAACCGCTAAGCGAGGAACTGGAAGAAGGTTGGGAGGGTTGCTTGTCCGTGCCCGGGTTGCGCGGCGTGGTGCCGCGTCACGTGCACCTGCGGTATCGGGGATTTAATGCCGCAGGGCAGGCCATCGACCGTACAGTCGATGGCTTTCAGGCCCGGGTCGTGCAGCACGAATGTGATCATCTCGACGGCATTCTGTACCCGATGCGGGTGCGCGACTTCACGCGCTTCGGGTTTACGGACGTGTTGTTTCCGGGCTTGGAGGTAGCGGATGATTGAGCGCGTGCAGACTGGCCCCAGCGCGCCATAGCGTGCCATAGGTCGGATGAGATGCCGCGTTATCCGACATCTTCCTGACGGCACAGAGTCGGATAACGCTGCGCTCATCCGACCTGTGAATACTGTGAATACGCTTCTCCCAACGACGCGCTGAGGGTCTTGAGGGTCTGGCCTAATCCCGCAATACCCCTAACTGCGCCACCAAGGCCTCGCGGCTGTCCATGAACTGCGGTGACACCATGACTTCCGTGCCCAGGCGCTCAGCCGGTTCGTCACACAGGAATCCTTGCGCGTGGGTCACCGTTGCTTCAAACAACGCGCCGCTCGGTGTGCGGACGTAGATTGAATCGAAGTAACCGCGATCTTTCATATCCGAGGTGTCGGTAAAGCCCATGCCCTCAAGAAATCCCTTGATCGCGCCTTGCTCGGCGTGATTCGCGACCTGGAACGCCATGTGATGCACGGCGCCTTCGCTAAAGGTCCAGCTGCCTTGCTTGAGATTGGGCTCGATCACGAAATCGATATAGGTGCCACTGCCGCCCTGTCCCAGCGCATAGCGCACATAATTGCGATCATCGGCGATACGGCGACCACCCCAGCCGCGTTGCATGAATTCGTCCATCGTCTCCAGATCGCGGATCGAAACACAAATGGCATGGGTTCCGCGCAACATCAGATCGCGCGGGACCGGACCGCTGCTGTGCGGCGCGCGGGTGTCGTCAGACACGCCGGCGATTGAGTAGTCGATGCCACACGGATGTTTGAAATCCAGGCACCGCTCACCCAGGCGCTCGTCTTCCGTAACCTTGAAGCCCTGCCTGGTAAGTCGCTCCTGCCAGAAGCCTAGCGAGGAAAGGGGGGCTGACAAACTGAAGTAGGTGATTTGACCGGAGCCGCGGTGGGCTTTGGCGCCCGTGTGCTTGAGCGGAAAACTGGTGACCAAGGAGCTTTCGTCGCCCATGTCGTTGCCGTAGTAGAGGTGGTAGATCGGCACCTGGCCGTCATAGAGCAGGGTTTTCTTCACGCATTTCAGGCCGAGCACCTTGGTATGAAAATCGTAATCTTCCTGCGCATCACCAGTACACAGGGTGATGTGGTGGTGGCGGGATAGCGCGGCACCAGGTAAGGGAGTCGACATGGAAACCTCCGGTATTGCGACTGGACACGCGGGGGACGTTAGCACAGGAGGCCTAAAGCGCCCAGAAAATCCTTAAAGTCGCCGGCAGGCGGTACTCGACGCCACGCACTGCTGTCGGAGTGTCCTGATTTCTGCGCGCCGGGATCCGTTGTATGCTCTGGGTTCACTACGGGTGGGCAGCCCTGCGGCCCACCAGTACCCTCCATAAGGAAAAACCATGCAGCTAAGCGCAGGCCAGCTCGAATCTTTCCACACGGATGGCTATGTGTTCCTGCCGCAGGTGTTCGATGCCGCAGAAACAGCACTGCTGCGGCAGGAGGCGCAACGAATTTTCGCCATGCAACGCACGGAAGTCGTGCGCGAGAAAGATGAGAAAACCGCGCGCACGGCATTTGCCGCGCATTACTACAACGAAGCCTATCGCAGGCTCGGCTGTCATCCACGTCTGATTAAGCCGGTGATGCAGATCCTTGACGGTCCGGTCTACATGCATCAATACAAGATCAATGCGAAAGCGGCGTTCAATGGCGATGTGTGGCAGTGGCACCAGGATTACGGCACGTGGGCGCGCGATGATCTGATGCCGGAACCACGCGCGATGAATATCGCGCTGTTCCTGGATGACGTGACGGAGTTCAACGGCGCGCTGATGTTCATTCCGCGCAGCCACCTCAAAGGCACTTTGGAAGCCCGACACGACCTTCGCACCACCAGTTATCCGCTATGGACGATCAGTAACGACACCATCACTGAACTGGTGAAAGAAGGCGGTCTGGTGGCGCCGAAGGGCAAGGCCGGTTCGGTCATTTTGTTTGACAGCAACTTGGTACACGGGAGTCCGTCGAATATGTCGCCGTTTGATCGCACGGTGGTGTACCTGAGCCTCTGCCATGTCGAAAATCATATTCGCCGCTTCACGCGCGCGGAGTGGATCGCGCACCGTGATTTCACGCCGATCACGCCCCTGCCGGATAATTGCCTGCACGAACTCGTGCCAGCGGTCGCCTGAGTTTCACTATGAATCTGCATGCTTTGTTGTTAGCCCGCGCCGCCGAGCAGCGCCCCATCCGCGTGGGGCTGATCGGCGCCGGTAAATTTGGCTCGATGTTTCTCGCTCAAGCCATCCGCACCCCGGGCTTGCACGTGATGGGCATTGCCGATCTGTCACCGGCACGGGCACACGCGGCAGTCCTGCAAGTCGGCTGGCCGGCTGAGCGCCTGACTGCCCGTCGCGCGCAAGACGCCCTGCGTGAGGGCACCACCTGGATCACAGACGACGCAGCAGCGCTGATCGCCGCCGATGGACTGGATGTGGTGATCGATGCAACCGGCAGCCCCGCGGCCGGCATTCGGCATTGTCTGCTCGCCTGTCAGCACGGTCGGCATATCGTGATGGTGAATGTGGAGGCCGATGCGCTGGTCGGACCCCTGCTCGCCGCCCGCGCCCGCAGCGCCGGCGTGGTGTATTCGTTGGCCTATGGCGATCAGCCGGCGTTGATTTGCGAGATGGTGGACTGGGCGCGCGCGAGTGGCTTCGAGGTCGTCGCGGCGGGTAAGGGCACCAAATATCTGCCGATCTATCACGACTCGACACCACAGACCGTGTGGCAACATTACGGCCTCACCGCGGAACAGGCCGAGGTCGGCGGTCTCAATGCACAGATGTTCAATTCCTTCCTCGATGGCACGAAGTCCGGCATCGAGATGGCGGCAGTCGCGAATGCCACCGGCCTGACGCCGCCCCGTGCCGGGCTCGCTTTCCCACCCTGCTCGGTCGATGATTTACCCACCGTTCTGCGGCCGCGCGCGCAGGGCGGAATGCTCGAAGGTGCGGGCATGGTGGAGGTGATCTCCAGCCTTGCGCGCGACGGCGCGAAGGTGCCACGCGATCTCCGCTGGGGCGTGTATGCCGTATTCGCAGCGCCCGATGATTATGTCGCGCGCTGCTTTGCCGAATATGGCTTGTGCACGGATGCCAGTGGGCGTTACGCCTCGATGTACAAGCCCTTTCACTTGATAGGGCTTGAACTCGGTATCTCGGTCGCGAGTGTCGCGTTGCGCAAGGAATCTACCGGCGCCCCGCAAGCCTGGCGTGGGGATGTGGTGGCGACCGCCAAGCGCGACCTGCAAATCGGTGAAGTGCTCGATGGCGAAGGCGGCTTCTGCGTATGGGGCAAATTAATGCCCGCCGCGGATTCGCTCGCCGCCGATGGCCTACCGATCGGCCTCGCACACCATTGCCGCCTGAAGCATGCCGTGCGCCAAGGCGGCACGGTGCGCTGGGCCGATGTCGATCTTGATTTGTCGCAAGAAAGCGTGCGCGTGCGGCGTGAGATGGAACGCGACTTCGCGCCGCCTCAGCCGGCTAAAGTTCACGCAGCATAAACGTCTGGCTATTCAAAAATAAACCACGAGGTCACCCCATGCACGTTGGAATGTCGCCCATCTTTCAGAACCCTGGCAACCTGCTTGCCGATGCCGAGGTTTATCGCGAAGAAGTGCGCCTGGCTGAGCTGGCCGAGCCACTCGGCTTCGATTCGATCTGGGCGATCGAACATCACTTCACCGATTACACGATGTGTCCGGATCCCGTGCAATTCCTGACCTACATGGCGGGACGCACGAAGACTGCGCTGCTCGGGACCAGCGTCATCGTACTGCCCTGGCACGATCCGATGCGCGTAGCCGAGCAGATCTCCATGCTCGATCACCTGTCGGGCGGGCGCATGATTCTAGGTCTTGGCCGAGGACTTGCCGCCGTGGAATACGACGGTTTCCGAATCCCGCAGGGTGAAGGTCGCGAACGTTTCGTGGAATATGCGGAGCTCTTGTTGGAAGGCTTGGAACGCGGGTACATGGAAGGCGGTGCGACCTTGCAACAGCCGCGACGCGACATCCGCCCGCAGCCGCTGAAGTCCTTTCGAGGCCGCAGTTATGCGGCCGCTGTATCGCCCGAATCGATGCCGATCATGGCGAAGCTGGGCGTCGGCCTGCTGGTGATTCCGCAAAAACCGTGGGATGTCGTAAAGCAGGATTTTGCGATTTACCGCGATGTGTTTTTGAAAACCAATCACTGCGAGCCGCCGCCGCCGTTCTGTGGCGGTTTTTATTTCGTCGACAAGGATCCGGTGCGCGCGGAAGAAATGGCGATGAAATGGATCGGCGCTTACTACCATACCGCCATGAAACACTACGAGATGGCGAGCCCCAAATTCGGCACCGATAAGGGCTACGAATTTTATCGTCATGTGAATAAATACATCAGTCGTCACGGCCTGGATGGCGCGGCCGCTGATTTCGCGAAGCTCATGCCATGGGGCACGCCCAAGCAGGTGCTGGAAAAGATCGCCTACATGCGCGAGATCCTCGACATGAATGCGCTCAGTTGTAATTTCAGTTTTGCCGGCATGCCCTACGCAGACGCCGAAGGCAGCATGCGCTGTTTCGCCGAATACGTGCTGCCGGAACTCAAGAAATGGCAGACCGTCCCATTTGGCGAAGCGCCTGCGTTGAATTTGCGCGTGGCTTGATTACCAGCGAAAGCGCCATTCCTCCATAAGTCGGATGAGCGCAGCGTTATCCGCCATCTTGCTGGCGAACATTGTTCAAGATGAATCGACCACGGAGGCACGGAGGAATAAATCATTTTCATTTTTCTCCGTGAACTCCGTGCCTCCGTGGTTAACGCTTGATGGTGTGCGTGCATGTCGGATTACGCTGCGCTCATCCGACCTATGAATACTGACGCCTATCGCGGCTAAAGCCGCTCCTACA
>CAMATU010000243.1 GCA_945861225.1 Klebsiella pneumoniae
TGCGCGACGGCAAAGTGGAGTTCTCGCGCGATACCTGGCTTGGACCGCAATGGACCGGCGATAACCTCGGCATGGCGTCGGTTGCCGTGCATTCGATTGGCGCGGGCGGTGGTTCGATCGCGTGGGTCGATTCCGGTGGCTTACTGCGCGTAGGCCCACAATCGGCAGGCTCGGAACCTGGGCCCGCCTGCTATGGTCGTGGCGGTGATTTCCCGACCGTCACGGATGCCGCAGTGGTGCTCGGATATTTCGATCCGGCACATTTTCTCGGCGGCAGGATGCCCTTGGATGAAGGCGCGGCGCGGCGCGTGATCGGCCGTATTGCTGCGATCCTGCAGCAGAGCGTCGAGCGGGCGGCGTGGGCGATAGTCGCGGTCGCCAGTGAGAACATGATTCAGGCGATCAAAGAGCTCACCATCAATGAAGGAATCGATCCGAGTGATTCTGCATTGATTGGGGGCGGTGGCGCGGGTGGGCTCAATATCGTGCCGATCGCGCAAGAACTCGGTTGTCGCACGGTGCTCGGTCCGCGCACGGCCGGCGCGCTGTCGGCTTCCGGCATGCAGTTCTCCGACATCATCACCGAAGCCGGCGCGAGCAAACTCACGGCCTCCGATAACTTCGATTTCGCAGGCGTTAATCGGGCCCTGGCAGAGATCGATGCGCGCCTTGCGGAGTTCGCGGCACGCCTGACGAAGCGCGGATTCCAAAATCTCACGCAGCGGTATTTTGTCGAAGCGCGCTACCGCTTTCAGGTCTGGGAGCTTGAGGTGGAAGTCGCGGCTGATAAATTTAACCAGCAGCGTGACGTGGATGCCCTCGTGCAGGAATTTCATCGCGTGCATGAGCGGGTGTTCGCCGTACATGATGAAAATAACGCAGTGGAGTTTCTGAACTGGCGCGGCCGTCTGCTCGCGAAAGTGAATGCACCGACGCTGGAGCCGACCAAAGATCTCACGCAGGTTGCCGCCCAGCCCGATCGCATTCGGCAATGTTTTTTTGGCCACGCACACGTGGCCACTGCGATCCATCTTGGCGGCCAACTGCCGGCAGGTGCGGTGATCAGCGGACCTGCAATCATCGAAGAAGACACTTCAACTCTGGTGGTTTATCCGGGCGCTACGGTGCGCGTGAGTCCGGGTGGACGCTATCTCGTGACCCCGCCTGCGGAGTAAGCCATGCCCAACAACCCCCCCAGTAGCGCGCCTGAATTCGATCCCATTCTGATGGCCGTGCTGGCCAATCGCTTGAATGCCATCGTGCGTGAAATGGCGAACACCTTGCTGAAAACTGCGCGCTCGGCAGTGCTCGCCGTGGTGCGCGATTTCTCCTGTTCGATCGTCACCGGCGATAACCGCTTGCTGTGTCCCGGCGAAGGTCTGCCGGTACATATCTTTGGCTCAAGTCTGCAGTCGCAATCCATGTGTGATCTACATCCAGATCTGGCGCCGGGTGACGCCTTTCTGCATAACGATCCCTATCTCGGCAATACGCATCCGGCCGATCACATGGTGATGGTGCCGGTGTTCGTCGATGGGGTGCACCTCTTTACCACCTGCGCGAAGGCGCACCAGGCGGATTGCGGCAACTCGATCCCCTCGACTTATCACGCCTATGCGAAAGACATCTATGAGGAAGGCGCGCTGATCTTTCCGTGCGTGCGCGTGCAGAAAGATTTTAAGGACGTCGCGGATATCATCCGGATGTGCAAACGGCGCATTCGGGTGCCGGAGCAATGGTATGGGGATTTTCAGGCTGAGATTGGCGCCGCGCGTATCGGCGAACGGCGCCTGACCGAACTCACCCGGCGTTATGGCGCAGAAACCCTGCAGGCGTTTATTGCACAGTGGTTTGCGTATTCCGAACGACGCATGGTCGATGCGATCAAAAAAATGCCGCACGGCAGGCTTTCGAATACCACAATCTATGACCCGCTGCCGCCAATTCTGCCGGATGGACTGCCCATCCGGGTGGATGTCGCCGTTGATCCCGCAGCGGGCTATATCGAGGTGGATCTCACCCACAATGCGGACAACATGGCCTTCGGGTTGAACGAGTCGGTGGCTTGCGCGACCTCGAACGCGATGTGTGGCGTGTTCAATTGCATTGATCCGGACGTGCCGCACAACGCGGGATCTTTTGCGCGGATACGCGTGCATCTGCGCGAGGGTTGCATCACGGGCGTGCCTAAATTCCCGCACAGCTGTTCGATGGCGACGACCAACATCGGAGATCGCCTCGTGAATGTGACCCAGGCCGCGTTTGCAGCTTTCGGCGACGGCCATGGCCTGGCCGAGGGTGCGATTGGGATGGGCGCCGGCGCGGGGGTGATCTCAGGCATGGATTGGCGCCGCAATGGGCCGTTTATTAATCAGGAATGGTTGATTACCAACGGGGGTCCGGGCACGCCCACTACCGACGGTTGGTTGAACTACGGTCTGCCGGTCGCGGCGGGTCTCATGTATCGCGGGAGCGTCGAAGTCGATGAGTCAAAATATCCGATTCTGGTCAAGCATCTGCGGGTGATTCCCGGTGGCGGTGGTGCGGGCCGCTATCGCGGTGCGCCGGGCTCCGAGGTGGTCTACGGGCCGCGTCAGGATGTGATGACGGTGGTGATTTCCTGTGATGGACAGGTCAATCCGCCGCAGGGCGTGCGCGGTGGGCACGCAGGGCCGGCCGCGGCCACCTTTAAAATTCACAAGGATGGGGCAGAAGAAAAACTGCCGGGGGTGGTGGAGTTTCGTCTCGTGCCGGGCGAATGGGTACGCGGACTCGACGCCGGTGGTGGTGGTTACGGCGATCCGCTTGAACGCGATCCGGCGCGCGTGTGTCGTGATGTGTTGGAGCGCTGGGAAACCGCTGAGCGCGCGCGCGACATCTACGCAGTCGCGTTCGCAGGCAGCGTGGAGGAAGACAATCTCACCGTGGACGAGGCGGCAACGGTGTCCCTGCGAGAGTCGCGGTTGGTGACGCGCTAAGGATTCGCGGACCATGCCGCGTGGCACATGGCTATTTGTTCAGCGCGCGACGTTACTCGTCCTGCTCCACGCGACGCTGGCAGAGGCAGGTCCACTCCAAGACTCGTTGCAGGCACCGACGATGCCCTTCGCCGAGGAGTTCGACTGTGTAAACGCGTTTGATCTCTTCGCGTCCTTCGCGGCATTGCAGTGCACAGCCAGCAATGAAGCTCCGCATGACCGCCTAACAATTAGGCGGGCGCTCGCTCGCCTGCGGCAATTGAAGCTAATGGCGGTGGATCCCGCCGAACTGGAAATTCGCTTCTGTCCACTGCTAAGTGGCACGGGTTTGGTGCCGGCGCCTGCGCGGGTGCTGTTGGACGATGGCCTGCGCACGATGAGCCGCGACGGTCTGGCCGAAATCATCGCGCACGAATTAGTTCATGTGCAGCAATTTGAGCTGCTCGGCAGCGCCGAATTTAAATGCGCCTATGTGCGGGCGATGAGCGCCTGCGGTGGTTGCCAGGATCGCGCGCATCCGCTGGAGGACGCGGCCTATCGCGCGCAGGATCGCGCGCGCGCCGCACTCCTCAACTCGCCGCCAAACCCAGCTGCTGCCGACAATCAAGAGTCTGCAAAATAGGCGCGCACCGCGCGTTGCAGGCTGTGCTCGGTGGCCGCGATGATCGCTACCAGCAATTGCGCACCCGCCGAGCTCGGACCCTGGGCTCGCGGCGGCACCTCGAAATTCGCGACGATTTCTTGCAGAGCGACGGCGCCAATCGCAGCAGCACACCCTTGCAAGGCATGTTGCGCGGCCTGCGCGGCGGGGCCCGGCCCGTTATCGGTCATCACTTTGACCAGCGCGAGGGTCTCGTCGGTAAAGTTCGCGATCACGGAGGCTGCGCCTGTCGGCGTCGGCAACATCCCCAATATCTCGCCCACCAGCGAGGCATCGAGGAGGCGGGCAGTGTCAGGATGCAGTAGGTATTGCAGCAGCGTCTCAAGGGACGCGCGGGAGCGCGGGCGTGGACAGTACAGCGCTGTGCCACGGCCGCTGCGGAACTTCAGCGGCCGTGGCGGAGATTCCAGCCACACGCAGCCAGGGATCGCATTGTGCAGCGCCGGCAATGCTTGCCGGTCATTAGCGGCGTGGCACAACTTCGCATCAAGTAGGCGCAGGCCATAGGTATCGGCGGCTAACGCGTACCGTAGCGCCGAGGGCGAGGTGGCAGTCGCGACCTCATAACCAGCGGCCGTCAGCCACCAGTTACAGGCCTTTAGCCAGGTTCGTTCAGAGTCGGCAACTAGCACCTTGAGTGAAATGGCGATGCTCCGGGTGTGGTTTAGCGCTGCGTGGATTTTGTGCGGGCGGTTGTACACCAAAGTTTCGGGCACGCGATAGTGCGGTGGGCCCGAGTTCGCAGCAGCAGTGGCAGGCAACGGGTCGAATGCCTATAGTTGCCGCCAGCACTGGTCGCGCAACTGTACACGGTGGCGACACGCTAGCGGTTCGCCGCAAATCACTAGAGGTGCCATAGAAAACCAGGGGAGATATTTATGGGGAGCACGCAACGGGTCGTGGTGGTCGGCGCGGGGGCAGCGGGGCTAAATGTGGCAGGGCGATTGCGACGCCTCGCCCCCACGCTCGAAGTGGTATTGGTTGATCCCGCACCACATCATTACTACCAACCGATGTGGACTTTCGTGGGCGGCGGGGTGTATCCCCGCGAGCGCAGTCAACGTCCGATGCAAGAACTGATTCCGCGCGGTGTACGCTGGGTGCAAGATGCGGCGCAAGAATTTCTGCCCGCAGAAAATGTCGTGATAACGCAGCAAGGCGAACGCCTGACTTACGACGCGCTGGTAGCCGCGCCGGGGATTCAAATAAATTGGCAGGCAATCCCGGGTCTCAAAGAAGGCCTGGGTCGCAATGGCGTGTGTAGCAACTACAGTTTTGACAGCGTGAGCTCAACCTGGGCGCAGCTGCAGGCCCTGCGCGGCGGCAAAACCTTCTTCACCATTCCGAGCACCCCCATTAAATGCGCCGGTGCGCCACTCAAAATCATGTTCCTGGCGGAAGATCATTTTCGGCGGACCGGGATTCGCGGAGACTGCACGGTGAACTATATGTGTGCGGCACCGGCAATTTTTCGGGCCCCGAAGTACGCCGAGGCGCTCGTCAAAATTGCCGCTGCGCGCGACATCAATGTCCATTACAAACATGAATTGGTGGCGCTTAAGCCGGAAGCGAAGGAAGCAGTCTTTCGCGACTTGGACGGCGGCACCGAGCGCGTCGAGAAATATGACTTCATCCACGTCACGCCGCCGATGGGCGCCTTGGACGTGATGAAGCAAAGCCCGCTGGCGGATGCCGCAGGCTGGGTGGAAGTCGATAAAGCGACCTTACAGCATGTGCGGTATCCGAATATTTTTGGCCTGGGTGACGCGAGCAGCTTGCCCACCTCGAAGACCGCTGCCGCCATCCGCGCGCAGGGGCCGGTGTTAGTCGCCAACTTGCTTGACGTTCTGCGCGGTAGGGTGCCGCGCGCCACCTATACGGGCTATACCTCGTGCCCGCTCATTACTGGCTACGGTCGTCTAATCCTGGCGGAGTTCGATTACGAGCTCAAACCCTGCGAGACCTTTCCTTTCGATCAAAGTAAAGAACGCCGCAGCATGTATTGGCTCAAGAAATACGTGATGCCGATCATCTACTGGCAGGGGTTGGTCCGCGGCCGCCGCTGGCCCGAACCCTGGCCCATCGCCGATTGAGAGGCGCGCGATGTGCGGCGCAGCAAAAGCGCTGATGGGCGTCGCTGGAACGCGCCCGTTGCTGCGATGAACCTCCCGACACTGACGAGGTACCTACCGCCACAGAGAGTAACGTCAAGGGTCGCAAGCTTTAGATGATGCGAGACATGAGCTGGCAGGTAATCCAAATCGCGCGCTGCGACGTATCTCACTCAGAACAGATTTGCTGGACTTGCCACGCGCAAGTTCGCAACGAGAGATGGTGTAAGTAGAGTA
>CAMATU010000244.1 GCA_945861225.1 Klebsiella pneumoniae
CAGCGCCTTCCGCCGAATGCCAACTTCAATTCCATTCGGCAATCAAACCGATTGCGGATCTGAGGTTCAGCAGGAATTGATGGTAGATGCGCATGGTCGAAGCAATTCATGCGGCGGAAGGCGCTGCGCTTTTCCGCCCTATGGGATCTTGCGCGCTCAACGCGCTACTTCATAACCGTCGCGTTAAAGCCGACCGCTTGCGTATTCGCGAGATAGGCTTCCATCAGGCGGGTCGGATCCTCCTGCAGCTTGTCCTTCCACTTGCCAAGACGGGTCTTGGTCTGGATGAGCCCGCGGACCACGCCGATGTGCTGTGTCATGCCGAGACTGGTCGCGCCGACTAACACATCTCCATCAAATTGCAGGTTCAGGTACTTGAACCGCTCACGGTTTAATAGCTCGGTCGAATCACCGCCCGGCTTCCCCATCCACAAGCCAAACGAACTTGAAATTAAGCCGAGGGTATCCAGCACATTCATGTTCACACTGCCGCGATGCACGGCGCCTCGCTGACCTGCCATGTTGCGCGCGGCGAGCTGTCCGTGCTCGGTGGCCGTTGGCTGAATAGCTTGAACCGTGTACTCGCCGGTGGAGAAATCCCGACCCTGAGCGACATCTCCAGCGGCGAAAATATCCGGGTCGTTGGTCTGCATGTGCTGATTAACCAGAATGCCATGGTCAGTGTCGATGCCGCTGCCGGCCAGGAAATCGATATTTGACTTCACCCCGGTCGCGGAGACGATGAGATCGATCTCGAGTGATTTGCCGGTACTAAGTTCGACGCTAAACGGATGCGTAGTGCCTTTTCTGATCGCGGTCACCCGCGTCGAGGTGTGCACCTTGACGCCTTCTTTCTCGCACCAACCTTTGATCAGGTTACCGGCGATGTCATTCATCATGCGCGGGACCATGCGATCCGCCATCTCAACCACGGTCAGATCTGCGCCGCTCTGGGCCAAGGCCTCAAGAATGATGCAGCCAATGAACCCTGCCCCCATTAACAGCACCTTGGCACCGGGTTTGGCGCGCGACGCAATATTGCGACTGTCCGCGAGGGTCCAACAATTAAAAATCCCTGGCAGATCGATGCCCGGGATTGGCGGCGAGATCGCGTGCGAGCCCGTCGCGATCAGGAGTTTGTCGTAGCTGAGGCTGGCCCCACTGGCAAGCTTCGCTTGCTTCGTCGCGCGTTCCACCCCGATGACACGCTCGCGCAGCACTTTAATGTTTTGCTTGGCGAAATAATCGGAGGCCTTACGCAGGTGCGTCCCTTCTTCCTTAATCTGTTTGATCAGGAAATAGGGCAGCGCCATGCGCGAATACGGCGGTTCCGGCTCCTCACCAACCAACGTGATGTCCGCCTGCGGCTGCAATTTCCGCAAGGCCTCGGCAGCGACGACGCCGGACGGTCCAGCGCCAATGATGACGTGTTGCATGCGCAAGACTCCTAAAGTGCCAGCCGTTTGAGGGTTTCCGCAGTAGGCGCACCATCGGTGTTCCAGCCACGAATGTCGTAGTAATGCGGAAGCATGAGATGCAAATCATTGACCTTGCCCTTGGCGGGGCCGGTCTTGGCGGCATCCTTAAGCAGCCGCTTCGGCAAGGTGTCATCGGCCTTGGTCAAGCCGGCGTCCAGATTGAACTGGCGCTCAAGGTTCCAAATCCGCTCACCCGCCTCCAGCATTTTTTCCGGCGTCCAGCCGCCGTCGCAGGCCGCATCCACTTGCGGGGCAATATCTTCCAAGGTCCAGGCAAAGGTGGTGAACACACACAGGCCGGCGGAATCGACTGCTGCGGTCGCGTCTTGAAAGGCTTTAACCAATTCGGGCTTGCCGGCAGTTTCCAGCGGATCAGTTTTAATCGGCACGCCCAGAATTTCTGATGACACCGTGTAGCCACGCAGATGGCAGGCGCCGCGGTTTGAGGTGGCATAGGCCAAGCCCATGCCTTGGATTCCACGCGGATCGTAGGCCGGGAATTCCTGTCCTTTGACTGTCATCGAAAGATCGGGATGACCGTATTTTTCGCACAGCCGTTTGGAGCCCAGCCCGAGATCGCGTCCAAAGCCTTCGCCTTTGGACACCAGCTCTGCGGCGCGGGTGAGCGCCTCGGCGGATCCAAAGCGCATCTCGAGACCACCGGTGTGCGCCTTGGTCAGTGCGCCGATTTCATACAGTTCCATCGCCGCCGCCACCGTCGAGCCAAACGAGATCGGGTCATACCCGTCTTCGTTGCACAGGAAATTGGCATACGTCAGCGCGTCGAGATCGTCCACCCCGGTTGCCGAACCCAGTGCCCACGCGGCTTCAAATTCCAGACCGCCACTGGCGCCCATATATTCCGGCTTGTTGACGATGGTGTAGTGCTTGGGATCGATGGTTGAGATGCGTCCGCAGGCGATGGTGCAGCCGAAGCAGGCCGCGTTGGTGGTGAGATTCGGTT
Source organism: Klebsiella pneumoniae (assembly GCA_945861225.1). Taxonomy (GTDB): domain Bacteria; phylum Pseudomonadota; class Gammaproteobacteria; genus CAIKBL01. The sequence continues at coordinate 2,443 of CAMATU010000244.1, forward strand.
TGCCATCGCTTTCGCGCGGAATATGCATGGCTTCGGCAGAAATCCGATTGGCGCCTTCGAATTGCACTTCGCGCATATTGCGCGTCGGCATCGCACCCACTTCATTGATCACATTCATGAGCACTTGCGTGCCCATCTTCGGCAGACCTTCGCCGGTGACGGGATTGCCGGCCAGTACTTGCTTGCCGGCCTGGGTAGCCTTGAAGAATTGTTTGGGATCGCGAATATTGCCGACCCCCTTGGTGCCACGTACCGCGACAGCCTTCAGATTCTTGGAGGCCATGACCGTGCCCACGCCGGACCGTCCGGCCGCCCGGTGGAGATCATTCACGACCCCCGCGTAGAGGCAGCCCTGCTCGGCCGCACGCCCGACGCCAGCAATCCTGAGTAAAGGGTCTTGATGCATGTTGTGCAGCAGGCGATCAGCCTCCCACACAGACTTGCCCCAGAGTTCGGTGGCCGGTAGCAGTTCGGCGCGCTCATTCTCCAGGTAGAGATAAACGGGTTGCGGCGATTTCCCTTCGAAGATGATCATGTCGAAACCGGCGTTCTTGATCTCATTGCCGATAAAACCGCCCGAGTTCGAGCAGGCGATGGCGCCGGTCAGCGGGCTCTTGGTGATCACGGAGTAGCGTCCGCCAGTGGCGGCCATAGTGCCGGTTAAGGGGCCGGTTGCCATAATCAACTTGTTGCCAGGCGATAGCGCATCCACCTTGGGATCGATCTCCGTGGCAAGGTATTTGGAGGCCAGGCCGCGCTGCCCGAGGTACTTCAGGGCCCACTCCATGTTCAGGGGTTCTGTTTTGCAGGTGCCCGCGGTCAGATTCACCCGCAGAATTTGTTTGGTCCAAGCCATGGTTTGAGCTCCTTAGGCTTTGGGGATCGACTGGGCCGCGTGGGCTTTCATGCGGGCGAGCCCCGTGTGATCCGCATCCACATACGTGATGGCACCCGTCGGGCAGGCGTCAGCACAGGCCGGCGCACCGCCGCACAGGTCGCACTTGATCACCTTGCCTGAATCGGAGTTGTAGTTGACCGTGCCAAAGGGGCAGGCGATGGTGCAGACCTTACAGCCTACACAGATATCTTCGATGACTTCCTTTGCGCCGGTCAGCTGGTTGATCACAATCGCCTCGACTGGGCAGGCGTGGAGGCACCAGGCTTCAGTGCACTGGGAGCAGGTATAGGGCGCAAAGCGGCCTTCATCGTGGAAGGTAAAGACTTTAATACGGGATTTGCTGGGGTTGAAAACCTGCTCGTTCTCGTAAGAGCAGGCCATTTCGCACTGTAGGCAACCGGTACATTTTTCCGGCTCGAGCTGCAAGGCTTTGTGCATCGATGTGTCCCCTGGAGTTAATGAAATCTAGTTGTCTTAACGCGTGCAGGCAGCCTAGCGAGATCACTTTCAAAAAACCAGCCCAGCGGAACGACCGTCAGCCGAAGCACCCTTATAGCGGGTACCCCGCCCGCTCCCATTGCTGCGCTCCAATGACGGGCCGGCGGAAACTCCACTCGTAGGGCGGAAAAGCGGAGCGCCTTCCGCCATTCAAGGTCCAAATGTCGGATAACGCTGCTCCGCAGCTCATCCGACCTTTACAGCCACTCTCCTGACACAGCTCGGCGCCGAAGGATCCGGGCCCGGCGTAGGTCTCGCTTGCTGTAGCACACGACGCAGGCGTAATTCTGTGCCGATCAGCACCCGAACTTCGTTACGATGCGCTGTCAAAGAGAATGGTTCATTGCGCAACGAGGAGACGAGATTGAAACGAGCGCCCTTTTTCCAGAACGGTTGGCTTGCGGTCAGTCCAGTACTGATGTGTCTGACAGTACCGAGCCTCGCGCAGGTCACCGAGGTTCCTTTATTGTTCGTGGGGCCGGCGGATTCCTCCGCTTATCGCGGCGCGCAGCAGGGTCTGGCCGAAGCCCAGGCGCAGGGCGAATTCTTAGGTCAACACTACACGCTTGCCGTGCAAGCGGCGCCAAGCGCGACTCCAGTCAGTGCCGCCGCGGTCATCGCAGCCGTGGATCCCGCCGGCTTACGGGTCTTGGCCGCCGCAAATCCCGGCCTGCCAATTTTGGAGGTGTCGCTGAGCGACGATGCGCTGCGCCGCCAGTGTCGCCCGCATGTGCTCTTTGTGCTGCCGAGCGCCGCGATGCAAGTGGCGGCAGTCGCGCAATGGCAGACCGCAAACCCCACGGCCGTTGGCGTCACTGCGCAAGCGTGGCACCCAAGCCTGGAGAAATACGCGGCCGCCCAGCTTAATAAGCGCTATCGCGGCGCCTTTGCACACGCGATGGACGATCAGGCCTGGGCCGGTTGGGCGGCGGTTAAGCTACTCTCAGATACGGTCGCCCGCGAAGAATCGGCTGCGCCCGCCGTACTGCTGGAGGCCTTACGCACACGGCTAGCCTTCGATGGCCAAAAAGGTGTCGACATGAGCTTTCGTGCCGACGGTCAGTTGCGCCAGCCGCTGGTACTGATTGCGGAAGGCAAGCTAATCGGCGAAGCCCCCGTCCGCGGAGTCGCCGAGGTGGAAGATCTCGACAGCCTCGGCCGCAGTGAATGCGCGGAATAAATGTGCGAAAGAAGGATTGCTATATGAAGACGCTATTGTTCAGCCTTGCCCTGCTAATTGGGCTCCCGGCGCAGGCCACGCCGCGCGTGTTCGTGACCAATGAAATGGGCGATTCCGTGACGGTGATTGATGCGACGACTAATCAGGTCACCGCGACGATCAACATCGGCAAGCGTCCGCGCGGCATTGGGATCTCCCCAGATGGCCGCGAAATCTATGTGGCGGTCAGCGGCGACAGCGTGATTGCCGTGATCGATGCCGCCACTTTAAAAATTCTGCGCACCTTCCCGAGCGGGGAGGATCCCGAAACCTTCGCCGTGCACCCGAACGGCAATCTGTACATCTCCAACGAGGAGGACGCCAAGGCCTCAGTGTTTGATCCGCAGACTGGCAAGTTGATTGCCGAAATAAAAGTGGGCATTGAACCGGAGGGGGTCGCCATCTCCCCTGACGGCACACGTGCTATCGTGACGAGTGAATCCACCAACATGCTGCATGTGATTGCGATTCCGGAACACACCATCGTGGCCAATATTCTCGTTGGCGCGCGGCCACGCGCGGCCAGCTTCAGTGCCGATGGCACACTTGCCTATGCAACTTCAGAAATCAGCGGCGAGGTGAAAAAAGTGGATGTCGCCTCGGGCAAAATCATCGGCAGAATGCCACTCGCTGACGATCAGGCGAAACCGAAAGACATCTTGCCCAGCAAAGACGGCAAACAATTGTATGTGGCCGGCGGACGCGCCAATCGTGTGTTTGTGCTCGTTGAGAAGACGCTCGAAATTGCCGAAGAAATAGCGGTTGGCAAACGCGTATGGGGGCTGGCGTTGTCCAAGAACGGCACTCGTCTCTATACCACCGATGGGGCA
>CAMATU010000245.1 GCA_945861225.1 Klebsiella pneumoniae
CCACTCATGGCCGGCATGAATGTGGTCGGCGATTTGTTCGGCGCCGGTAAAATGTTTCTGCCGCAGGTGGTCAAGAGTGCGCGCGTCATGAAAAAGGCGGTGGCGCACCTTATTCCCTATATCGAAGCCGCCAAAGCCGCTGGCAGCACGCGTACTGCTGGCAAGATTGTCCTCGCGACCGTCAAGGGCGATGTACATGACATCGGTAAGAATATCGTCGGCGTGGTGCTGCAATGTAATAACTTTGAGGTGATCGATCTCGGCGTAATGGTGGCCTGCAATGACATTCTCGATGCAGCGGTGCGCGAGGGCGCAACCTTGGTCGGGCTGTCAGGCTTAATCACCCCTTCGCTGGAGGAGATGGTGCATGTCGCGAGCGAAATGGAGCGTCGCAAGCTTCAATTGCCGTTGCTAATCGGCGGCGCGACCACTTCCCGCACGCACACGGCCGTGAAAATTGCACCGGCCTACTCCGGCCCCGTCATCCATGTAAAAGACGCGTCACGGGCAGTGGGCGTGGCCACCAAGCTCGAGAGTCGCGATATGAAGCGCGGTTTCGTCGCGCAGATTAATGACGAATACGCCACTGTCCGCGAGCGTCACAAGCAGCGTCAGTCAGGAATCGAATGGTTGACCTTGGATGAGGCACGCCGCAATCACTTTGATGCGGGTTGGGGTGAGTACAGCCCGCCGCGACCGCGTGAGCTCGGCATTAAGGTGTTCAACGACTGGCCGCTGAGCGATCTTGTTGATTACATCGACTGGACGCCGTTCTTCTCCGCGTGGGAACTCGCTGGGCGCTATCCGCGCATTTTGGACGATGAAATCGTCGGTGAAGAAGCGCGCCGAGTGTTTGCTGACGGGCAGCAAATGTTGGCGGAAATAATTGCCACCGATGCGCTCCAAGCCCGTGCGGTGGTGGGGCTGTTTCCTGCGAACACCGTCGCTGCAGATGATATTGAAGTCTACGCAGACGATCAGCGGCACGGCGAACTCGCAGTTGTGCATAGTCTGCGCCAACAACAACGTAAGCCGGGTGGTCAGCCGAATTTCGCGCTCGCCGACTTCCTGGCGCCGAAAGACAGCGCGCTCCCCGATTACCTAGGTGCCTTTGCGGTATCCGCGGGGTTCGGCCTTGAGGCCATTGTCACGCGCTATGAGCGCGATCACGACGACTACAATGCGATCATCGCCAAGGCCCTCGCGGATCGTTTGGCGGAAGCCTTGGCCGAACGTTTGCACGCCTATGTGCGCCAGGAATATTGGGGCTATGCGCCGGGCGAGGCTTTAGACGCCGAATCGCTAATAGGCGAGCGCTATCGCGGCATCCGCCCGGCCCCCGGCTATCCGGCCTGCCCCGATCACACCGAGAAGCCGCTCATCTGGCAATTGCTCGACGTCGAAAAAAATACCGGCATTGAATTGACCGAGAGCTACGCGATGTACCCTGGTGCGGCGGTGTGCGGCTGGTACTTCTCACATCCCAAATCGCGATATTTCGGCGTTGGCAAAATTAATCGCGATCAGGTGCACGACTACGCGAAGCGCAAAGGGATGGATCTGCGCGAAACGGAGCGCTGGTTGGCGCCGAACCTTGGTTATGAACCCGAATAGGCCGAGTCCCACCTATGCAGCCATCGCGATCAACTGTTAAGGAATTGCTGCAGGCGCAGAGCCAACTGAGCGCGGTCAGCGTCGCCGGCTGGGTGAGAACTCGCCGAGATGCCAAAGAGTTTTCATTCCTGGAAGTTAACGATGGCTCGTGTCTCGCGAGCTTGCAAGTAGTGGTGGATACCGAGTGCACAGGCTATGCACAAATAAAGGACGCGAGTACCGGCAGTGCGGTAAGGGTGACTGGCGAGCTAATTGAATCACTTGGCAAGGGCCAGCGCTTCGAGCTCCGCGCCCGCGCACTGGAGATTGTGGGTACTTGCCCTGAAGACTATCCGCTGCAGAAGAAGCGCCACTCGGACGAGTTCCTGCGCGAGATTGGTCATTTGCGCAGCCGTACTAATAAGTATGGCGCGATGTTTCGCATTCGCTCGCGGCTTTCCTTCGCCGTTCATGAGTTTTTTCAACACCGCGGTTTCCACCATGTGCACACACCGATTATCACCGGTGCTGACTGCGAAGGCGCGGGCGAGATGTTCCGCGTGTCAACTTTGCACGGCGCCGCGGGCGCTCAGCAGCTTGCGGCGGGCAATTTCAGCGAGGACTTCTTTGGACAGGAGGCGCACCTAACGGTCTCTGGTCAACTTGCGGCAGAAACCTACTGCCTGGCTTTGAGCAAGGTCTATACCTTTGGCCCAACCTTTCGTTCAGAGAACTCGAACACCAGCCGCCATGCCGCAGAGTTCTGGATGATCGAGCCCGAAATTGCCTTCGCCGATCTGCAGGACAACATGCAGCTGGCAGAAGAATTCGTGCGTTACCTGCTGGAATTTGTGCGCACCGATTGTCGTGAGGATCTTGCGCTGTTCGCTCAGTTCGTCGATCCCGAACTCACCGCGCGGATCAGCAATGTCTTGGATTCCGAATTTGCGCGCATTCCCTACGCAGAAGCGATCGAGATTCTCATGGCAGCGGATCAGTCCTTTGAGTTCGCTCCGCAGTGGGGTGCCGATCTGCAATCCGAACACGAACGATACCTCACCGAACAGCATTTCAAACGCCCGGTATTTGTGTACGACTGGCCGAAGGACATCAAAGCTTTCTATATGCGACAGAACGACGACGGAAGGACTGTGGCGGCCATGGACTTATTGGTGCCAAAAATCGGCGAGTTGATTGGCGGAAGTCAACGCGAGGAGCGCCACGATCTGCTGCTGGCGCGTATTCAGGCGCTCGGTTTCAACGCAGAAGACTACTGGTGGTACCTTGATACGCGACGCTTTGGCAGCGCGCCGCACGCCGGTTTTGGCTTAGGGTTCGAACGCCTGCTCATGTTCGCGACTGGCGCAGGAAATATTCGCGACGTCATTCCCTTTCCTCGTACGCCCCACAGTTTGGAGTTCTAATGTCTGAAAGCGCTTTGAGCTATGTGTGCGGGAGCAGTGATGAGCCGCTGCAATATTTAACCCTCGGCCGTGCGTTCGATACGGCGTGCGAGCGTTGGCCAGCACACGCCGCGATTGTCGTGCGGCATCAGAACGTGCGCCTGACCTATGCCGAGTTGCGTGCGCGAGTCGATGCGCTAGCGGCCGGCTTCATCGCGTTAGGCCTTAAGCCCGGCGAGCGAATCGGGCTCTGGTCGCCCAACAATTTGGAGTGGGTGATCACGCAATTCGCGACCGCCAAAGCCGGGCTCATTCTCGTAAACATCAATCCGGCGTACCGGTTGGCCGAACTCGAATATGCGTTGAACAAAGTCGAGTGCGTCGCGCTAATCACCGCGAGCCGCTTTAAGAGTAGCGACTATCTGGAAATGTTGCGCCACTTGGCGCCTGAACTGGCGAACGCGACACCAGGGGATCTCCACGCGGAAAAGCTGCCGCATCTGCGCTCACTGATCGTCCTCGATACAGTGCCGTCCGCTGGGATGTTTCGCTTCAGTGACATTGAGGCGCTGGCTAGCGCAGAGAGCGAAGCCGCTTTGCTGGCCCTGACGCCCATCTTGCAGCCGGACGATCCGATCAATATTCAATTCACCAGTGGCACGACTGGCATGCCCAAGGGCGCCACGTTGACCCACTTTAGTATTCTCAATAATGGTTATTTCGTGGGGCGTTCGATGCGCTTCAGTGAACGAGATCGCCTGTGTATTCCGGTCCCGCTCTACCATTGCTTTGGCATGGTCATGGGTGTCCTCACCTGCGTCACGCATGGCGCGACGATGGTGTTTCCCAGCGAAGCGTTTGAGCCCAAGGCGGTGCTGGAAGCGGTGGCCAGTGAACGCTGTACGGCATTGCATGGCGTACCCACCATGTTCATCGCGACACTCGAGCACCCCGAATTTGCGCAGTACGACCTGCGCAGCCTGCGCACCGGCATCATGGCGGGCGCGCCGTGCCCGGTCGAAATCATGCACCGGGTGTTTAATGAAATGCACATGCGCGAGGTGACCATCGCCTATGGCATGACTGAGACGAGCCCTGTCAGCTTCCAAAGCAACCCCGATGATCCAATTGAACGAAGAGTCTCTACCGTTGGACGTGCTCATCCGCATGTGCAAGTCAAAATTGTGGACGCGGAAGGATTGATTGTGGCACGCGGCGTGAGCGGCGAGCTGTATACCCGGGGTTACAGCGTGATGCGCGGCTATTGGCAGGACGATGCACGAACCCGCGACTCGATCGATGAGGCGGGCTGGATGCATACCGGCGATCTTGCCGTGATCGATGGCGAGGGTTACTGCAATATCGTCGGCCGGGTGAAAGACATGATCATTCGTGGCGGTGAGAATGTGTACCCCCGGGAAATCGAGGAATTTTTGTTTCGGCATCCCAAGATTCAGGACATTGCGGTTTTTGGCGTGCCCGATCAGCGATTTGGCGAGCAGGTGGCGGCTTGGATCAAACTTCGTGAAGGAGAGACCGCGTCAGCGGAGGACATCAAAGAGTTCTGTCGCGGACAAATTGCGCACTACAAGATTCCACATTATGTGGAATTTGTGGCGGAATTCCCCCTGACGGTGACCGGCAAAATTCAGAAATTCATGATGCGCGATGCGGTCATTGAGGCGCTTAAACTGGAAGTTCAAAAGACCGCGTGAGCTACACCGCGCACCGCCTGACCGGCACAAATCGCCGGTCAGGCGGTAGGTTGGGATGAGCGAAGCGAACCCCAACAAACAGCCGCCGCCCGAGCACTTCGCGCGCGCCTCACTCCGCTCTTGCCTAGCCAATGTTGGGGTTCGCTTCGCTCACCCCAACCTACTTAACTGAGCTAGCCCGCACGCTGCCTTAACTACGCTCGGCACTCCATTGCGTAAAGGTCTTGCCCGCTTTCGCGAGCTTTTCAATCAGCGGCGCTGGCGTCCAATACATATCGCCGTAACGGGCGCGGTATTTCTGCATCGCCGCAAAGACCTTGTCGAGGCCAACGGCATCAGCATATTGCATCGGCCCACCGCGATGACGCGGCATGCCATAGCCATGGCAGTACACCACATCAATATCGCTCGGGCGCATCGCAATCCCCTCGTCCAGAATCAGCGCACCCTCGTTAATCATCGAATAGAACAAGCGCTCGATGATTTCGTCATCTGAGATTTCGAGCTGAGGAATTTTCAGTGCGGCGGCTTCCGCTTTCGCGAGCGTCATGACCTCCGGATCAGGCACGGGTGTGCGTCCTTCGTATTTGTACATGCCCGCGCCGGACTTCTGCCCCAGGCGCCCCTTGGCGACCAGGATGCCAATCAACCGGCAGTAAGCCGGATCGTCGGGCTTGTCTTTCCATTCCTTGTTGAGTTTATCGAAGACGTCCAGTCCGGACAGATCTGACACGCCATGAGGCCCCATGGCCATGCCCCACTCAAAAGCCACGCGATCAATGCGCTCCGGCGGCACGCCTTCCAGCACCATGCGTTGCGCTTCGCGCACATAAGGGAAATACATCCGATTACCGACAAAGCCGAAGCAGACTTTGACCAGCACACCGATTTTGCGGATGGTCTTCGCCAACGCCATACAGGTCGCGATTACGTCCTTCGCGGTTTTCGCGCCGCGCACAATTTCCAGCAAGGTCATCACATTCGCCGGCGCGAAGAAATGCAGGCCGATCACATCTTGTGGGCGTTTGGTAAAGGACGCGATTTCATCGACATTTAAAGTAGAGGTGTTGCTGGCGAGGATCGCGCCCGGCTTGCACACCGCGTCCAGCTTCTCGAATACTTCCTTCTTGACCGCCATGGTTTCAAATACCGCTTCAATCACGAGATC
>CAMATU010000246.1 GCA_945861225.1 Klebsiella pneumoniae
GTGCTCCAGCGCGTGGGACAACATCCGGCTGCACGAGTGGCTGAGCTGACGCCTCGGCAATGGAAGATTCATTTCGCCGATAATCCGCTGCGCTCTGATTTATACGGCCTGCCCACCTAAGCAAGGACGCCGCGTAGTTACCGGTTACAGCTAACCAGTCATTTGCTTGGGATATTACGATGTCGTTAGGCACGATGAGTCGTTCATCGTCGAATAATTCGAATCCAATCGGACAAAGGCATCATTTTATAAATATCGTGGATAGAGTTGGCGAGGACAGATTCAGAATCGATGGGAATAGTGCCTCAAATGAGGACTTGTTTCGCATTATGATTCGGGATGGGTCGCCGTCGCCTCCGGACTTCATATCTGTTGGAACTGGAAACCTTAGTGGCAGGCCCCCGATATCGTCACCCGACTTGGGTTTGGTTCAGTTTGTTTGTACCTCCCCCGATCTCAACTGTTATTCGGGCACTGACTCTTATAACGCAAGCGGACAGCCACTCGGTTCTCTGGTCTTTGAAGTCAACGAACTCTCCGTGACAGGCAACCCCGTACCGATTCCGACATCACTTCCATTATTGGCAGCCGGTTTTGGTTTGCTGCTATTCGCGCAAACCAAAACGGCAGCGACAACAATACGACCCGATTCTTCTGGTTCTTAAGCGGTCACTAATTGTATGGAGCATAGGATGGCGCAGGCAGAAACCCGTCAGATCAATTCCGAGAGTATTTTGACGGTTGTCAATGCTGTCCCCTAGCCGTCTCTACAGCGCTCACTGGTTATCTGGCACAAATAATCAATGAAAATGCGGAAAAGGCTTTCAAGAAAGGGATAAGGTAATCGCCGTGCCAACGATGCTGATTCAAGTGATCATATGCTTTTGCACGCTAATATTTTCGGTCACTACGTCGGCTAACGAAATCGCGAAGGGAAGCGAAGACTGGCGAAAGCTAAACCAGATAGTGAAGGAGCGCTTCGATAAGCAAAGATATGTGAAGCTCAACAGGCAGACTCGGCAGGGCCTTATTTCGTCTTGCGAAGCGGACTTCCAAGGGGCTTTGTTTGACACTCGATATGAAGTTGGTTCTGCCCTTTTAGTGACAGGCAGCCTTTCCCTTTTTTATGCCGAAAACAAAGCACCGATTTACGGTCTTAAATTGCGAGTTGAACGCATCTCCGATACCCCTAATGGCCCGAAGCCACTTGAAGCTATGGACATTCCATACGCCGGCTTCATCATCGACAAAGAGGCATTTTCGGCATACCGGCTGGCCCAACAGCCATCCGACAACGGTTATGTTGTCGTAGGTTATGGAGACTCCGATCTAAGCATCACAGGGCGCCTCCTTGCTAAAGCCGGTTTGGAAGCCGTTCAAATAACATTTTCACCTCAGCTTGGAGGTGTCGATCTGTCTTTCACACTAGAGAATTTCTCGAGTGCCGCCGCGATCGCCGAGACCGATTCAGAGTTCAGAAACTGTTTGATGGAGGTTTTGTCGGAAATCCAGAACGATATGGGAGCTAACCAATGAGCAAGGCGTTTAATATCGGGCTCTCGTATTAAGTCCAGGGTGGAGGACAAGATTAGTCAATCAACCCTGTCGTCAGGGCAGCCCGTTGATGCGGCGCGACCTTCGCCCCCCTCTTTCCATCTTTATTCTCTGCTCCTGGAGTTCGATTCACTCAGCTTGCAAACCCCTAAGGTCAGATTTTTGGCTCTGTAATTTGAGAGAGCCTCAATAGTATTCAGAAGGCCCCCTTTGGGGGACCACCCCCTACCTAAAATTGGACGGGTGATGGTTGCTAACTTTGGGGTGCTTGCAGGAATGAAGGGTGCCCATGTCGCAATGATTGCGCCCTCACTGTGTATGTCCTGTTTCTTGGTACAAACATTTGGTACATTCGCCTACGAAATCGCCACCAGCCAAGCGCCAACACCTAGATTATCAATGGGTTGTGGAATGCAGAGGTCAGGGGTTCGATCCCCCTCAGCTCCACCATTTTCCACTAGCCCGCTGATTCAGCGGGCTCTTTACGCCGTGAGCGGCCCTTCAACTCGGCCAACGCGATCGCGCCCGGCGGCACCACACCAGCAGTCAGCCGCCTGCATCGCGCCGCCCGGCACAGGCGCCATCAGGCTTCGTGGACGGTCTTGCCTCCCAGAATCGTGCGCACCACTTTCAGGTCGACCAGCCCGTCCGGGTCGATCTCGTGGGGATCGCGTTCCAGCAGCACGCAATCGGCGAGCTTGCCCGGCGTCAGCGAGCCCTTGCTGCCCTCCTCAAAGGAGGCATACGCGCCGTGCATCGTGCACACGCGCAACGCCTCGTCCAAGGTGATCCGTTGCGAGGCACCCCACACACGCCCGGCGCGGTCCTTGCGGGTGACCAGGCTCTGCAGCGCCATCATCGGCTCGTACGGTCCGGGTGTGAAATCCGAGGCGGGTGCAACCATGATGCCGGCATCAAGGAAGCTGCGGTGCGCGAACATGTGCTCCATTTTCTCGTTGCCGTACTCCGCCCACTTCTCGCCGTGATAGTAGGCGTAGGTGTAGAACGGCGCCGGGATGACACCGAGTGCCTTGATGCGCGCTATCAGCCGCGCGTCGACCAGCGAACAGTGCTCTATGCGCAGGCGCGGGTTCGGTCCCTGCCAGCCCTTCAGCGCACGCTCGTAGGCGTCCAGCACCATGCCGATGGTGACATCGCCATTGGCGTGGATGCCGATGCGAAAGCCGTTGGCCAGCGCATCGTCCACCGCCGTGTCGATCTGCTGCTGGTCCATGGTCAGGATGCCGTGGTCATCGGGCCGGCCGGTGTAGGGCGTACTCATGCGCATGGTGCGTTCGGAGGCGGAGCCGTCGGCCGCGTACTTGACCGCGCCGATGCGGATCATGTCGTCACCGAAACCCGAGCGCAGGCCAGCGGCCTTCATGCCGGCGTAGGTCGCATCGTTGCCGCCCGGCATGAAAGCCAGGCGAAAGCACAACTCACCCGCGGCGTGCGCGTCCTGGTAGGCGATGAAGTCGTCGCGATTGCCGAATGCGTCGGTGGTCGAGGTGAGTCCGGCGGATGCCATCTTGCGGGATATCAGCGCCACCGACTTTGCCCGCGTGGCCCGATCCTCCACCGGCCAGTCGCCAACCTTCTCGAAAACGCCCACCGCCAGCTCCGCAACCTTGCCGGTGAACGCGCCGTTCTCGCGGTAGAACTTGCCGCCGACCGGGTCGGGCGTGTCGATGCGGACGCCAGCGATCTCCAAAGCCTTCGAATTGACTACCGCCGTGTGACCCCCGCGATGACGAACTATCACCGGGTGATCCTTTACCACGGCGTCGATGTCACGCAGGTTCAACGCCCGCCCCTCGGCAAACTTGGTGTCGTCGTACATCACGCCGACCACCCACTGACCAGGCGGGGTCGCGGCCGCCTTGCGTGCCAGCGCGGCCTGGACATCCGCGATACGCGGCAGTCCAACGTCCACACCGGTCGCCGCGCTCTGCAACACCGGGTGGCTGTGCGCGTCGATGAAACCGGGCAGCAGGCACTGGCCGCGCGCGTCGATCAATCGCGTGGCCTTGCCGGAAAACTGCGCGACGTAGTCCGCGCTGCCAACCGCGAGGATTCGCGTAGCGCAACGCCGCCGCAGCCGCAAAGCGGCGCCCGCAGCAGGCTGGTAATATTTTCACAGGCTCTGAGCCGCGACCGACTGGCTGGTTGATATCTGCAAGCACGACTCCTCGTAGGCCTCGATGTCGACTTGGCGATAAGCCACCCGACCACAGAGCTTCAGGAATTTTGGTCCGATCCCGACGCTGCGCCAGCGCTCCAGGGTGGCCTCGCTGATGCTCCAGCGGGCGACCAGTTGTTTTTGGTTGAGGTGAATGACGTCCATCTTGGTCTTCTTCCGAATGAGTTGGCAGGAGTCCATGAAGGCGCTGTTCCGCCCGCGAGCCAAGTGATACTGCCGGCGCCTGGCCGGGTGAAGCCCCTGAAGCCTCCACCACGCTATTCGCCGCATCTAATGTGGAGATTATTCTCGCCATTCTCCGCAAGCCCCAAATACCGTTCCCGGTCGGGATTTTTCTGTTGCCCGCCCATGCAAAATTGAGCAAAAACTCCCGACCGGGAATTTTCATCGAATCGGCAGCGCCCATGATCCACATCGACACCATTCAAATCCTTGGACAATCCCTGCGTGCGGCACGCAAGCAGCTCGGCCTGACGCAGGCGCAACTGGCTTTGGCGGCCGGAGTCGGCCTGCGTTTCATCGTCGAACTTGAGGCCGGTAAACCAACCCTGCGGATCGAACATGTGCTCCGCGCCATCAACGCGCTGGGCGGCGAACTCAGCTTGAGCGGACTTCCCTCGGCCTCGAGTGATCCCGTCGCCGCAAATGCCTTCCCGGACGCGGACCAACCCGCCCGCCACGCTGAACGGCATCAGGCGCTGGACGAACTGGTTGCCCAGGCCCAGGCGCTCAAGATGGGCTACGAGTAGCCGCCGCCCACACAGCTCGATCAGCGAAAGCCGCGTCACATTGGGTGTAAATGGGCGTCTTAATGGGTGCGGCTCTAAATTGGGTGTAAATGGGTGTAGTATTGGTTCATGCTGAAAGCCGACACCCTCCAGATCACCCCGGAGATTCTGAGCCTCATTGCCAGGATCGACGAGTTCAAAGGCGCCTGGCGCGCCTTGGGCACGCTCGCACCTGACCGCCTGTCGGCGCTGCGCCGCGTGGCTACCATCGAGAGCATCGGCTCCTCCACCCGCATTGAGGGCAGCAAGCTGTCCGACCGCGGGGTGGAGCAACTGCTGTCGAACCTGGAAATCAAGTCCTTCGCCACCCGCGACGAGCAGGAAGTGGCCGGCTATGCCGAGCTCATGGACCTGGTGTTCTCGTCGTGGCAGGACATCCCGTTCACCGAGAACCACATCAAGCAGCTCCACCAGATCCTGCTGCGCCACAGCGAAAAGGACACCTGGCATCGCGGCAACTACAAGACCAACTCGAACAGCGTCGCTGCCTTCGACGAGACTGGCGCGCAGATCGGCATCGTGTTTCAGACGGCGACGCCCTTCGACACGCCCCGCCTGATGACGGAGTTGGTGGCTTGGGTGAACCGTGAGCGCGAGACGGCCCATCTGCACCCGCTGCTGATCATCGCCCTGTGCGTCGTCGTGTTCCTCGAAATCCATCCATTCCAGGACGGCAACGGGCGCCTATCCCGGGTGCTGACCACGCTGCTGCTCCTGCAGGGCGGCTACGCCTACGTGCCTTACAGCTCGCTGGAAAGCGTGGTCGAGCAGAGCAAGGAGGCGTACTACCTGGCGCTGCGCCAGACGCAAGGCACGATCCGCACCGAGGCACCGAACTGGCAGCCGTGGCTGATGTTCTTCCTGCGCTCGCTGGCTGAGCAGGTGCGGCGGCTGGAGAAGAAGGTCGAGCGCGAGAAGATCGTGCTGGCGGCCATGCCGGAGCTGCAGCTACAGATCGTCGAGTTCGCCCGCGAGCACGGGCGCGTCACCATCGGCGAAGCGATCAAGCTGACCGGAGCCAGCCGCAACACGCTGAAGCAGCATTTCCGGTCACTCGTCGAGCGCAGCACGCTCAACCAGCACGGCAGCGGCCGTGGGGTCTGGTACGACCTGCGTTAACGATGACGGACGCGGGTTCAATTCCGCGTTTGGGAACTGAACTGGCCCCGGAAAGCAGACGAGGTTGAGAGCCATTTCCGGCGACCAGTCAGGGCGAAAAACCTGCTTGAATGTCCGCAGATTCGCCTGTCAACCCCCGCTTTTCGCACCAGTACGCAAGACTTCGCAACTTGCCAGAACGCCGGTATCGCGTACTCTCAATAGT
>CAMATU010000247.1 GCA_945861225.1 Klebsiella pneumoniae
GACAAAGGGCGTAAGGTAACCGACGTGGAAATGGATACAGTCAGGATACGGCCACACAAATTTCACGGCGAGTGGAACTACACCATAGAGCCACACTCGCTATGACGCACGCTGGATCTGATCGATTTGTTTTGTCACGGGCCCTTAGGTCGCGCACTCAGGCGAGAACTCTAACCCCATCCTATGAAATCTGATGCTTGAAGTAACGGATTCGCGGCTCTTACTTAATCGCTGAGGCCGGAGCGCAATATGCAGACAATCGCAGAATGGCTCCTGGCCTGGGGCTTCGAGCGCTATACGCAGCTATTCCACGAGCACGACATCGATCTTGAAGTGGTGCCGAGCTTATCGGAGCCCGATCTCGCATCGCTCGGGATTTCGCTCGGCCACCGCAAGAAATTACTAAACGCAATCGCCGAACTCTCGGCAGAATCCGCTGTTGCACCAATCTCCGCCGAAAGCAGCGAGCGCCGCCAACTCACGGTACTGTTCTGCGACATGGTGGGCTTTACTGAGCTTGCCTCGCGCGTCGATCCGGAAATTCTGCAGCAGATTATTCGTGCCTATGAGGATGCCTGCGCGGTGTGTATCACGCGCTACGAGGGCTACGTCTTTCAGCGACTGGGCGATGGCATCGTGGCTTTTTTTGGCTATCTCTGTGCGCACGAGAGCGAAGGCGAGCGCGCGATCCATGCCGCACTCGCGATTGTCGATTCACTGGCGCGCCTTGAAATCGTTAACGCAGGCCGCGTACAGGTGCGGATCGGCATTGCAACTGGCGTGGTTGTCGTATCGTCGCTCGAGAAAAGCGCGGCGGGCGAGACCATGAATTTAGCGGCGCGACTGCAAGCGATTGCCCAACCTGGCAGCATTGTCGTGAGCGAGCCGGTACAACGCCTGGCTGGCGGCGCCTTTCTGTATCACGCCCTCGGCTCGCATCAGTTGAAAGGCATTGCCCAGCCTACGACGGTGTATCAGATCGTGGGCGTGAGTGCCCTTGCGAGTCGCTTTGAAGCGGCCACCGGCGATGGGCTTACGACCCTGGTCGGGCGCGAATCCGATCTTGCGTTGCTATCTGAACGTTGGAAATTGGCGCAAAGCGGTACGGGGCAAGTGGTGCTGCTGGCGGGTGAGCCCGGCATTGGCAAAAGTCGCCTCATGAGCGCGCTCGGTGAACGGGTAATTGCGCTTGGCGCGAGCACCTTGCGCTTTCAATGCTCGCCGTACTACACACACAGCGCGTTCTATCCCAGTATCGATAACTTCGAGCGGGCCTTGAAATTCACCCGAGACGAAGCGCCTGAATCCAAGCTCGATAGGCTCGAGACGCTAATAGTCACGCGGTTTGGGCGGCCGCTGGCGGATGTGCGGTTTATCGCCGCCATGCTGTCCATGCCGCATGAACGTTATGGCTCGCTTAGTATGTCGCCCCAACGTTTCAAGCAGGAGACGTTAAGGGTCCTGGCGGACCTGGTGGATGCCGCGTCGCGCCTGCAGCCCACTGTGATGCTGTTCGAAGATGCGCATTGGGCGGATCCAACGAGCCTGGAGATGCTGGATCTCATCATCGATCGCTTGACCGCGATGCCATTGCTGATCGTGATCACGCATCGACCTGAGTTTCAGTCGCGCTGGGCTGAATCCGCGCATGTCAGCACATTGAATATCACCAGGCTCGACCGGGATCAAAGCGCCGCGATGGTAAATGCGCTCGTCAGCAACAAAGCGCTGCCAGGGGATTTGTTGGAACAAATTCTGATTAAGACCGATGGTGTGCCACTGTTCGTCGAGGAACTCACGAAATCCATGATCCAATCCGATGATCTCAAAGTCGTCGGCGATCACTATGAATTTACGGGCGCCACGCGCAGCCTGAACCTACCCACCAATTTGCGCGACTCGTTGATGGCTCGCCTGGATCGGCATCCGTCGAGTAAGGAGGTTGCGCAAATCGGCGCCGTGATTGGTAGAACTTTCAGTTATGAACTGATTCAGGCAGTCGCACCACACTCCCAGCACGAGCTCGAAAATGCGCTTCGGCAGCTGGTGGATTCAGGTTTGGCGTTTCGGCGCGGCACGCCGCCTGAGGCTACTTACACCTTCAAACACGCGTTGGTCCAGGACACGGCTTACGATTCGCTGCTGAAGTCCCGCCGGCGAGATCTGCATGGGAAGATCGCTGGCGTGATTGAGACAAGATTTCCACGTTTGCAGGAGACGGAACCGGAAATTCTCGCGAGTCATTATTCGGCGGCAGGCCAGGCCGATCCGGCCATCGCGTACTGGCTCAAGGCGGCAAGACGCGCGACGACGCGCTCGGCGTTCCGCGAAGCATTAGCACAACTGGATCAGGCCGAAGTCTTACTCAACGACCAGCCCCCAGGCCCGCAGCGCACGCAACGCGCCTTGCAACTGCAGGTCCAGCGTGCCGCCGTGTTGTTGGTCACCAAGGGGATGTCCAATCTTGAGACAGGCGCGGCCTATGACCGCGCGCGCGAACTGTGTGACCAACTTGGTGACGACGTCGAAGAAATTTTCCCGGCGCTCTACGGTAATTACATTTTCCACCTGGTGCGCGGCGATGCAGTGCAATCTGCCGATGCCGCACAGGCCGCGTGGCGTCGCGCGCAGCAGGTGAAGACGCCGGCGTTATTGTTGCTCGGCCGGCGGGTGATGGGGCCGTCGTTAGTGCAGCGTGGTGAATTGCACTCGGCGGCGGACCATCTGGAGCATGCGTTACAGCTGTACGATCCGGTGCGTGATCGTGAGTCCGCATTGATCTACGGTGCCGATCTAAAATCGGCCTGCCTCTCCTGGCAGGCGCAGGTGACGATTTTACTGGGCGCTCCCGATCGGGCGTTGACGCTCGCGGCAGCGGCGGTTGATCATGCGGAATCTCTGCCGCATTTGCACAGCGTTGCGTTTGCGTTGTCCTGGCTCTCCACCGTGCACTTCTTGCGACGCGAACCGACGCGCGCGTTCGAACATGCTCAACGCGAACTCGCCCTATCACAGCGACACGAATTCGGCATGTGGCTCGCTTACTCCAAGGCAGATTCTGGTGCTGCCCTAATTGAAGGAGGCAACACGGAGGACGGCCTCAACTGGATGAAGGAATATTTTGCCAGCACCAATGTGACCGGGCACAGTTTTAATCGGCCATTGCATTTATCGGCAGTGGCAAGCGGCGCCGCGCAGCGACACAAATGGGGCGAAGCGGCAGAATATCTGACTGCAGCACTGCACCAAGTGGAAACTTCCGGCGAACGTTGGTACGAAGCCGAGCTGTATCGGCTTAAGGGAGAGTTTATGTTGGCCGAACATTCAATGGCCGCCGCCGAGCAAGCCATTTTGTGCTTCGACCAATCTTTAGCGGTCGCGCGCGTACAGGGCGCGAAACTCTGGGAGCTACGGACTTCGATGAGCTTAGGCAAGCTCTGGCTTAAGCAGGGACGTAGATCGGAAGCGCGCGACCTGCTCGCGCCAGCGTATGCCGCGTTTGTGGAGGGCTTTGATACCCAAGATCTCAAAGAAGCAAAGTTTCTGCTCGACAGCCTATAAGCTTTTGTGCGCGCAGCCTATGGCGCTGTCGCTAGATAGCGCTCAATCGATAGCGCAAACTCTGTAAAGTCTGGCAAGCGTTCGCGCAACACCCGTTGTACAAGCGTCAGATCAACTTCCAGATAGCCGTGCACCAACACGTTGCGGAAACCGGCAATGCCACAGAAACGTGCGGCGAATTCGGGGGAGAGCGCGCGAATCGTCACGAGTCGATCGATGGCAGTCGTGTAATCAACCGAATCGAGCCCTGCAGCAGCGACCAAGTGCGTCGCAATATCAAGCGCGTTTTGCGCAATCAACTGTAATCCGCGCTCGATGGCCCATAGCCGGTCGAGATTCAGTTGTAACTCAGCGAGCGTCGAATTCTGGTGGTGCTGCAAATTTTGCAGAGCCGCTTGCATCGCCAGTAGATGTCGACGCACCACAACAGAATCTGCGTGACCCGGCGTCATGTCCTGCGCCCCGCGCGGTGGCCCGCCTCAAGTTTGGCGAGCTGCGGCACGAAATCGCAGTAGCGGGAGAGCGCGCGCCCCTCACGCGTGGTGGTCTCAGCCAGATTTCTGGTCACTAAGCGCACTCCGTGCGCCAGCACGCGATGATAGAGCAGTGGAGGGGCATAATTAAGGATCACCAGATCGATAGCATTGGTTTCCAGGGCCGCCATGAGCGTTGCCGTCAACTCAGCTTGATAACCAAAACCTTTATCGAGTGGGTGGGTGGGCGCGACGTATACGGCCACATCGATATCGCTGTGCGCCTGGGCTTGACCAGTTGCTTGTGATCCGAAAAGGTATCCCTCGAGGATCTCTTCCCGATCCTGAAGGGCCGCACAGAGGCGCGCTTGGAGCGCGGTGCGAGGATTTTCTTGCATGGTGGTCCTGGAAACTTAAGAGCAACGAACGCTATGGTAAACCCTGCAACCCCGGAAGCGCGCACGAAATAAAGAGATTTAGGTAGAGGCGCAACCGACGCACCTATGGCGACTCAAAAACCCTTTGGAGCGCAATTGTAGGTTGGCGAGTGACCGGGACTGCGCTTGGCGAAATAGCGTTGAGGAAACAAAACGTGCGACTCTTGCCGGCAGAAAATGCACGTGGGGTAGGCGGTGTCAAACAGCAAGTCCAGTTTCTCGTTCGGCCGTCATCGTGAATGAAGGGGATCCCAGTGATTCTTTTAAGTTCTGGCGACGCGCGTCGGTGGGGCAGCATTGCAACGATTGAAAGCAAATTAAATGACGCGCGATCTAGCGATTTTCGAAACAGCAATAGGTCCTTGTGCGATCGCCTGGACTGAACAGGGCATCTGCGGTTCGCAGTTACCCGAGCGCGATGCTGCTGCGACCCGCGCGCGTCTGCGACAGCGCTTTCCGCAGTTGCTTGAAGTGTCGCCACCACCCGAGGTAGCGGCGGCGATCACCAAGGTGCAGGCGTTGTTGCGAGGAGAACGGGTGGATCTATCCACAGTGCGCCTGGACATGACGGGCGTGCCGGAGTTCGAGCAACGGATTTATGCCTTGGCGCGGCAATTACAACCCGGTCAGACCACCACCTATGGAGAACTCGCGCGCCAAGCCGGCGAGCCGGGCGCTGCGCGCGCAGTCGGTCGGGCAATGGGTTCGAATCGCTTCGCGCCGATCGTGCCCTGCCATCGGGTGTTGGCGGCCAATGGCGCGATGGGGGGCTTCTCAGCGCGCGGTGGCGTGCACACAAAATTGCAAATGCTGGCGATCGAACGCGCCGCGCCGAACGGCCAACCGTCGCTGTTCTGAGCTAAATAGTCCGCACTGTACCTGAGACAAACGCATGACACGACGCGGCGTGTCGATACTGGATCCCTCCAACCCCGTCATCCCGGAAAGTGCGCAGCACTTATCCGGGATCCATCTTGGACTTCACGCGTCCATGGATCCCGGGTCTGCGCGACTGACGCCGCTTCGCCAGGGATGACGGATATGGAAATTTTCTTCACGGCCCGCGTTTTGTTCCCATTGTAGTGCGGACTCATACGTAGGATCTTTTAACGCATTGATTAATGAACTTTATTGATTTTCGTCGATCTGATCTCGCTGCCATAATTGCGGCGGTAAGCGGGAGAGCTCAGGTGAAACAGATCGACACGCGCACGGTGGTCAACCAATTTAAGCGCTC
>CAMATU010000248.1 GCA_945861225.1 Klebsiella pneumoniae
TCCTTGATTGTCTGAGCGCAGATGATCCGACCGCGCTGTTACATGAGGGCAACTTTAGTGCCTATCTGATCGCGCTCGAGGGTGTCAGCCACTTGAATTACGTCATCTGGCATGGCGAGCGCGACCATTCGGTAACACTGTTCGAGCTCGAGCTGCAGGCTGAGATCGACAAATACGTGGCGTGTGCGAAACTTTTCAGCGCCCAGCAAGGGGGCAATATTCCGCCCATGCTGCACCGGGTGCTGTTCGACTCGACACGCTACGACTCTTCGCTGGATGCTGCCGAGCTTCAGCGCTATCAGGACGCGAATTATTTCGCCGCCAAGTATTGTTCAGAGTTGCGTCGACGCTACCCAGGCCACCACGGGCAGCCGAGCTTTCTCAAGGAACTGCGGACGTTTTATCGGCTCACCCGCAACCAAAAAATCCAGCGCATCCGCGCCGCGCACTGAAGCGTGCGTCAGCGCACGCCTCTAGCAGCCGCGGACTTGGGGAATCTGCTACAGCGCAGAGCGAGGCCAAATAAACCCCGCGCGCGTCTACATATGGAAAAACGCCAACTTGTTGCCGTCGAGATCCCGGAAATAGCCGGCGTAGAAGCCGTCACCGCGTGGCCCGGCAGGACCTTCGTCTTGCGCGCCCAGCGCGATCGCCTGTTTGTATAGCGCATCGACCTTGGCATTGCTGCCAGCAGCCAGCGCCAGCATGGTGCCGTTGCCAGGGCTTGCCGCTTTGCCGTCTTGGGGTTTAATCACGCAGACCATCGGGGTGCCTGCGGCGGATGACCACGCGATGAAGCGATCAGATTCCATTGCACGCTTCGCGCCCATGCTGGCGAGTAGCGCATCGTAGAATTTTGCCGCACGTGCAATATCGTTGGTGCCTAAGGTGATGTAGCCAATCATTTCAGATCTCCATTTGGATTTTGGGGGCGGTTTCTGAGTTTTAGAGAAAGTTTGTTGCTGGGAAGTTCGATTCAGGAGCGCCAGGATTCTTATTCAATAGAGTGTCCCTGGTTCTTGGTCTTCCACCAACGCCGATAAGTCTCATCCGGCGCCAACACGCGCGACTTCGCGCCGCCGATGGCCACGCCATCCGCGTTGCTGATGGCAACATCGAGTTCGATAAGATCGCGGCGCATGCGGGCGACTTCGATCACGACGGTGATCTCCTCGCCTGGACAAACTGGCCGGCGCAAACGTTCGGAGATGAACGTCAAGCCAAGACAGCCGTCGCCCGGGAATTCGGTGCCGAAAATGCCGGTGATCGAAATTTGAATGAGTCCACCAGGGACGATGATGTCCGCGACCTCCGGAAAACGAAGCCGCGCGGCCGCCACGTCGCGATGGATGGCGTTGCGATCACCGGACAACGCGCAATAGGTTGCGACGTCCTCGCGCGAAAAGACCAGGCGTGACTCGTGCCGCATACCCACCTGGAGCTGGGTGGTGGTCAGGCAGTTGGTGGTGGTCATATTTAAGCGTTCCGTTCTAGGGTCACTCTGACTTCCGCGTCATCGGCGACCACCGTCAGCCATCAACGGGCAGTTTCGTTTCCGTGTGCATTCTTGTAGTGGCGCCAGAATAACCGGTATCACCGCAGGCTAACACCGTCAGTCGCACGATTCAGGCCGTATAAAAACGTCGCGAGCGAAGGCAGTGTAAGGCGCGAGAAGCGGAAAAACCGGAGTTTACACGGCAGTAAATGAGGATTTTTCCTCTTCTCGCAACGCGACAATGGCGAGCGCAGTAGTTTTTACACGGCCTGGTTTGCGGGAGACCGGCGCGAGTTATAGTGGTCATCACCTCATCGTGTACTCAGGAGCAATATGTTTTCGCTTGCTCGCCTAGCTCTGTTTGTATGCCTCTGTTTAGGTGCGCTGTCATCTGCCCTGGCCCTCGCCGCCGCGCCGGCAATCACTGCGTTCTCCCCCACCGGTACCGTGAAGGGCGTGCGTCAAGTCCAGGTGCGCTTTGCGACGCCGATGGTCACCTTGGGCGATCCCCGCTTGCCTTCTCCGTTCGACGTCGACTGCGCCGCCGGTCACGGGCGGTGGGCCGATCCGCGCAATTGGGTCTTCGATTTCAGCCGTGATTTGCCCGCTGGCCTGCGCTGCCGATTTACCCTGCGTGCAAACGCCCTGGATACGGCCGGTGCGCGACTGCGTGGCGAGCGCATCTTCCAGTTCAATACTGGCGGCCCGGTCATCCTGCAGAGCGAACCGTGGGAGGGCAGCACGATCGATGAAGCGCAAATTTTCATGCTTGGCCTCGATGCATACGCCACCGAAGAAACCTTACTGGCGCATGCGCAGTGTCGCATCGATGGCTTAGCCGACGCGGTCGGGGTACGCCTGATTACCGGGGACGAGCGGCGACTATTGTTAGCCGCGAATCCGTACTTTCTGCGGCGCTATGCGCATGCGCTGTTCAAAGACTCGGGCGCTGAAAATTCCAGCACGCACAGTTCAAACGCCGAGGACGTGGAACGCGCTCGCGTGACTCAGCTTGTCGAAAGCCCCACCTCACCGCTGGTGCTGGTGCAATGTAAGCAGCGCCTGCCATCCGGCCACAAAATGTGGCTGGACTGGAACCCCGGCATCGCGACTGAATCCGGCGTCAGCACCACGCACGCGCTGTCCATGCAGTTCGAAACCCGCGAGGCATTTCGCGCACGCTTCCATTGCGAGCGCGTGAATCAGGATTCGGCATGTATTCCGGCGCTCGGCATGTCGCTTGAATTCACGGCGCCAGTGGCGACAGGCGATGCGCTGCAAGTCACCCTGCGCGGCGCAGATGGCAAAATCTATCCCGTTAAGTCCGATGGCGAGGCGGCTGCGGCGACAACCTCAGTGATCAGTTTTGCCGGGCCCTTTCCGGCCCGGAGCAAATTCACGTTGACGGTGCCGCCCCTGCGCGATGACGCCCAGCGCGCGCTGATCAACCAGGATCGCTTCCCGTTAGCGGTGACTACGGCCGACGATCCGCCACTCGCCAAATTTGCGGCCGACTTCGGCATCGTTGAACTCAGCACACCCGTGTTGCCGGTTACCGTGCGCAATCTTGAAGCCAATCTGCGGCACGGTTTAACCCCGCCGCCACCGGCGGCACCGAGTGTGGGCGGATTTGTGAAGGATCTGCTCAAGCTCAACGACACCGACTATTTGCAAAATCCGGTCGTCACCACGTTGCGAGGCAAGGTCTTGAAATTCGCGGCTGACGATCCGGCGGCACTCGGCCAATGGTTAACCGCCTTGCGCAGTGCGCAACGGGATGACTATCACTGGGACGAGCAAAAAGAGCGTTACGTGGTGACCCGCCGCGCCGGCGAAACCGCGCTGCTCGCAGCCCAGCCCGCAGCACGCACACTTGAGATCCCACGCGCGACGCATGCGAAAGCCTTTGAAGTGGTCGGCATCCCGCTCGAACATCCCGGTTTTTACCTAGTGGAGCTCGCGAGCCCACGACTCGGCGCGGCACTGTTCGGTACCGCCGATACGTACTACGCGCAATCGCTGGCGCTGGTCACCAATCTCGGCGTGCATCTCAAGTGGGGACGCGAATCGTCATTGGTGTGGGTCACCGCACTCGATACTGGCAAGCCCGTACCCGCCGCGGCGGTCACCCTCAAAGATTGCGCGGGGGGAATCCATTGGCAGGGCACCACCGATGGTACCGGTATCGCCGCAATCGAAGTCCCACTTCCGCTGCCGGCCGCGTTACCGCGTTGTGACTGGAACTCGCAAGGGCTGATCGCCACCGCACAGCTTGGTTCAGACATCGGTGTCGTCGCCTCCGAGTGGAACGAAGGCATTGAGAACTGGCAGTTCAATCTGCCGAGTCCCGCCTGGCGCAGTCCCGAAATCGCGACGACCGTCTTCGATCGCACGCTGTTCCGCACTGGGGAAACGGTGCATATGAAACACCTGCTGCGCACGCATACGCGGCACGGCTTCGACAGCTTACTGGTGAAACCCTTCACCGCGCGAATTCGCCACCGCGACAGCGCGGACGAGTTTCCGCTGCAGACGACGTTTGAGGAGGCGACCAGCAGCGCCGAATCCGAATGGCTCATTCCAACGGACGCCAAGCAAGGCCACTATCAAGTGGAATATCAAACTGGCGACGGCTGGACGCCACTCGGTGAATTCCAGGTCGCAAGCTATCGCGTACCCCTGCTGCGCGCAACCGTGAACGCACCAGCCACGCCCGCGATTGCCACTAAGCACTTGCAGCTCGATTTGCAAGCGCAGTATCTCGCGGGCGGCGCAGCGGCCGGGCTGCCGGTAAAACTGCGCGGACTGATCCAGCCCCGCGCCGTGCAGTTCGCGGACTATGAAGATTTTGTGTTCATGAATGGCAATGTAGCGGAAGGGATTGTCGATCAAGCGGAACAATCCTGGCGTACTCAAGGCGCCTCGAACAATCCCAATCAACCGCAATTGCTGGCGACTCAAGCGACCACTTTAGACGCCGCCGGCAGTGCCCAGCTTACCTTACAGGATTTACCCACGCGCGAATCGGCGCAAACTTTGACCGCCGAACTTGAGTATGCGGATCCCAACGGTGAGGTCTTGACTGCGGCGACCCTGGTGCCGCTGTGGCCAGCGCAAATCGTACTCGGCATTAAGCCCGATGGCTGGGCAATGTCGCAGGAAAATCTCACGTTTGAGATATTGGCCCTGACTATCGATGGTCAGCCTGCCGCCGGGGTGAAGGTGCTGGGCGATTTATTGCAAAGAACGACCTACTCGCATCGCAAGCGGCTAATCGGTGGTTTCTATGCCTACGAAAACAAAGTCGAGATTAAGCGGCTCGATGCGCGGTGCATAGGCACTACCGATGTGTCTGGGCGCCTGCAATGCCAGGTCAAATCCCCGGTCTCCGGCAATGTAATTTTGCGCGCGGCAGCGACCGATGGTGCCGGTCACGCAAGTGTCGTCAATCGCGATGTGTGGGTGAGTGGCGGCGAGGATTGGTGGTTCAACGCGCACAACGAGGATCGCATGGAAGTGCTGCCGGAGCGCAAGCACTACGAGCCGGGCGAGACCGCACGGCTGCAGGTGCGCATGCCCTTTCGCGCTGCGACCGCGTTGGTGAGCGTCGAACGCGAAGGGATCATCGAACGCTTTGTGACACGGTTGTCCGGTCGAACGCCCGTGATCGAAGTGCCAATGCGGGGGAGTTTCGCCCCTAATGTTTTTATCTCGGTGCTGGCCGTGCGCGGACGCGCTGCCAACGTACCGCCAACTGCGCTGGTCGATCTCGGCAAGCCGGCCTACAAACTCGGCTTCGCGGAACTGCAGATCGGTTGGCGTGCACACACGCTGAAGGTAAAAGTGCGCGCCGATCGCGAGACCTACAAAGTGCGTGAGCGCGCGCAGGTAGCGATCCAGGTGGCGGCCGCAGATGGTTCGGCGTTGGGACCGCAGGCCGAGGTGATTGTCGCGGCCGTCGATGAGGGCCTGCTCGAATTGCGCGCAAATGACTCCTGGGATTTGTTGTCGGCGATGATGGGGCGACGCGGCGCCGAAGTACGCACCGCCACTGCGCAAATGCAGGTGATCGGCAAACGGCACTTCGGCCGCAAGGCGCTCGCGCCCGGCGGTGGTGGTGGGCAAACCAGCGGCACCCGGCAACTGTTCGATACGCTGCTCAAATGGCAGACGAAAATCAAACT
>CAMATU010000249.1 GCA_945861225.1 Klebsiella pneumoniae
GTTCTGACTGTCCGTAAAGGCTCGCGGCGCCAGCGCCGCAAGCCTTTACCCAAAGGCCCATCGACAAACGTGAAAATCACACCATCAAATCAGCTGACCGCTCTCACCACTGTAAGACGGCTGGAATTACGGGTGAGATCGAAAGTGAACTCCGTCAAAGTGGAGGGGTATATTCGAATCGCTTCGAGCACCACGTCTGCGAGAGTCGTCAGAGATCCTGGAACCGTTCGTTTCGTTTCGCCACTAAACCGGATGCCTGTCACACGGAGATCCCCGGTGCTGCGCAATTCCAGAGCCGGAATCCCGCCACTCGTGCGTAGACGGTCGAAGACAGTATGTCCGCGCAGGTCAAGGTGCTGAGCGTTAAAAGCCAATTGCCCGTCGCCCGCTGTTGGGTTGGCGAGAAGGGTAGGCACTCGAAATCCCGGATTCGTCGGCCCTATTTCTATGAGAGGGGCGCTCACTGATGAGCGTCCGCCTTTGGCGGCGATGACGGCGGCATCGAGGCTCAGACGACGGCCGACAGCAAGGTTCGCTGAATCCGCAAATGTAATGATGCCGGGCGCCTGAACTGCGCTGAAGGTGATCACCGGCTCGGCGTTGAACCGGAGGTCATCGAACCCTCGACTGGCCGCGCTGATTGCATCGATTCGCGCCACTCCATTCACGTCGGCAGCGATATCTTCGCCTCGCCCGGGCGTTACGATGAGGGTGCGATCGATGCGTATTTCACGCGCAGTCCGCAGGAATTGACGGGTCGTTGGATTGAACGGATCGTTCGCCACGCGATCGCTGGGGTCCCGTCGGTTGGGGTCCAGACTCACCTTCAAAACTCCCCCCTGCGCGCCAGGACCGCCAGCGGCGCCAGTCATCTCACTCCCGAAAATGATTCCCTCTGCGGCGGAGAGAGAGACAGTCCCGGCATTGCTCGCCAGCGCGGTGGGCGTCACCTGGCCAAGGGCATCGGAACTTGCAATGTCTAGCGTGCCGGAGGTACCCGAAACATCTAAACGGGCGCCTTGCGAACCGATGATGTAGCCGCGTTGCGCATCGATGGTTATCGCTCCGCCGTCCAACACATTGCCGGTACGACGTCCCGTGTGTCCGGCAAACGTCCGCTCAACGCCGCTCGCATCCAGTCGTGCGCTTTCGCCAAGATAGATGGACTGGTTCGCGCGATATCCTCGTTCGTTCGCGCCAGTTGGATTTTTAAGAGTCAGCGAAATCGCGCCAGCCGGTGCGAACAAGGTACCGTCTACTTGGAGATCGGAATCCGCTTCCAGCGTGATGCTACCCCGCGGCGCCACCTCCACGCGTGAGTTCACACCGATCCGGAGCGTACCCTGTGCATCGGTGATACCTGCGGTGCGCGCAACACTTGCGTTGAAATGGGTCGCGAAGCGCCTGAACTCCGGCAAGGCGACCTGGGTCGCCAGGCCAACCATTTCCGTGCCGGTCTCGGCAGTCAAAGCGTCGCGAGTGAGTTGCCAGCTTTTTGGTGCAACGCTCAGCGACGTTCCCTCAAGTAGCATGAAATCACCGCGATCCGCGGTTATTGAATAATCTGAGAAACCACCTTCAAGGAAAAAGTCGGGACCAAGCAAGACTTCACTTGCGCTGGCTGGTTGCTGCGGTGCCCGAGTCACCTGCCTGTCGGCGACCAGGAAGCTCGGCCCGACAAGCTGAAGTTTGCCGCCAGCGTTGAATCCGTAGGCGGTGAGTGTCGCCTCGAGTCGAAGGGTGGTCGGGGTGTTTTGATCGGGGATTTTGCTGGTGAAACTGAGATCGCCAGCGCTGCCGTACGTCACCTTGCCCTGTCGATCGCGCCACGCGCCTGCGCTTACGTCGATAATGCTTCCAGATTCCAGGAGGAGATCTCCCTCTGCCGTAAGGTTCAGAGTGCCGCCATCAATGGCAATGGGTGCGAACCTCGGCGTTTTCTTCTGGGCGTCGCTTGCATCGTTGATCCAGTTTCCGCCGAGGTTTAGCGCGGCAGTTTCGCGCAGCAGAACTTCACCCTGCACTGCACCGCTCCGCAGGCCTGCCAGTTTCAGCTTGCCGCCGGTGGCACGCACGCGACCGGCGAAGTCGATCCGAGTCGCGGAGATGTCGAGGCTTCCGCCTAACCCTAGGTCGAGATTTAGTCCGGGTAGGAGATCAATCCCGCCCGGCGCATTGATCTCGAGCCGATTCGGCCCGCGGTCTCCGAGCAGCTGCGAAGCAATCACAAGAGGCAAATCCGCAGGGAGCGCTGTCGCAAAATCAAAACTTCGATCATCGAGATTTTCGGTCACCACGACATTCGTGGCGTCGAGTGTGCCGCCTCTAGATATGGCGAGTCTTCCGCGCAGCGGAATCTGGTCAAACGACCGACCTAATCCCCCAGTACTGCTAGCGGCGGTACGTTGCCACAATCCTCGGCTGCTGGTGCCATCCAACACTCCGTTGAGGACGACGACGGCACCGAATAGGGTCAACGACCCGGCATCCTTGCCTTCCTCATATCCGGCATTGAATTCTGCGAGCGCATTGTTCCGAAAGATCTCGAAATGCTCCTGGATTCCCCATTTGCGATGGGTAACATCCGTGCTGCCGAAAATCCCGTCGTAGATGACATCGGGATTCGCGTCCGAGATATTGACG
The DNA here is from genome assembly GCA_945861225.1 of Klebsiella pneumoniae. Lineage (GTDB taxonomy): Bacteria > Pseudomonadota > Gammaproteobacteria > CAIKBL01. Next base: position 2,644 of record CAMATU010000249.1, read on the forward strand.
ACGGTGCCCGCCCGCAGAAGGCGGGTCGTTTCAAGATAGCCGTCAAGGTAGCGCACCAAGCCACCGCCGAACGATACGCGCGAGCCAGGCTGCAGTGCGACATCGCCCTCGCTGCGTAAGGAGATGTCGCCGCCTACGGACAATCGTTCGTGGACATCACGCTGGATTTCGTTGTACGCCTTGCTGACGTCGGCCACCTTGGTTCCCCGACGCAGGTCAAATGTGATCTCCTTACCACGCAGGACGCCATTGCGCTGTACGGGCGATCCGGCGAGTTCGTTACCGAAGAGCTTTAAGGTCGCTTGGTTGCGCGCCATCGGAACGGCGGCGATGCGTGGCCCGGCCACATCGATTTCGCTGCCAGCTTCGACGTATATTTTCGCCGTGCGATCCCCGCCGGCCAGTGGGTTGTCCGGCGTGCTGGTTGCCGTCACGTCAATTGCGCCGCCTGGTGCTGCGACCCTTGAGCCTTGTTGGAGATGAACGCGTCTACCCATAGCCTCGATGCGTGAACGTGCCTGAGGCTGCGCATCGACGGCGGTGTCAGTGCTGTCTTCCGGGCTGACTTCGGTCACGCTACCGGGGGCTAAGGTCAGTGTGCCCCCGCGGGTTGCGACAGGGGTCCGGGCCAACGTCGTACTATCGGTCGCGAACTTGCTCGGGTCTGCGCCGTCGCGGGCGAGCAAACGGATCGTGCCATTCACGTTTACGGAGGTCGTGGCGCGCACCCGGCCTGCTTGATTGACGGCAAGCCCGACGAGCGTCGTGTTACCGCGTTCGGTAAGAATATCCCCGAGGTTGGTGACCGACCCTCCCGTGTCTACCTCAACCAGTAACCCGCGCAGTTCGCGATCGGTAGAGAGATAGACCTTGTCATGGCTCGCGGCAAGGAGGGTCTGTCCACCCGGTGTCCGGAGCTCGCCACGGTTCACGATCTCGGGCGCAATGATCAGGATCCGGTCCGATGCTGACAATTTTGCACCCGCTTCAATCTCAATTTTCGCACCTGCGGCCGAAGTCCCGTCGAACGCGGGGAGTGCCGCTGCGGCCGGAAGTGTGGGGTTTGCGTTGATCGCGCCGGTGATTCCCAAGTTCGTGAACACGCTATCGCTTACATCGAGTGTCGAGGCAGTCAGTGCCCGCGTGTTGATTTTTGCCCCATTCCCAAACAGAAACCCGTTCGGGTTGATGAGGAACACCTGTCCATTGGAATCGACCGAACCCAGAATCCGACTGGGATCCTGTTGATAAATGCGATTAAGCGCAGCAGATGTTCTGGATGGTTGTTTGAATTCGACCGAGTGGCCTGGCCCGACGTTGAAATTTTGCCAGTTCAAAATAGCGCGCTCAGTGTCCTGAGTCACCACGCCGGTAGTGCCCGTTACCTGGTAACGGGCCGCGCCACTGCTAATGAAATTTGAGCCGCCGCAGGTTCCGCAGGGCACCGGGAGTTCGGCATGGGAACCATAAGCGAACAACGTGAGTAGCGAGAAAAATCCGGCGTACCGCATGTGCACAGGCCTCAATCTAGAAGAATGCATAACCGTTACGAACCTAAAGTCTTCTGCGAATGTGCGGTCACTATCTGCCGTGCTCAGCTTTATAAACTACCAGCCTTGTGGAAGCGTTGGGTCGTAGGCCCGCACCCAAGCCGTCTTTATTGACGGGACTGCAATTCCACAAATAGAAGACCCGCGCAGACCAGAAAGTCTGCGCGGGTCGGTTAGGCTCCCATCAAGACCATCTTAGTTGGTGACAATAATCCCGTTGAACAGGTTGTCGCCTTCGATTGACTTGACCGGTGTTTGGCAGATGTTGACTTTGCCGGTCGAAACCTCGCGGGTATAGACGTTGACCGGGTTTGTCGTTGGTGCCAGCACGTTGTCGTACACCAGGTTTGACGTCGGTGTGGCTAACCAGCCAGAACGTCCCCAGGTATAGTTGCTGCCGCAATCGGCGAGCGTGCCTGCATTGCAGTTCGCCACGTTTCTCTCGTTGTTGAGTTTGGTCAGGGACGAGATGCTGTTCAAGCCTCTCGTCGATGCCGTGCTGCACAACGAATCGAACACCTTCTTCTTGTTGGCGATGGTGTCATCCACGCCCACAGCAACGTTGTAAGGCAGTGATTCCTTACGACGCTGGCAAGCCTGCTGCGCCCAAAACGAGTATTTTCCGTCGTGGATGTTCGCCAGGGTTGGCGCGTAGCCGTCTATTTTGATAAAGCGCCAGCCGCGTGCCTTGTCCACATTCCGGCCTTCCACGCTGAGGTTCCCGATCGCGAATTTATTCGTGCCCTGGGTGCCCGCATTGATATTGTGCAGACAGTTGTCCACGTCACCCGAACCGGAATTCTCGAACACGCCCGCGGTAGCGGCGGTGAGCGGCTGGATGATATCGACAGAGTTGTCCGTGCGGTTCGGATCGCAGGCGTAGGAAGAAGTCCAGGCATTGATGGTCGCTTGCGTGCCAGAGCCGTTCACCCGGCGGCAGATCTGGGTGTTGCCAGTCAACCCCGCGAGCGACGCCCCCGAGCTATCCAGTAACGAATCCCAATCGCCAATCTGACCAGTCAGGATTGAATTGATCTGGTTACGCGACAGTGAAGGCAGGCACGCCTCGGATTCCGCGTTGGTGGTATCCGGACGGTCGGTTGCCGAAACCGTCAACGCGGTGTAGCCGGCGTTGCCCGGGTTACAGACGTTGCCAATCGCGAACTGCGCAGTCTGGAGCTTTTTGAATAGTTCCAAGGTCACAGGATGGTTAAAGGCCAGACCAGCCAGCGCGAACTCTTCTTGGAACCCGCGATCGGCTTCAGTACGGAAGGGGAGCAGCACGTTATCGACGTTCGGTGTATTGATATCGATGAACTTATTGGCTCGTCGGCGGAATCTGTGGGTAGATTCTGAGTTATTTTCGTTGTTTGTGCTGCTGAAGGGATCGATATAGCTTTCGGCAGGTTGCGTCGAAAGCACGTTGCGCGGTCTCGGTGATGCGTGGCCAGATCAGTGGACCTC
>CAMATU010000250.1 GCA_945861225.1 Klebsiella pneumoniae
GTCAAAGACGCGTCGCAATCATCCACTTGATATGAATGGAGCATTGTTCGTGCCAACCCGTTGGTCGTGATCGCAGCACCTGAGTACGCGCTGCGGTCATGACTCGGCGCGACGGCCAAAATGCAATTGCAACGCATCGCTATCGAGCACAAACGCCGGCGGCTGCTGAATGCTGCCCATAATCCACGGGGTATCCGGACGCAATCCGCGGGTGATGATCTCACCCGCCGGAATCCGCAGTTCACCGCCGCGTGTGCAACCGATGATCGCGATCCGCCCGCCTTTCAACACTAACCGATCAGGTCCGCCCACCGCCGCTTGATCGAGCTTCGCGCGATAGCGTTCGGGCACCAGTTCGCACACATCAATTTGGATGCAACGCGCCCCCCATTGGGGGAGTTCGGACACTGCGCTCGCCTTCAGCACGAACTGAAACGGGCCCACTCGAAATTGCAGAAACGCTGCAGCTGAGGACTCGTGCGAAGGCCACGCACTGATCGGTGTGGTGAGGTGCCCTTCGAGATATTGTTCGAGAAGCAATTGGGTACTGTTTTGCATTGATTGCATGAATAATTATCCCGCGCGCTGTAAGCGCAAAGGCTGTTCACCATCGACTAAGTAGTCGACCAAGCGCGCATACGCCTGGCTGCCACGCGTGTGCGGCTGCCACAAGGTCAACGGCTGCCGGCAGCGACTGGCTTCTCTGAATTGGGTGTCGATGGGAATCATCTCTGGCCATAAGTGCAAATCGCGCCGCGCGCGCAATTCAGACAGCGTATCGAGCGAGGCACGGGTCCGCCGATCAAACATTGTCGGCACTGCCACATAGGGCAAGGGAAACCCTCGCGAGCGTTCGATCATCTGCAAGGTGCGCAATATGCGATCCACGGCTTGTGCGGATAAAGGTTCGGTTTGCACAGGGACGATCAATTCATCAGCGGCGACCAGGGCATTGATCACCAGCACGCCCAAGGTCGGTGGACAATCGAGCATGCAGTAATCGTATTGCGTGGCCAGCGCCGTCAGCGCGTGCTTCAGAATGAGACCCATGCCTTGCCGTTGCCCGTAGCGCCGTTCCAGGGTCACCAGCGCTGTTGAACTCGGAACCAGCGTCAGATTACTGACACTGGTGGGAAGGGCTACTGACGCCAGTGACTGTGCGCCGCCGCCTACCGCCGCCTCAAATACGGTATGTAGAGAGGGCTCGATCACGTTCGCATCGTAGCCAAAATAGCCGGTCAGAGAGCCATGCGGATCGAGATCGATCACGAGCACTTTGGCGCCCCGCGCGACCAATGCCCCGGCTAAGCTCACGGTCGTGGTGGTCTTACCCACGCCGCCTTTCTGCGCTGCGACTGCCCAGGTTTTCATGGCCCGATCTCCGCCGATGGTGGTAGCGTTTCAATACGTTGCAAAGTTCGGGCCGCTTCCGAGGAGGGCGTCGCGGCCACGCCTTCGAGCACTCCCGCACGCTTGGCCACCCCGATCACCACTCTTCGATTCTTCAAGCGGCCTTCCTCAGTGGCGTTATCGGCGATCGGTCGAAATTCTCCGTAGCCGACGGCCGACAGGCGCTCCTGTGCCAGCCCGGCCGCACCTAGCTTCTCGGCGATGGTAGCCGCCCGCGCGGCTGACAGATGCCAATTCGACAGAAATCTTCCGCCATTCAAGGGCACGTTATCGGTATGGCCCTCGATCCGCACGGGCTTACCAAGTTCAGCGATTACGCTGGCAATTTCCCGAATCGCCGGCAACGAACGCGCCTGCAGCTCGGCGCTGCCACTCGCGAACAGGAGTTCGCTGGCGAGTTCGATTTCCAACCAGTCCCGGGTATCGCGGATTCGCACATCGTCGCGCTTGATCAACGGACCAAGGGCAGTGTCCAGGCGCTGCTGCGCGGTACCCTGGCGTGGCGCCGGGACGATTTCAACCGGTGCGGCCCCGGCGCCCTGCAAGCTTGAAGCGGCTTCTTCCATCATCGCCACATTCTGCGGCGCGATCTTGATCTGATCCTGTGGCATTACCCCGCCCCCGAGGTCAATCGGCGCGGCGCGCGCCGCGTCCGGTCGCTCTTCGGCGTTGAAGACCGTCACCATGGAATTCGAAAGCACGCGAAACTTGCCGGCATTCACCGACGAGACCGAATACATCACGACAAAAAAAGCCATCAACAAGGTAATGAAATCGGCGTAGGAAACCATCCAGCGATCACGCTCCGAAGCGTCTTCCTCAGGCTCGATACGGCGTAGAAAAGGATTCTGCGCGCGGGTCATACCAGGCCCTGCAGGCGCGACTCGACGATGCGCGGATTCTCGCCATCGGCGATCGCCACCACGCCGATGGTGATCATGTCCTGCAGACGGGTTTCATCGCGCACCAGGGCTTTGAGTTTGTTGGCTGCGGGTAGCAAAAAAACATTGGCGAGACCAACGCCGTACACCGTCGCCACGAAGGCGACACCGATGCCCTGCCCGAGCACTGAAGGATCGGCCAGGTTATGCATCACGTGGATGAGGCCGATCACGGCGCCCAGAATGCCGAGGGTCGGCGCGTAGCCACCCATGGCTTCGAAAACCTTGGCCGAGAGCATGTCGCGGGCCTCGCGCGCAGCGCTATCGAGCTGCAGGGTGTCGCGGATGACGAGCGGATCGTTGCCGTCAATCAGCAACTGCAGGGCTTTGCGCGCAAAGTCGTAGCGCACGGATTCGACGACGTTTTCGAGCCCCAGCAGGCCCTCGCGGCGCGCAGTCCGGCACCACTGAAGGAGATCTTCCATGACCGCTGCGGAATTGTGCTGCGGCGGCCGAAACACCCAGGAGAGCATGTGCATCGCGCGCACGAAGGTCGGCAGCGGGGACTGCACCATGGTCGCGCCCAAAGTACCGCCGCCCACGATCAGCAGCGCCGGCCCGTTCAACAGCATCGCGAGGTGACCGCCTTCGAGATACTGTCCACACACGACCGCCGCGAGTGCGATCAACAATCCGACCAGGCTCAAAATATCCATGCTTCAAACCGGCGCGGCCAGCACCGCGCACGCCACCGGACTCACGCAGGCCGCCGGCCTAGCGCCGGCCGTACGCATCGATGAGATCTGGCAAGTCGAGTATCAGTGCGATCCGGCCATTACCGGTGATCGTCGCGCCGGACATCCCCTTCGTCCCTTGCAGCATGATGCCGAGCGGCTTGATCACCACTTCTTCCTGACCAATCAATTCATCCACCAGCAGCCCAATCAGCTGACTGCCAATGGACACCACTACCACATGACCTTGATCGACGAGCTTGTCGTGCACCCCGCGCACCAACCAGCGCGACATATAAAACAGTGGCAATGCCTTATCGCGCACCACCAGCGTTTTCCTGCCGTTCACGTCACACGCGTCGTCACGCTTGAAATCGATAATTTCCTTCACGTTCATGAGCGGCAGCGCAAAAACCTGATTGCCGAGCATCACCATCAAGGTTGGCATGATGGCCAGCGTCAATGGCACGCTAATCCTGATGGTCGTGCCGAACCCCATTCGAGAATCAATTTCGATCGCACCGTTCAATTGCGTAATGCGGGTCTTCACCACATCCATGCCGACACCGCGCCCGGAGACATCCGAGATCTGATCTTTGGTCGAGAAGCCCGGCAGAAAAATTAATTCGAAGCATTCGCGCTCAGACAGTCGCGCGGCGGCATCGCTGTCCAGCAGGCCCTTTTCGACCACTTTGGCGCGCAGGACTTCAGCGTTCATGCCTTTGCCGTCATCTGCAATGGTGAGCACGATCTGATCGCCCACTTGCTCTGCGGAGAGCGTCACCGTACCCGCGCGCTGTTTGCCTGCCGCGCCACGTTCTGCCGGCAGCTCAACGCCGTGATCGCAGGAATTGCGCACCAGATGAACCAGTGGATCGGCCAGCGCATCCACCAGGTTCTTGTCGAGATCGGTGTCTTCGCCGACCATCACCAATTCAATTTCCTTGTTCAGGCTGCGCGCGAGATCGCGCACCACGCGTGGGAAGCGTCCAAACACTTTCTTGATCGGCTGCATGCGGGTTTTCATTGCAGTCATTTGCAAATCGCTGGTCACCACATCCAGATTGGCCACCGCCTGCGTCATCTCGGGATTGCCGATAGTGGCCTGCAGATTCTCCAGGCGATTTCGGATCAGGACCAACTCACCCACCATATTCATAATGCGATCGAGCACCTCGGTCGACACCCGAATGGTGTTATCACCTTCTTGCGCATCCGCCTTTTTGGCCGCCGGCGGCGCGGCGGCGGCTGCGCGCGGCGCCGCCACTGCGGCCGGCTCGGGCAGCCTCGGCTCGGCTGCTACGACCAACTGTTCGACGGCCACCACCGGGGCCGGTTTAGGAGCGCCCTGCAGCTTGTCGAGCAGCGATTCAAACTCGTCGTCGGTAATAATTTCCGCGCCACTCGCGGCCAACGCTACGCTGACTTGGGCAGGTGCTGGGCTTTGCAGCTTATCGAGCAAGGCGTCAAATTCATCGTCTGAAATCAAATCCGAATTCGCGGCGCTCGCGATCGCCTCAGTGGCTGGCGCCGCTTCGAGCAGCATGGCGTTAACGACGGCGTCGAATTCGGGCTCAACCATTACCGGGACCGCCGCAACCGTCACTGAAACCACCGCAGCCGCTGCAGGTAACTGGCCGCGACTGACATTGATCAGCTGCACGACCAGTTCCGGCGGCGCGAACTCTGGTGCATTGCCAGCACGCAGCGCGTCGAACATGCCGCGCAAGGCATCGAGCACGCGCAGGAAAAGATCCATGATCGGTGGCGAGAGCTGGCACTTTCCGTTGCGCAGCAGATCAAAAATATCTTCAGCCTTGTGGGCGACTTGTACCAAGGGCTCGAGACTCAGGAACCCGGCGCCCCCTTTGATGGTATGGAAGCCGCGAAACACCGTATTGAGTAAGGCCTGATCGTTGGGCTTCGCTTCGAGATCGATTAACTGAGAATCCAGGTTGTCCAGAATTTCCTGCGCTTCGATCAGAAAGTCTTGCAGAATGTCGTCGTCCATTTCCATGCGTGTGAGCCTGTCAAATCGCCGTTAAAATTCTGGTAAGACGCTAAACGCCGAGGCTCGCCAACAAATCATCTACATCCGTTTGTTGACTCATCACGTTGGCGTGCGTATGTAATGCCGGGCCAGTACCCGCCAGTGGATCGATGGAATCAGCCGGCTCGTGCGGTTTTGCCACCCAGCCTTCCGTAATCAGCGCGACTAGCCCTCGCTCCAATTCAGCCACGATTTCGATCGTGCGCTTGATCACCTGGCCTGTCAGATCCTGGTACTCCTGGGCCATCAACACTTCGGTTAAGCCACTGTGGACCTTCTCACCGTAAGCTTTGCTGGTATTTACAAATTCGATTAGCTGCGCAGTGTCAGTAGCGCCGCTAGCGCTGAGGGCGATCTCAAGCTCGCTGGCATTGGCTATGTGCTGCTCGTTGACCACCAGCATTTCTTCAACTGCGCCCAAGGTGCGATGCGCAGACTCTTCCATTTTTTCGATTACATAGTGCAGACGCTCACGTGCATCCGGCATCGCATGCTGCGTGATTTCCACCAGTTTTGGATCGGACACGACGCCGGAGAACGAGTGGTGAACTCCCCGCGTGAGGTCCGCGAGCTG
>CAMATU010000251.1 GCA_945861225.1 Klebsiella pneumoniae
ACGAGCGCTTAAATTGGTTGACCACCGTGCGCGTGTCGATCTGTTTCACCTGAGCTCTCCCGCTTACCGCCGCAATTATGGCAGCGAGATCAGATCGACGAAAATCAATAAAGTTCATTAATCAATGCGTTAAAAGATCCTACGTATGAAGCGTTGCTAGGAGGGCACGAGGCGACGGTAGGCAATTTTTCACACTCCTCTGTAGGAGCGGCTTTAGCCGCGAACAGCGCTGAATCCCCCAATCGCGGCTGAAGCCGCTCCTACGGTAATCAGGTCAAAATGCGCGTGGCTTAGCCTTTAAGTAAGGGCCATTCCAGACCGCCGCTTGTTATTCGAGGCGGGCGACACCATGTTACGTAAAGGAGTGCAGCGCATTGTCGCTCGCGCTGACTTCACGCCGGACGTGATCAATGTCAAAGGGCTGTGCGCTAAGGCCCGATTAGGATGCAGCCATGAGGTTTGTCGATTACTACGAGGTGATGGGGATCGCCCCTGAGGCGACACCGGAGGAGATCAAAAAAGCGTATCGGAAGCTCGCGCGCAAATATCATCCGGATGTCAGCAAAGTTGCGAATGCGGAAGAAAAATTCAAGCAACTCGGCGAAGCCTACGAAGCGCTAAAGGATCCAGCGCGTCGTGCGGAATACGATGAGCTGCGGCGCTACGGCGGCCGCAGCAACGAAGAATTCACGCCACCGCCGGGCTGGCAGCCGCGCAGCGGGCAGGGCGTCGATCCCCGCCATGCGGCGCAATTCAGTGATTTCTTCGCAGAGATATTCGGGCGCGGCGGGGCGCAGGATGGCCGGCGGGCCAACGCCGATTGGCCGGGCGAAGACATTCATTACGGTCTGCAAGTGACTTTGGAGGAAGCCCAGCTTGGTGGGACACGCACGATTTCCATCGCCGGCCAACCGAACCTGGCAGGTGAGGTAGCGCCACCCAAAGTGCTCAAGGTCACAATCCCGCAAGGAATCCAGGCGGCACGTCAGATCAGACTCAAAGGTCAGGGCCAACCCGGTTTCGGCAAGGGCCGGCCCGGCGATTTGTTCCTGCATGTGGAGTATGCGCCGCACCGTCTGTTTACCGTCGATGGACGCGATCTCACGTTGGTGCTGCCGATCGCGCCGTGGGAAGCGACTTTAGGTGCGGCGGTGACCATCCCCACTTTGGCGGGCAATGTTAAGCTCACGATCCCGCCGAATAGCCAGGCTGCACGCAAACTCAGGCTCACCGGCAAAGGTTTGGCTGGAGATCCGCCAGGTGATTTGTATGTGGTGCTGCAAATCGTTGTGCCAGAAGCCCCGACCGCGCGCGAGCGCGAACTGCTCACCACACTCGCCCAGGAATCCCAATTCAATCCGCGCGCGGCGCTGGGAGTTTTGTGATGCTGCCACATGACTTGTTGGTCTTCGATTTTGCCCACGGTGCGCCAGCCTATACGGTGCATGAAGTCTGCGAAATCTGTGAAGTCTCGTTGGAGCGCGTGGTGTCATTTGTCGAATTCGGTGTGCTTATGCCGGAGGGTACCGAGCTCGATGATTGGCGCTTTCCCGCGCAGTCCATCCTGCAAACGCGCCGCGCCTATCGACTGCAACGTGATCTCGAACTGGATCTGCCGGGGCTTGCGCTAGCACTGGAGTTGTTAGAAGAAATCACGGGGTTACGCCGGGAATTAACGAATCTGCGAGCGCAGATCGCGCGGTTCACGTCGGAAGGGTAGCGAAGGAGTCGACCCTGAAAAAAAGAGAGTAACTCAGCGACCGGGGAAACAGTGGCGCTGCGCGGCCTGACCGGGGACAAGGGACGCAGGCCGCGATCGACCTGCGTCGCGCGATCAGATGAACTTCGCGTATTTATCGAGAAGCGGCAGGACCACTTCGGGCGCGGCGGCCGGCACTGGAAATATGGCGCGGGTCACGCCCTTATCAGCCAGGCCCTTGAGCGGGTCGTTGCCTTCGGGCGGCATCGCGAAGAACATGCCGAGGGTAACCGAGGCCGGGTCGCGGCCGCGCTTCTTGCAAGCTGCATGCACTTCTTTGAGGCCGCCATCGAAATCATACATGCCGCCGATTGGCATCCAGCCATCACAGAATTCGGCGATGTGGTCAGCGGTCTTGGGGCCGGCGGCACCGCCCATCACAATCGGCGGATAGGGCTTTTGCGTCGGCTTCGGCCAGGCCCAGCTCTTCTCGAATTTGATATGTTCCCCGGCAAAACTCGCCTCCTCTTTGGTCCACAGCTCGCGCATGAGCAGCATTTTCTCACGCAAAATCTCGCGGCGCTTCTTGAAGTTGAGCTGGTGATTGCGCATTTCTTCCACGCACCAGCCGTAACCGATGCCAAGCTCGAAGCGACCGCCGGAAATCAGGTCGAGACTGGCGACTTCTTTGGCCAGCCAAATCGGATCGCGCTGTGCGACCAAGGTGATGCCGGTGCCGAGGCGCAATTTCGTGGTCACTGCAGCGCAGGCGGCAAGGGCGACGAACTGGTCGTGAGTGCGCCAGTATTCCTCGGGCAAAGGGGGAGCACCCACAGTTCCTCCCCAGGGGGTCTCGCGGCTGGTCGGAATGTGGCTGTGCTCGGGGAACCAAAGTGACTCGAAGCCGCGCTCCTCACAGGCTTTTGCCAGCGCCATCGGCTGGATGGCCTTGTCCGTCGGGAACATGATAATGCCGATATCCATGGGTACTTCCTGTCGTTGGTTTTGATTCGTCGCGGGCGATGAGCGTAGGCGGTTCATGCCGCAAACGCAATGCAAAATGCGCGCGAAAGCTGGGCTCTTTATTTGCGCAAGTGCGCTTAGAGATCTACTTCTAAGCTCGGCGCTCATATATGCCGATAGCGGTACCGATATACCATTCTCGCGTGGCGAGTATTCAGCTATAGGTAGCGCCGAAGAAAATCGTAAATTCGCGGCGTGGCCTGGTGAGTGATTCTACTAATCCGCACGCGTGGCCTACGCGCCTGTTATTGTTCGCGATAGTAGGGCGTCTTAATTCGATCTGTCTTCTCATGGCGTCCTTCGCCGGAATCATCGGTTCTTTTGCCACGCGCGCCGCTTCCGTGCTGTGATCGCTATCCGCGATTCGTCGGCTGGAGGAGAAAGTACGCTATGGAGCTCGGCTTACAGGGTAAACGTGCGCTCATCACTGGCGCTTCAAAGGGAATAGGGCGCGCCACCGCGCGGTCACTCGCCGCCGAAGGCTGCGATCTCCACCTGGTCGCGCGTGGCGCTAGCGAACTCGCAGCGTTGGCCGCCGATCTGGAAGCCAGCAGCCGGCGTCAGGTGAGTTGGTCGGCGCTCGATCTCGCCGACAGCAGCAATGTTGAACGCGCCTGCGCGGCGGCCGGCCAGCTCGATATTCTGGTCAACAATGCCGGCGCCATTCCGGCCGGCACGCTCGATAGCGTCGACGAGCCGACCTGGCGTGCCGCCTGGGATCTCAAGGTGTTCGGCTACATCAATCTGTGTCGGCGCGTGTACGCCGATATGCGCGGCCGTGGCGGCGTAATCATCAATGTAATCGGCACCGGCGGTGAGCGTGTCTCGGCCGGCTATGTGGCGGGGGCCGGTGGTAATGCCGCCCTGATGGCCGTAACCCGCGCGCTCGGCGGTGTCAGTTCTCGTGATGGCATCCGCGTGGTCGGCATCAATCCCGGTCTTATCGCAACCGACCGAATGGTTACCCTGCAGCGCACCCACGCCGCACGGCTGCTAGGCGATGCCGAGCGCTGGCGTGAAATGCTTGACCCCGATTATCCCCCTGGTCAGCCCGAACACATCGCCGATATGGTCGCCTTCCTGGCTTCGCCGAAGTCGGGGAATACCACGGGCACGGTCATCACTATCGATGGGGGACTGTGCGCGCGTTGAAGGATGGCGAGTTCATGCATGTGACTCGGCGCCACAATTTCCGTGCGCGGGAATAGTTGAACCTAGAAACGGCAGTTGGATGTTGCGTGCTGTGGCCCTAGGCCATGCACTTTATTGCGAAGTTCTGCGGTCAGCTGTCGTTTCTAGTGCTCCGCCGGCAATACATCAGTGAAGCAGAAGCCGTCGCGGGTGAGCGTTTCGCCGAGCGCAATCGGGATGTCACGCGTAAACATCGGACCCGCGTAACAGAAGGTATGGAACTCGCCGTTCTCGCCACAGGGATCGACGCCCTGGGGCAGCTCGGCGAGCAGTGCCGCATCGTAGCTGCGGCCGGCAAATGCCGCCGCGAGTTGCTGCGGATCGACGCAGGTCAGGACGGCGCGTAAGCCGCCCGCCAGCATTTCGTGTGCTAACGCAGGGGTGTCGAGGGCGGAGCCCCACAGCGGAAACAACGGTGCGATGCCGGTGCCGGCCAGCATGGTCTCGCGATAGGCGCGGATGTCCGCGAGAAACAGATCGCCAAACGCAATATGGGTGATCCCAGCGGCGCGCGCCTGCGTCACTACGCCGGCCATGATTGCGGCGTATTGTTCGTTGCTGCAGGGATACGGCAGCGCGACGGGCCACAGCGGCAGGCCGGTCGCCGCGGCCTGGGCTTCAACCAGTGTCTGTCGCACGGCATGCATGGCGACGCGCGCGGCGGCCTCGTTGAACGTGGTAAGCAGGCCGACGATCTCAGTATCGTGCGACTTGCGCAGCCGATGGAGCGCCCATGCGCTGTCCTTGCCTGAACTCCAGGAAAGCAGCACTCTTGCAGACATCGGCTGGTCTCCGGGTAAGTCGGGTTAGGGCCTGATTTCAATTCGAAAAGGAAGCGCGAAACCAGCAGAAGTAGTGTCGCGATACGGCGGGGAATCACGCGCCTCAAATAGACGCGACCAAGGTATTGCCCTTAGTAGCAATCAACCGATCTGGGTCGTGCTGCAGCACGAGGGCCCGCATTCTGTCCAACAAGTGGCACGCGGTTGGATCCAGCCCAGTGACGCTGATGGTGTCGAAATCGCTATCAAAGAAAGAGCTGAAGCCGGAAATCCTGCTTTTGCGTTCCTGCCCAAGTCGCACGTACCCCATCCGCCATTCCGGGAAGCTACGCTCGCGGGTAAATCGATGCGATTGCATTAACATTTCGTGCCGCGGGTCTGCACAGAGCTTTTCGTAGAGGAAATCCACCGCGTCGTCTGGACCTTCGAACACTTGCAAAAAGCCGCCGTTGCCAAATACGAGGAGGCCGGTTAGCTCAAGTCTCTCGTTATTTTTGCGCGCGATCATCAGCAGCTCCTCAAGTTCCTGCGTCGAGTAAGGCTGCCGAGCGCTGCTGGCATAGTAACGTTGCTTCATCGTGCGATTGGGAGCTTGTGGAGATTGTCACAGGCAGCGGCAAAAGCTAACCGAACCTTTAACCTGTGACGGCGGCGAGCAGCGGATTTCGATAGTGCAGCACTCGTAGTTTCCTACGTAAGCATGACCACGATCTTGCCGAGCGCGCGGCGCTCACTCAGTTCGCGGATCGCCTGCCCGGCTTGCATGAGTGGGAAGCGTCGCGAGACATGCGGTTTGATACGACCTGCGGTGTAGAGATCGAGCAACTCTTGGTTGTTGCGCGCGTTCTCAGCGGGCGCGCGTTCCGTGTAAGCACCCCAAAAAACCCCCACGATTTGGCAGCCCTTGAGCAGCGCGAGATTGAGCGG
>CAMATU010000252.1 GCA_945861225.1 Klebsiella pneumoniae
TCCGCGTGTCGGTCCTGCAGCCCGTCGCGATCAATTTCGAAGCTTACGGCCTCAAAGGACAGGACCTGCCTTCGCTGCTGGCCGGTAGCGGCGTGGCCTTGGCGACATTGCGCGCCGCGGTGGCGGCGATTGTCGCGGCGGGGTTGCTCGTCTTCGTATTGAAAGACCGCGAGTTCCGGGCCAATTTTGACTATCTGGCGGGCGGCGTGGTGGTGGGGTTGATCGTTGTGGCCGGCTGGTACGTTACCGGGCATCTGGGTTACAAGGAAAACCCCGACACGCTGGAGATGACCTTCTTCGGCACCAACACGCGCGCCGCTGAGTCGTTCTCTTTCGTGGCGCCGCTTGCTTATACGCTAGAACTTCTCATGTTATGGACGGACAAGTCGCTCACCATCACGTTCGGCATCATGGCGGCGCTGGGCGTCGTGCTGGGCTCGTTCGTCTATGCGATGGCAAGCAAGACATTCCGCTGGGAAGGCTTTACCACCATAGACGATCTGCGCAACCACATCATCGGTGGCATCCTGATGGGGTTCGGCGGCATCACCGCGCTCGGCTGTACCGTAGGCCAGGGCATCAGCGGCTTTTCCACGCTGGCGCTGGGCTCGATACTGACGTTCGGCGCCATCGTCGCCGGCTCGGCGGTGACGATGAAGTATCAATACTGGAAGATCATGCGCGAAAGCTGAGCGGAGCGCGACTGGACGCTGTATTAGAGGGAAAAAGGCAGTATTCCGGAGTGAATTCCCGCGTAAAACCACCGCCCGGCACACCGGTTAAATTGACCAGACAGCACGTAACCGGTACAATTCGCGCCTCTTGCGGGCGGTTAGCTCAGCCGGTAGAGCAGCGGACTTTTAATCCGTTGGTCGCGAGTTCGAATCTCGCACTGCCCACCAAATAAACCGTTATATGTCCGCAACTTATAACGTTCTCGGCAAAATAATTGCTGATGTAAAAAAACTATAAACAGCTATAAACTTTTGAGCGTGTTTCTTTCGGGAAACACGCTCTTTTCGTTTTCAGCGCTTTCTAGCGTGTTTTTCACCTCCGATGAAGGCGGGCTAGCTAACTATTACGGTAGGTGATTTGGACGCGCTTTAAGCACGTCTGAACGGGTGTTGTGCGAGGGGTATCGATAGCGCTGAGCGCTCATTGCTTGGGTAGAGCCACCCCGGTGGCCACTTCAAATTCCCCCATCTGTGGCCAGGTCAAACTCCCCCAGGGGGAACGACAGGAATGGATGGATTGTTACTCGGATTGGTTAGCCTTTGCAAGGCGGTTGGCGGCTTCTTTGAGCCGGTAGCTTTTGCCGCGGAATTCGACGAGGACACTGCGGTGCAAGAGGCGGTCCAGAATGGCGGTGGTCAGCGCGGCGTCGCCAAGGAATTTGTGCCAATCTTCCATGATCCGGTTTGACGTGATGAGCGAGGAGCGCCGTAGTTTGTAGCGTTGGTGCAGGATGGATTGCAAGGTATCGGCACTCTCGGGTGGTAGCTGGCGGGCGAGGAACAGATCGTCGAAGAGCAGCAGGTCGGCGTCAATGAGCGGTTTCATCAGTTTGCGTTTCTCGGCGGGAGCGGCGAACGCGAGGCGCCCGAGGATGTCATCGGCCTCGGCATAGAGCACGCGCAAGCTGGCCCGGACGGCGGCGTAGGCAATGGCCTTCGCGACGTGACTCTTGCCCGTGCCGGGCGGGCCGATCAGGATTGCATTGTCGCCCTCGGCGACGAACTTCAGTGTGTGCAATTCGAAGCAGGTGCGCTTGGGGATTTTGGGGTTGTAGCCCCAGTCGAACTCCGCCAACGAGGCGCGCTCGTCCAGGCCGGAGAACTGGTAGCGCCGTTCCAGAAGGCGGGATTGGCGGCGATCGAGCTCGTCCTGGAGGATGGCCGAGAAGGTTTCCATGAACGACAGATTGGACGCCTGCGATTCGAGCAGGCGGGTCTCAAGCGTGGCGCGCACGCCCGAGAGGCGTAGTTGCTTCAAGGTTGTTTCGATTTCCATCATGCTCATGGTCATGCAGTTCTCCTGGTGAGTGATCAAGACAAGGCGTCTAAGCGTTTTTTTTGATCTTGGTTTTAGAAGCATCTTTATGCTGGTTTTAAGGTTTGCGCCCGCGGGGCTTGCGGCTGGCGGATTGCGCAGCAATTCGTCTGCCCGACAAGCGAAGCGCGGCAGTCCGCTGCCGCCGGCTCTGCGGTTTGCTCTCCAGCGTCGCCGACACAGCGCTTGAAGAACTCGGCGTATTCGGTGACGTCGCGGATCAATTCGTGCTTCTGGGTGAGCAAGGGCGTGGCCGAATCCAGCGACAGTTCTCCCTGACGCGCATCGAGGCGCGTTACTACCTGAGAGAACAGCTGGTCGGCAATGGAGCGCACCGATTTGTAAGACGGTGTCTGTCGAGCCAGCGCGGTGGCGCACGCCTGCTCCAGGAGCCAGGCTGGATAGCGGGAACCCAGCCCAACGATGCCCCACATGCTCTTTTGCCCTTCGCGGCCACGCCGCTCGAAGAGCTTGAGGCAAAGTTCCTGCGTCTTGGTACCGATGGCTTCGGCGCGCGCGAGGATCTGTCGGGTTTGCCGCGAAGGGTTGAACACCCGCTCGGCATCGGGCAGCTTGACGTCGCCCTTGTGCGTGGCAGAGTGCCGACGGATCAGCGCCAAGGTTTTCAGATCGCGAATTTCGATCTCATGTGCGTAGAGGCGAACCAGGACGACCGAACCGATGGGTGCCGGACGCGCCGCGTACCAGGCGCCATCGACTTGGACGGTGGTGTCGTCCAGCACGGTGCGCGTGCCTTCGGTAAAGTAGCGGAAGCCCTCGATGGGCAGCGTCTTGAGCTGTGGGCGCTCCTCCTGGAACATCTCCTCGACCTGGCGCTTGGCCCGCCCGTGGATACGCTTGGCCGCCCAGTTCTCTTCCCAGTGGGCGAGATAGGTGTTCTGTACCTCAATCGACTCGAAGCGCCGCCCCTTGAGCGCCGTGGCCTGGGTATGCTGGATTGCCGACTCGACGCATCCCTTGCGATTCGGATCCCGGATGCGCGCAGGGTCGGCCACCACGCCGTAGTGGGCCAGCATCGCCGCATAAACCCGGTTGAGCTCGGGCTCGTAGATGTCGGGCTTGATCACGCCTTCTTTCAAGTTGTCCAAAACAACGTACTGTGGGCAACCCCCGAAATAGCGGAATGCTTCCTCGTGCAGACGCGCCCAGACCTCGCTGCTCGATTTCCAGACCACGCGCCGGAACGAACGGCGCGAGTAGCGCAAGGTCATCACGAACAAACGGGGCCTGCGATAGCGGTTGCTTGTGGGATGGAGCGTGAGAGCGCCCTCGCCGTAGTCGACCTGGGCCTCTTCCCCGGGCAGAAACTCCAGGCGGTCGAACTGTTCGGGCTCGCTCTTGCGCACGCCGCGGCAGAAACGCTTGACGCTGTTGTAGCGGCTCTGGAAGCCGTAGCAATCCACCAGTTCCTGGTAGATCGCCATGGCGTTACGGCCCAGGCGAACTTGGGTCTCGATCCACGCCCGGTGCAGTTCGCAGGCTGAGCGCGCGTGCGCCGGCAGTGCCGGCGTCAGTGGCCCTGCCGGAGCCGGTGGCCGGGGTGGGGGAATTTGATCGGGCAGCCCCGGCGAGCCGGTGGCCATGGGGGAATTTGACGCCGGCAACGCAGCTGCGAATATCGCCTGCGTAAGTTTCCTGATCGTCTTGCGATCTATCCCCGTCTTGCGGCCGATCTCATGCTGCGAAACATTGTTCTGCAACAACGTGATAACGGTAGTTCTCTTCTGTGGCGTCAAGACATTCACTCCCGATCCCCTCGTTAAATCGAGGGGCGATCATGTCCTGTCGTCGTCGCCGCGGATACCGCCGATTTAGTACATCGGCTTACCGCCTACTGGGGGATTTTGAAGTGGCCATCAATGGGGGAGTTTGGGTGGCCACCGGGGTGGACTTAAAATCCATTTTTGACCGACCAATCAAGGAATATCTCATGACACAGCGCATTATCACCTCCCTCGCCGCGATTTTGTGCGCCGGCGCCGCCACTGCGGCATTCGGCCAGGCCTATCCGAGCAAACCGATACGTATCGTCGCGCCGTTCGCGCCCGGCGGCGGCACCGACCTGATTGCGCGCGTCGCGGCGCAGAAAATGACCGAATCGCTGGGCCAGCAGGCGGTCGTCGATAACCGTCCCGGCGCTGGCGGAGTACTGGGCGCGGAAATTGGCGCGAAATCGCCGCCCGACGGCTATACCTTCACGCTCATCGCGGGCAGCTACGCGGTGAACCCCAGCCTGTTCAAACTCAATTTCGACCCGATCAACGACATCACGCCGGTGATCCAGTTGTCGCAGGGGCCTTTTCTGGTCGTCGTGCATCCTTCGCTGCCGGTCAAGAACATCAAGGAACTCATTGCGCTCGCCAAAGCCAAGCCGGGCCAGCTGACTTTCGCATCCAGCGGCGCCGGCAGCATCACGCAACTTGCCACCGAGTTGTTCGCCGACATGGCGGGCATCAAGATGATCCACATCCCGTACAAGGGCACGGGCCCGGCGCTGACCGATACGATGGCCGGCCAGGTGCAGATCCTGTTCGGCAGCGTCGGCGTGACCATGCCGCAATTGAGCAGCGGCCGCCTGCGCGCGATCGCGGTGACTACTGCCAAACGCATCGCTGCCGCGCCCACCGTGCCGACGATCATGGAATCCGGGCTCAAGGACTATGAAGTCATCCTGTGGCACGGCCTGATTGCACCGAAAGCCCTGCCGCGGCCCATCCTAGACCGCGTCAACGGCGAGCTCAACAAGGCACTGCAGGCGCAGGACATGCAGGACCGTCTCGCCGCAGACGGTGTATCAGCGGCTGGCGGCACCCCCGAGCAGTTCGCCGCCTTGATCAAGAAGGACATCGACGTCTGGCGCGCGGTCGTAAAAAAAGCCGGCGTCAAAGCCGAGTAACGTGCGGCATTTTGTCACACCGCTGGCCTGCGTCATATTGGCCGGCGGCGCGAACTCTGCCGTCGCACAGCCTTACCCGAGCAAGCCGGTTCGCATCATCGCGCCGTTCGCGCCCGGCGGTGGGATAGACTTCATTGCACGCGTCGCCGCGCAAAAAATGACGGAGACACTCGGCCAGCAAGTCATCGTCGACAACCGGCCCGGCGCCGGCGGCACGGTCGGCACCGAAATCGGGGTGCGCGCGCCGCCTGACGGTTACACGTTCGTCATGGTAGCGACCACGTATTCGATCAGCCCCAGCCTGTACAAAATCGCTTTCGATCCGCTACACGACATCACACCGGTAATACAACTCTCGCAGGGCCCGCTACTGCTCGTGACTCATCCATCGCTGCCGGCCGTCAATGTGAAGCAATTGATCGCGCTCGGCAGGGCCCGGCCGCAGCAACTCATCTATGCGTCGGGTGGAACCGGTGGGGTCATCCATCTATCCAGCGAATTATTCGCCGACATGGCGGGCATCAAAATGGTACACGTCCCCTACAACGGGCTCGGGCCCGCACTGAGCGTTCTGATCGCCGGCCAGGTGCAATTGCTGTTCGGCAGCATCACCGCGACCCTGCCGCAAACCAAAAACGGCCGCC
>CAMATU010000253.1 GCA_945861225.1 Klebsiella pneumoniae
CACGTGTTCATCTGGTGATGCGCGAATGCGATCCTCGGTTGCAAGCGCATCCAGGGCGGCGAGCAACGTCTCCTGTGCTGCCCAACCCGCGGCGGATTGTTCGTTCCAGCGTGCGCGCAGATAACCAAACCGGTCGATCAAAAACTCCGCATGGGTAACCGCTGGCGCGATGCTTTGTCGCGAGCCGGGATCGGCCAAGGTACGGGCCAGCAGGCGGTAAGCAGCCGCCACGTCCGCGCCGCCCAATGTCATACAGGAGGTGGCAGATGCCGAAGGCAACGCGTCGCAGTGCCCGCGCAGCAACACCACCAGCACCACCAAGTCCTGCACCCGCAAGTCCGCCGCTTGGCGCGCGAGATCCCGCAGTCGGGCCACTGACTCGGGCAGACTTGCGAGGACTAATAACACCGGCTGGCGATCACGATAGTCCTTGAGTTCGTTGCTCTCGCCGCTTGCAGTCTCATACCCAAAATTCGGCGCGCCTAACCAGGGTTGACTCGGCACGATGCTCGGGCTCAGCACGCGGGCGCGATGGCCGTCGGCGAACGCGCGCAGGAAATTGATGAGGTTCCAGCGCTCGTCTTCGCCAAGGACCGTCGCAAAGGCTGGCATATTGCCGGCCGGGGTACCATGGGTGAGCCACCAGAACATGTCGCCCGCCGTGTGGAGCGCCGTGTGCTCACTCAGGTCGGGGGCAATGGGGCCACCAGCGGCGGGCCGGTCATCGCCACGCGCACCGTGGCCGTGACAACTCGTGCAATACGTAGAGAACAACGCGGCGCCTGCGCTGATCGCGCTGGCGCTGTAAGCGCTCGTGGGTTGCCGGTAAGTCGTGGGAAACGCCGGCACCGCGAGCGCGAAACCAAGGATAGCGAGACCAATGCCCGCGAGACCGGCGGCCATCCGCCACTGGCGTGAGAACCCAGCGGGTAGCGCGCACAACGCCAGAGCGGCACCGCTCACGGCTAACCAGCGTGCGAGCGGATCCGCCCACGCCGCGCCAGGCGCAATTCGAAATGGCAACCACCACGTGATCGCTTGATGCGCGCCCGGTGGCATCCTTGTGAGCGCGAGCGCCACGCCAAACACGCCGAATGCCGCCAGCAATTCCACCAGAATCAGCCGCAGCGCCGCACGCCGTAGCAGGATCTCATCAGTGGTAGTAAGTGCCGCCAGATATTTTTGACGCAGGCGCCAAGCCATACTCAAAGCGAGACTGAGTAGCAGCAATTTGAGCGCCAGCAAGCCGCCCGCAAGGGTCGCGAACAGCGCCGGCCAGCGTGCGAACTGCTGCCAGGCGATCAAAGCACCCGTGACCAGCAGGATTGCAATCATCGCGCCGGCCAAGACGGAAAAGCGCATGATCGCTCGCCCGAAATAAGCACTACCCGCTGGCGATCTCTCCGCGCGCCACACCAACCAGGTCCACAGTGGCAAACCGCCGAGCCACGCGGCGGCGGCCAACGCGTGCAGCGCATGCAGGGGCAGATTCAATGCCAGCGGCGCAGTCGCGCCACCGTGCCCGGCCCACAGCCCTATGACCAAAAAGGCAGCGGCCAACCCCGCGCTGTCATACCCTAAAGATTGCTGGTGCGCACAGCCCAGGATTGCGCGCGCAGTGAGTACGCCTAGCACCAGCTGCTTCGCGAGCCAAACTTGGCCGAAGCGCGTATGGGTGAGGAGCACACGCCATTCTGGCGCATCAAGCGCGAGGCGATGCCCGACGATGCGCGTGGCGTCGTCAGTAAGCACCACGAAGCCAGCCACCCAAGCCATTGCACAAGTCACGGCGAGCGCGCACTTAACTTGCTGCAGCCACCTCTGCATCGTCGCAGGTGCCGGACCAGCGCGGCGTAGAAATAATGTTCCACCCAACATCCACACAGCACCGAATTGCCAAGCGAAGGTCGCTGCACTCACTGGCTGCTCACCGTGCTGATTTCACCAGAAAATAAAATAAGGGGACAGATTTGAATGACACTTACTTATGAGAAAAAGCATTGGCTTACGCGTCGCTAGGAAGACACACCAGGCCAAGTAGTCATTTTGGTAGGAGCGGCTTTAGCCGCGAACAGCGCTGAATCGCCCATCGCGGCTAAAGCCGCTCCTACGGTCATAAGCTCGATGCGCGCGTGGCTTAGTCTTGCCATGTGCCTGAAGTAAGTGCCATTCGGGACAGATGTAAATCTGTCCCCTTACGGCCCAGACTTCGCGCCGAGCCGGAAACGAAATTTGTCTTTGATGATGTGGCCGTCCACGGACAACACGCGGTAATGCACCACATAGTCACCGTCGGGCAAGGTCTGCACAATTAGTAGGGTAAGTCCATTTGGCTCGGCCGTGGCGCGCAACTTGCCCTGCGCGATCAGGTGGCCGGCGCTATCGCGAATTTTGATGGTGGAAAACTCGGCCTCGGGCGCTTCGTTAAACCACAGACTGATCGCGGCAGGCGAGCGACTTAAGCGGGCGGAGGCCGTCGGCGTTGATTTAACCAAGCGCGCATGGGCGACAACCTGGCTCGACCAGGTCACCACAAGCAGCAACAACGCAGCGCTCCAGGGCAGGCGCTTAAGTTTCGTCATGGCTTGTTGCTGCGTAAGCGCGTTGCCCAGGCGAATAATCCCCCGGCTGCCAACACGGTGCCGATAATCACCGCAAGATATATCCACCATTGCTGGCCGCCGGTGCCAACAGTGAACGGAAACACGGCGACCAGCGCTTCGCCCACTGCCGGCTGCCCACGCATGAGGCCGATATAACGCCCTGCGTCGCTGAATGAATACTGCAGGGTCAGTGAACCCGTGGGATGCACGGCGGCCGGCAAGGTTGCGATTGTGGCCAGGTCGATCGCGGCGGCGTCACCCAGCTCCTGGACTTGCGCGTTGTTACCGAGATCCCGCGTGTCGCGCAGGATTCTAAGTTCAAGCGGTATATCGCGCAGCGCCTCGTCCACCACATCCAACACGATTACGGCCGTGCCCAGTGCGGGAATATCTTCACAAAATTCCTGCGCGCCTGATTGCGCGGGTTGATAACCGGTGAAATGCAAGCGATAAGGGCCCAGCTGCAAAACACACATATCTTTTTCGATACTGACGCCACCGTGGGCCCAGCTCGCGCTGGTGTAGCTGACCATGATCATCATCACCAGCAAGCCTAGGCCGTATTGCAGTGGGGGCCTGCGACTATTTCGTGGGTAGTTCATGGTGGGTTTACAAAAAATTCTGCTGGGCGTCGTTAAAAAATTTCAGGGTGCGCGGCGCGCCGTCTGTTGGCCATGCCGTGTGGCCATGCGCGCCCTCGCAATAATGCACCGGCTGTGCGCATCCCGTATAGCGCAGACATCCCGCCACTGCGGTCGGTGGCGTTAGATCACAGCGATTGCAATTGGCCCACCACTGCGCGGCTTCAAGTCCCCAACCCGGAAACAGTCGATCACGCGCGCCATGCCACACCAGCACAGGACGTGGCGTGGGGCAGCGAAACGACGCGAGATCCTCACCCGTAAACCCCGCGGCACTCGGCGCCAGGCCCGCTACCCATGAAGTGGATTCAGATTGCACGGCTAGCGCGGTCGCCGCCGTGCCGCCATCCGAATGGCCGCTCAGAAAAATTCTTTGCGGATCGATACAAACGTGGCGACCGACCTCTACCGCGACGCCTGCAAGCTTGCGCATGGCGGCTAAGGACGGGCGGAGGTGCTGCGCATACGCGACGACATAACCGGCGCGGGTGGCGAACGGCGTGAAGCCCGTGAAGCGCTCACTGGCGGTCGGGGACATGTCAGCTGCCGCAAAGACCACCAACAAAGGATGCGCGACGTCCGCGCGGTAGTTGCGTGGCGTGCGGATCACCACCGCAACGCCTGCTGGGGTGCGCACGGTTGCCTCTTGCGGCACCCCAGCCAGCGCAGGCGCCGTACACGGTGATGCGCCAGCGGGATATGCATGGGCTTGAGTTTGGGTGCGTTCGTCTGTGCGATTGTCACAGGCCATCAACATCAGCACTAACATCAGCCCCAAGCCAGGCCCTGGCGCGCCGGGCGTTCGCCGCCCGCCAGTCACTGGGGGCTGGAGGTCGTCGCGACTAGATCTTTGAAGATGGGGACGATTGCCCCCGACACATTGGCAATAATGCGCTGGTTGCGATCATCGAAGCAAAACAGCAAGCCACCGACGCGATTGTCCGGATCCGTGAGCAGACTGGTGAGGCGTTCCACCTCCCACGCCGCATCCGTCAGCTCAAATTCAATCTCGCGGGTTTCTCCGGCGGCCAATGGTGTCTTATCCGCCAGCGTGAGCCCGTTCCGCGGCACAAGATCGTGCGGGTAGGTGTCACTCACCGAAGCCATCGCGGCTGGCACGTCATGATTGACGAAGCGCAGATTCGAGGTGACGAATTCGCCAAACTGAATCGGTCGCTCACCACCGTTATGCACTGTGGTATGCAGGCGCATTGAGCGGCCAGGCACATCATATGTGGCGCGCTCCACGGTGACTTCCACCGGCGCCAGGGATTTCGGCAGCGGTTGCACGACGGCACGGCCAGCCTGCAACGGAATCGTGCGCGGATATTTTGCCTCGGTCCACATAAAACCGCCGACCGTCAGCGCCACTACTGCCACGATCAAGCTCGCGCCAGCCACTAAATCACTGCGCGTGATAAGCACACGTTCATTGCCCTCGTTGATCGCCACGTGGCGCGGGATCAGCAACGGACGCCGTACCCACCAGCCGAGCCAGACCACTGCCAACACGATCCACGCCAGATGCCAGCCGACCAGATTCGAAGCGCCCCAATGTTCGAGGTTTTCGATATGCGTCCCATCGAGAGTGGTGACGGGCAGCTTAAAATCGCTCGCGCGGCCGGTGATTTCGACCCAGTTGCCGGGCCCCAGCAAGGGGCCAGCGCCTTGCACATTCAACATGGGATGCACATGGTGACGACCAGGGATGCGGCCTTTCAGCACTGTCTTGAACGCGTAGTCTCGATTGCGCTTTAACTTCATGGACTGAATGGCCGGCTGACCATTGACCCAGGATTCGGTGCGCGCGAAGACAGGCCCGGGCGTGCCATTGCCGAGAAACGCAACATCTGGTTCAGGCAAATTCACCGGCCAATCCTGGAACAAGCGAAATTTGCCTTCGATGACCAGGTCTTCATTGACCGCAACTTTATCGGTAGACCAAGTCACGTCATAGAAATGCGCGGTGCGCATGCGCAAAAACGGCTCTTGATTGCGCTCGCCATGCGCGAACGCATCGTGACTCAGCAACACGATGAGGGCCCACCAGCCGCAACCCGCGACGACACTTCTAATCGACATCGCGGAGGTCCGTCTACGTTTAAGCGCGGGTATCAACTTGCGCTCCCAGGCCCATCGCGGCCTTCAACTGGTTCGGCACGGTCAGCACGCGCGCGAGAAACTTCCCGATGTACCACCACATCAGGTAAGTGAGGATGCACAGGAATCCGGAGAAGAACGCGGAGACCACCGCCGAATGCCCGCCAAAGGTGCGCAAGGTGCCGCGCTCCACAAATCGCAGGTATTCCGGCGTCGAGGTCCGCGTGTAG
>CAMATU010000254.1 GCA_945861225.1 Klebsiella pneumoniae
GATCACGCTTGACGCCAATCGCGCGCGAGTTGCTGATGCACTGCTCATGCTGTGCCAAGCCGCACTCGAAGGTGATCCAGTGGCGGAAGAAGTGATCGCCACCGTGGGGCCGGTGTTGATTGGAACATTGAAGCTACTGGCCGACGGAGCCGTTACGCAGTAACGAGCAACACAACCCAGAAGCGTGCTGACCGGAAGTTGGGGGCAGATGTTGGCTGTCATTCCCGACAGTTTTTTACAGAAATGCCGTACCCCCCGAAAATGCCGTACCGATGCCGTACATACCCTTAAAACCCAATGATTTAAAGGGTTTTTCCCCTAATCAAATCGCCCGCAACAGGCGTTTGGCATTCTCCGCATAAGCACGCGCCTCAGCACGAATACTGCCCGCCTGCTGATCCCAGCCCGCGAAGTTCGTGCCGAACACCAGCCGTGACAGATTCACCCGTTGGCGTAGCAGGGCCAGTGATTCTTCGGCGTGCACGTGAATATCAAACCATAAACGGTGCAGCAGTTCCTCGAAGGCCCCATCGCGGCGCAGAGAGTCGCGCGACCAGGGCCGCTTTTTCGCTGCACTCGCCATGCGCCCGAAAAGATAGCCGGTCGCGCCGCCGCCGTGCGTGAGGCAAATATCGAGCGTTGGGTGACGTTCGAGCACACCGCCGTAAATCAGCGTACACACGGCGATAGATTCCTGGGCCGCGAAGCCGACGATGATATCGAGATCGAATTGCCCCAGATTGGGATCGCCGGCGGGACCATCGATGCCGACCGGCGCGGGATGCAGAAACAGCGGCACATTGAGGGCAGTGAGCGCGGCATAGAAGCGGTCCAGCGCCGGGTCATTCAATGGGCGCCCGAAGTCGGTCCCGATATAGGGTGCGTACATTCCAAGGTCCTGCACCGCGCGCTGCGTCTCCTCGATGGCGAAGCCGATGTCCTGTATTGGAATCGCCGCGCATGCGCCGAGGCGGTCTGCATGGGGCTTGACCGCCGCCGCCAACGCGGCGTTATGCACGCGGCAAAAATTCTGCGCCACACTTGGCTCAATGAAATGAAAATACGTGAGCGGATTCGGCGAGAGCAGCTGGTAATCGAGGCCCGCGGTGTCCATCGCGCGCAAGCGCAGCGCGGGGTCCATGAAAGCGCTACCGCGATAGCGCACCCCGTGGAGCTCGTAGCTGCCGACGCGAAAACGCGGTGCGGCTTCGGTGCCGAGTTCCGGTCCGTAGGCGCCGGCCGCCCCCATCGTCTCTTCGAGCACGGCATGGGCGTGCACATCAATGCTTTCCGCGTTGAGGAGGCTCATGGCTTGGTGCTTCCCGGCACCACGAGTTCGCGCCGCAAGGTTTGCTTACCGTAATGTGCGACTCGCCAGCCGGGTGGATCACGCCGCGTCGGCGGCGCTGACAAATGGACCTCTTCCCCGCCCAGCACGATGTGCCGGATTCGCTGATGTTCGCCCAGTAACGTGACATCGCGCGCAACATCGCCATCGATGACCAATAAATCTGCCAGGCAGCCCGCGCGGATTTCACCTGTCTCGCCCGCCAGGCGAAGCGCGAACGCATTTGCGCTGGTCGCGCACGCAATGGCTTGCAGCGGTGTTAGCCCAAGTTCGCGTACGAATACTTCGAGCTCGCGATAATGCCAGTCGCCGTAGGGCGTTAACGAAAACCCACTTTCAGTGCCGCACAGCAGCGGCACACCTGCGGCATACGCGCGTTTTAACATCTCCGCACTTTCCACGATCTCCTTTTGAAAGAGCGCGCGCAATTCGGGTGACGCGCCGACCAGTTCGCCGTAGTCGGCAAGATTCGCCTGGAAGGTGAAGGTGGGCACGATGGGCACCCGTTTCTCGATAACCGCGGCGAGCGCTTCTTCGTCCATATAGGTGGCGTGCAGGATCATGTCGAAGCCGGCGCGCGCCGCATCGCGCGTACTCGAGGCGCCACGACAATGCCCGACTACCGGCGTACCCAGTTCGTGTGCAGTATCAACGACGAGCTTGAGTTCATCCAGGCTCCACACCTGCACCTCGCCCTTTATCCGCTGCCGTGGGGTGAGCCCGGTCACGTGCACTTTCACCCAGTCCACGCCGCCTTTAATCTGGCGGCGAACTTCTTGCACGATTTCATCGCGACCATTCACCACTTTGCCGTAGCCACGGCGGCCGCTGTCGGGGATTAAGCGTCCGGCGGTGCCGCCGACCGACGTGAGTAGCGCATTCCCGCCGCTGCTCATGCGGGGGCCGCGCACGATGCCAGCTTCGATAGCGTCGCGCAGATCGACGCCAATCTCATACAAGCAGTCGGCATCCAGAAACCCGGTGACGCCGGCGGCGAGGACTTTCTGCACATTGGCAGCCGCAATTATCGCGGCCAGCCCTTCGCGCCGATGAAAGAATAATTCGTCGTTGGAGCTGGGTTCATCGAAGCTGATATGACAGTGGGCATCGATCAGGCCCGGCATTACCGTCAGCCCCGTGGCATCAATGCGCCGGACCTCGCGACTTAAGCTGGCAAGGTCGCTCGCTGGTGTGATCGCGAGAATCCGCTCGTTCGCCACCAGCACATCCGCCCGCTGCGGGGGATTGCCGAGGCCATCCAGCACATCACCGCCATGTATGAGCAGCGTAGGGGTAGGGCGTTCTGTCACTGCAGCACTTTCTGTGGACTCAGTACGCGACGCGCAAGGTCTTGGCGCCGCGTACCCACAACGAGGGCAGCCAATCGGACTCCTGTTCCACGCGCCGAAGGTGCGGCATCCGCGCCAACACCGTTTCCAGCGCAATAGAGGCCATGCGCTTGCCCATCGCCGCACCAGGGCAATAATGCGGGCCATGCGCGAACGACAAATGCCCGTGTGGATCGCGGTGAATGTCGAAGTGATCGGGATCTGCAAAGCGGCGCTCATCGCGATTCGCCGAACTGATATAGGACAGTACATACGCGCCACTGGGGATCAAGGTGTCGTGCAGCAGGATGTCCTGCGTCGCGGTTTGAAACACCAGATTCACCGGCGACCAGAAGCGGAGCGTCTCATCCACCAGATTGGCGCACAGCGCAGGCGTCGCGCGCACTTCCGCGTGCACTGACGGATTCTCGAACAACGCATTCAACGCACTGCTGATGAGATGCGAAGGCGTCTCGGAGCCGCCGAAATGGGTCAGGATGGCGATACTCAGGACCTGAATCGCGGACAACATGTCGCCATCTTCTTCGGCCTTGACCAGGTGTGAGATGAAATCGTCGGTCGACGCGTGGCGACGCTCAGTGATGACGCTTTCGAGATAGGCCCGAAGCTGCGCGACGCTCGCCCGAATGCGACTGACATCCGCCGCGGACAAGCTGGCGCGATTGGCGGCATTTAACAGGTCCGAGGTCCAGATCTTGAAGTTCTCGCGCTGGCTGCGATCCACGCCGATCAGCTCGGCAGTCACGCTCACTGGTACGTAGGCCGCGAAATCGTTCACAAAATCGAACTCGCGACCACGCGCCTCAATGTCGTCCAGCAGCCCATTCACTATCTGGTGAATTTTGGGCTCGAGCGACCGCATGATCGAAGGCAGGAAGCCCTGCCCGGCAAGCTTGCGTAACGGCGTGTGTTCAGGCGGATCCATCGCGATGATCGACGGGACTTCGGGCACCGGATCCAGATCGCCGAAGGCCTGCTTGATGAAATCCTTCGCCGAGTACAGTTCGGGATGCAGGAAGGTGTTCTTGCAATCGTCGTAGCGCGTCAGTGCATACGCCTGCAGCGCCGCGATGTGATACACCGGTGCCTCGTCGCGCAGCCGACGATAGTAGGGATAGGGGTTTTTCTGGACCTCACGCAGGGTCGGATCGAACGTCACAGTCCCCATCTAAAACTTTCCTTAAACCTTAAGGATTTTCGGTTCCCGCAATCTACGCAGTCGCGGGATTTCTGTCACCTTGTGGGTATCTTGCAAAGACCGCGGGCCCCCATCACACTCAGGCGATGGAACCCTTCAAGCGCAACTATCACACCGCTTATGACTTGGCCGATCCCGAACTCAGTGCGCGCTGGGATGCGGTGGTCGCCGACCTTCACGCGCGCTGCCCGATTGCCCGCAGCGAGATTGGCGAGGGTTACTGGGTAGTGAACGGTTACCAGGACGTGGCGCGCTGTGCCAAGGACTGGCGCACGTCTTCGTCAGTCGACGGCTTCATGGTCAACCGCCCAGAAGGCATGCCGTACTTCGCGCCGGCCGAAGTCGATCCGCCGTTGCAACGTGCACTGCGTGCGGCGCTGGAACCCTTTCTGCGGCCGAAGGCTGTTGCGGCCTTCGAGCCAGTCGTGCGTGCCTATGCGAACCAGCTCATCGATGCCTTCATTGCCGAGGGCGAGGTCGAACTGGTAAGCCAATTCGCGAACCCACTGCCGCAGTACGTTTTTTCGGCGGTGGTCGCGGGCATGTCTGCGCTGCGAAGGTTTCCAGATCGCGCACGGTGAACCCTTGATCACCCGCCTGGAACAGGATTCCCGTTGGCACACCGAACGCTGGGATTGCGCACACAGCCCCCATATCACCGCACCATCCCGCGTCGTCGCCGCCGTGCTCGCGATGCGTTGAGAGGACACAGACTTTATGGAAACCAAGCTCATCAAAGTAGAAGTTGCGGACGGCATCGCGGTGGTCACCATGGATCACCCCCCGGTCAATGCACAGAACGCCGAATTCAATCTCGAGATGGCCTATGTGTTCGATTCGCTAAGCGATCGCCGGGACGTAAGAGTGGTGGTGCTAACCGGTGCCGGCAAAGTGTTCTCGGCGGGCGCCGATCTCAAAGCCCGCCCGGATCGGAGCAAAGCAGGCGAACGCTGGCAGCACAACCGCCGCACGCGTGAGAGTTATCACGCCATTCGCGAATGTACCAAGCCGGTGATCGCCGCGATCAATGGGGCCGCGCTCGGCGCGGGGCTCGCGGTCGCGGCCTCCTGCGATATTCTGTTCGCGGCAGACGAAGCGACCTTAGGCCTGCCGGAGATCGATGTCGGCCTGCTCGGCGGCGGCAAGCACACGCAGCGCCTGTTCTCACACTCCACCCAGCGCCGCATGATGCTGACTGGCTATCGCGTGCCCGGCCCCGAGCTTTACCGGCTCGGGGTGGTGGAAGCCTCGGTGCCGCGCGCCGACCTTATGCCGCGCGTGCTGGAAGTTGCGCGGCAGATTGCGGCCAAGAGTCCGGCCGCAATTCGGCTCGCCAAACGCACTTTGAATACCATTGAAGACATGACCTTGCGCGATGGTTATCGCTACGAACAGAACATGACCACCGAACTCGGTGATCATCCGGATTCGAAGGAAGCCACCGCGGCATTTTTAGAAAAACGGCCGCCGAGTTTTCAGGACGGTTGATAAAGGCGGAGACACCCATGAACCTGAGCATCGATAAGAATTTAAGCGTCGCGATGCG
>CAMATU010000255.1 GCA_945861225.1 Klebsiella pneumoniae
GCGCCACCGCGAGCCGGGTTTTTTTCTCTTTCACACGAAGCTCCTTAATTTGTTTTCTAACAATGGGGGCGCCGCAGGGTAGGGCGGCGCATAAAATCCCGCGGCCAGTCTACTGGATCAGTAGAACGGAATTTTACTCGGTGCACCAGCCACCTCACGGACTATTCGCGGCACTAAATACCCTGCGAGCCGCGCCTGCAGCTGGGTCTGTAAGGCGCGCACCTGCGCGTCGTCCACGCTGAAATGCGCGGCCCCCCGCACAGGGTCCAGCAAGTGCAGATAGTAGGGGAGGATCCCGGCTTCGAATAAGGCTTCTGACAAGTCGGTCAGCACCGCCGCATTGTCATTCACGCCGCGCAGCAGGACGGCTTGATTGAGCAGGGTAACGCCCTGCTTGGTCAGTGCTGCGCAGGCGGTGACGACCTCCTGATCAATTTCCTGTGCATGATTAACATGCAGCACGAGAATAGGCTTCAGACGCGAACGCCCCAAAGAATCCAGGAGATCGGCGGTAACGCGGGAAGGCAACACCAGCGGCAGGCGCGTATGGATCCGGAGCCGACGCAGATGCGGGATCGCGCTCAGCTGGAGCAACAGCTCAGCCAGCTGCGGGTCGTGCATTAGCAGCGGATCACCCCCGCTCAGAATCACTTCATTGAGCTGCGTGTCCGCGGCGACGGCGGTCACGGCGGCGGCGAGCTGCGGGGAGCCGACCGCCCCCTGATAGGGAAATTCACGGCGGAAACAGTAGCGGCAATTGATCGCACAGGCGCCGCTCAGGAGCAATAAAGCGCGGCCATGGTATTTATGCAAAAAGCCAGGGTGACGCTGCGCGCCTAAATCGCCCACGGGATCGGCTGTAAAACCGGCGACCTCGCGTAGCTCATCCCGTATCGGCAGCACCTGCCGCAGCAGCGGATCAGCGGCGTCGCCCACCCGCATCCGACGCGCATAGGGTTGGGGCACGCGGAACGCAAAACGCGCGGCGGCCCTCAAATCCAAGTCCACCGTGTGTGGCGAGAGTTCGAGGAAGCGCAGTAGCGCTGCGGGCTGAGTGTAGGCCGCACGGAGTTCGCTGACCCATGCAGGTGACTCTGCTTTTTGAGGGCTTCGCGCTATCATGCATCGCCTTTTTTGATACGAGCTTCATTCTAATGGCCTCTTACAGCACGAACCAATTTAAACCCGGCGTAAAGATCATGATCGACGGCGATCCCTTCAATATCGTCGAAAACGAGATGGTCAAACCGGGCAAAGGTCAGGCCTTTAATCGCGTGCGGGTGCGCAACCTGCGTTCAGGACGGGTCATCGAGCGAACTTTCAAATCCGGGGATACCGTCGAGGCTGCAGACATCGTGGAAGCCGAAATGCAGTATCTCTACGCGGATGGCGAAGCCTGGCATTTCATGAATCAGAGCACCTTTGAACAGATTCAGGCCGCGAAGACAGTCGTTGGCGATGCCGGGCAATGGCTCAAAGGCCAGGAAATCTGCAGCGTCATGTTATGGAACGGCGAACCCATCGGGGTGACGCCGCCTAATTTCGTTATCCTCAAAATCACCCAAACCGATCCCGGCATGCGGGGCGACACGGCGACCGGTGGCACTAAACCCGCCACCATGGAAACCGGCGCGGTGGTGCGCGTGCCGTTGTTTATCGAGGAAGGCTCATTGCTGAAAATCGATACGCGCAGTGGCGAATACGTCTCGCGCGCGAAAGAAGAATAAGCACCCGCGACGCTTCGCGCAGTGTGCGCTACCCCGCTCGAATGGCGCCCCAGCGCCAGTCTTCTGGCAATCCAGCGACGCGCAGGCCTGCTGCGCGATCTTCGGCAATACTTCGCGCGCGAAGGCGTGCTGGAAGTCGATACCCCCGTACTCGCCCGCCATGGCAGCACAGATCCCGCGCTAGCGAGTTTTATCGTCCCTGATCCAGACGGCACGCGCTATCTGCAAACTTCGCCTGAAGCTGCGATGAAGCGGCTGCTGGCCGCCGGGAGCGGGGATATTTTTCAGGTGGCGCATGCCTTCCGGCGCGAAGAGGGCAGTCGCCTGCATCAGGAAGAATTCAGCCTGCTCGAATGGTACCGCGTCGGTTTCGATCATCATCAGCTGATGGAAGACGTCCGCGCACTGTTGCGCGCGGTCGGCTTCACGTTGCCAATCGAGAAACACACCTACGCCGCACTATGCCTGCAGTACGCAGCGCTCGATCCGCATGCTGTTTCGACCGCCGAGCTGGCGCGCTTCGCAGCATTGCATGGCGCGGTATTGACTGGGGCGAGCAGCGCTGATCGTGCGCTCTTGCTCGACTGGGTGTTTGGCTGCGCAGTGTTACCGCAATTGCCACATGATCGCGCGCTATTGATTTACGACTTTCCGCGTGAGCACGCAGCTTATGCCCAGTTGCGGCCAGGCCCGCCAGCAGTGGCCGCGCGTTTCGAGTTGGTGGTGGGCGAGATCGAGCTCGCGAATGGCTTTCATGAAGTGACGGACAGCGCTGAACAGCGCGCCCGGCAGCAATATGAAAATACCCGTCGACGCACCAGCGGCTTGCCGCAGGTGCCCCTCGATGAGCCGCTGTTGGCAGCCCTGGACGCTGGTCTCCCCAGTTGCGCGGGCGTTGCGTTGGGGCTTGATCGCCTGCTGATGCTCCTGCTTGAGGCGCCGGATATCGCCGCGGTGGTCGCGTTCGCGGAGTAGAAACGCAGGCCTGGATCGGCACCCACCGTAGTCTCTGCAGTCTTCGCCAGGCGACGCAGCAGCGCGCGCGCTTCATTCGCCGAGGCAAATTCAGTGTTTTCGCTGAGCAGCGCTCTGAGCAAATCCCGGGCCTTGTCCTGCGCGCCGGTTTCGGCCCAGGCATAGGCTTGATGGAACTGAATATTCCGCTCTGCCGGGAGCAGCGCGCGCGCCTTCTCAAACAGTGGCAAGGCCTGCTGCGCGTTGTCATGGCGAACCATGATCCAGGCCAGGGTGTCGGCCGCTTCGGCGCTGTTCGGCAATGCCTGGTAGGCACGTTGCGCCAGTTTCAACGCACGTTCGTCGTCCGCTTGATCGTAGAGCCAGGCCAAATTATTGAGCGCTATCGGGTTCTCAGGCGCACTCTTCAGCACGGCCTCAAAAGTTGCCTGTGCGGCGTCGTTCTTACCCGTCATGAGTTCGACGGTACCGAGCCGCAGGCGGACCACAATGTCGTCTGGATATTCGCTCAGCCACTGTTGCATGGTTTTTTGTGCGGCGGCAGTGTCACCACTGTGCTGCTGGGCATCGAGCAGGCGCATTAAGCTGGCGGTTGTGGGGCGGTCGGTAAAGAGCTTCTCGAAGATAGCAATCGCTTCGGACTCGCGGCCTTGCGCGGCGGCTAACTCACCGCGCGCGCGATCCGCGTCCGCAGTGTCCGGATGACTGTCGCGCAGCGCTTCGATCACGGTTTCTGCCGCCAGGTAGTTTTTGGCGCCAAGTTCGACTGCGAACAGCGCCCACAGAATGTCCAAACGTCCCGGCGCAGCATGTAAGACTTGCTGATAGCTGGTGCGTGCCAGATCCCATTGCCGCGCCGCGCGCTGCGCGTCACCAAGCGCGGCGGTGGCAGACAACAATTTGGGCGCTTCCTCATGCAGGGCTTGTAGAATTTTGATGGCGTCGGGCGCGCGGCCGCCCTGCAGCAGGAAGGTTCCCCACATGAGGCGGGCCTGGGGCATCGTGGGCGTCAGGGTGTAGGCCGCTTCGGCCAGCTTAAAGGCCTCATCAACGGCGCCCGCCTGCAGCAATCGCTCGGCGAGTAACCACTTGGGTTGGGCCGCCTGAGGTTGCGCGGCTATCGCCGCTTCCAGCAATTGCGTGGTTGCTGCTGTTTGCCCTTTGCGTTCAGCCAGTGCCGCCAACGCGAGTGAAGCGGCGGTATAGCCTTTGTCGGCTGCCAGCGCCTTGCGGAGATAGGCCTCGCCTTGGTCTTGCGCATTCTGGGCCAGCGCCAGAAACCCCAGATTGGCGAGCGCCGGCGCAAATTTTGGATTCAACGCCAAAGCCTTCTCGAAAGCGGCCTGGGCGGCAGGTTGGTCGTGATTTTTCGCGTGCGCGATCCCGAATAGATTGTGCGCCATGGGATCGTCCGGATTTAGTTCAAGCAGGGCACGCGCGGAATCGAGGGCGGCACTCGAATCCCCTTGCAGCAAATGCACATAGGTCAACGCCTGGCGTGAGGGTCCGCCATCAGCCCCCTCTGCGAGTTTTTCGAGATCGCCAATCCCGGCTGCCTGGTGACCCGCCGCGAGCTCGCCCAGCGCGGCTTGGGTCTTGAGGAGTTTCGAGTCCGGCGCCAAGGTCTGCGCTTGGGCCAGGAACGCCTTGCCTTGCGCGGTGTCGCCAGCTGCATAGTGGGCGTAACTCAGCAGGGCTAAGGTGCCGGCATCTGGCTTCTCGCGGGCCGCGAGCGGCGCTAACACCTTGACCGCGTCACTCGCTCGACGTTGTTTCAGATAGAGGGCGCCGAGCATCTTCAGCGCCTGTGGCTGACCAGGGAAAATCCCGTCAAAAGCTTTAAGGTGAGCTTCGGCTTGATTGAATTTTGATTGGCGAAAGCTGCTGTCGGCAAGCATCAACAGTGCCTGCGGATGTTTGGGCGCGACCTTCACCACCCCCAGCAACGCATTCTCGGCGGTGGGCCAGTCCTGTTTGGCATAGGCCAGCCAGCCTTTGAGAAACTCCACGCCAACGGTGCCGGGCGCACGTTTCGCGAGCTGCAGAATCACTTCTGCCGCAGCGTCGACTTTCCCGTCTGTGAGGAGTGCTTCGGCGAGACCGGCGAGCCCTTCGCTGCCGGTTTTCAACAAGTCCGCGGCGTGCCGGTAGGCGAGCACCGCTTGCGCAGAATGACCTTGCAGTAGCGCTACGCGACCCTGCAGCAACAACGCCTCAGTACTGTTGGGGGCGATGGTAAGCGCGGTGGCGATCGCTGCCGCCGCGCCCGGCAGATCGCGCTCAGAGAGCGCGAGCCGCGCCGTCGCGAGATGCAGACTGGCGACTTCCGGATCACGCGCGGTGGCGGCGGACAGCAGTGTCCGCGCAGTTGAGGCCTCACCCAGACCGAGATTTGCGCGCGCCTTGAGCGCGTCGGCATCGGCTTGCGCCGGGCCGGTATAGCGCGCGAGCGCCCGCAGACTCTCCTCGAACTTGCCAGACTCCAGCAGCGCTTGAGCCAGATTCAACCACACTTCGGGCTGCTGCGCGCCGAACGCGCGCGCACTTTCCAGCGCGGTCAGCGCATCCGGGGTCTGCTTGAGTGCAAGATAAGTCTGGCCAAGCCGCCAGCGCGCTTCGAGATTATCGGGGGCGGCGAGCAATACGTTCTTGTAGTTGATCACAGCCGTGCTGTATTCATTCGCCAGGCGCGCAGCCTCGGCAGCCCGGAGGTGATCGTCGGCTTGCGGCGCATGAG
>CAMATU010000256.1 GCA_945861225.1 Klebsiella pneumoniae
ACCTGCACACGCGCCCGCCTCTCGACCGATGGCAAGCTGTTTACGTGCCTGTTCGCGCAGTCCGGCCATGATTTGCGCGCGCTCATGCGGGCCGGCAAGAGCGACGCGCAAATTGCCGCTGCCATCGGGTTGATCTGGAATCAGCGTGAAGATCGGTATTCGGAAATTCGCACGGAAGAGACTGCGCGGCTCAAGAAAATCGAGATGTCTTATATCGGCGGCTGACCATTTTATCCGCACCAAACCTGAACTCGCCCACGCCGAGCGCCCGGTCCCTACTTGCGCTCGACTCTTTGTGCCGCGTTACTGAAATCCCAGGAGAATAGTATGTCGTCCCATCCAACTCACTTCCAAGGTTCCGTCATTGATGCGCTGATCGATGCCATCGAGCGCCAGATCCCCGCTTCACGGGCCGAGGTTAACGGCGGCGGTGGGCACTTCAACATCGAGGTAACGTCGCCCGTGTTCGCCGCCAAGAGCATGCTGGAGAGCCACCGCCTGGTGTACAGCGCCATCGCTGATCTGATGCAGGGGAACGGGGCCCCGGTGCATGCCGTCGACAGTCTGAAGACCCGCACGCCCACCGAGCAACGGCACCCCGGAGAAGGTCGTGCATAACTTTCCGCGCCGCCACGTGAAAACCTACCCCTAACCTTCTAGAGGCTGCACTTATGCTCGTCACCACGCGCGAAACGCTCGCCGCCGCGTTGAATCGCAACACTCAGCCGCAAGCTGCTGCCGCCCTCGTGCTGGCGGAAGAAACCGACCTGGACCTGCTGCTTGCCGCAGCCGCCGATCTGCGCGACCGCAGCCATCGAAACCACCCTCTCCTACCTCACGGAGATGGCCGGACTGGTCTTCAAGGAGACTGGCCTGCTACCTCACACGAACCCCGGCGTGATGACGCGTGACGAAATCGCGGCGCTGCGCCGGGTCACCGTTTCGCAGGGGATCATGCTCGAAAGTGCCTCCGAGCGCTTGCACCAGAAGGGGATGGTCCACTACGGCTCACCCGATAAGCGGCCCGCAGTGCGCCTCGCGACCATGCGGGCCGCCGGCGAACTACAGGTACCGTTCACGTCTGGCATCCTGATCGGCATCGGGGAGACGCGGCGCGAACGAATCGAATCGTTCCTTGCCTTACGGGCGCTGCACGAGGAGTTCGGCCATATCCAGGAGATTATCGTTCAGAACTTTCGCGCCAAAGACGGCACGAGGATGGCGAATTCGCCCGAGCCGGACCTGGACGACCTGCTCTGGACGATTGCGGTGGCCCGGATCATCTTCGGGTCGGCGATGAACATCCAGGCGCCGCCGAACCTGAGTTATGAGGAGTACCCGAAGCTCGTCGCCGCTGGTCTGAACGACTGGGGCGGCATCTCGCCGGTCACTCCAGACCACGTGAACCCGGAGGCGCCATGGCCCCACCTTGAGTCCCTTCGCGAGCGTACAGCCGAGTGCGGCAAGGTGCTGACCGAGCGGCTCGCGGTCTACCCGTCGTACACGTTCGACTCCGCACGCTGGCAGGAACCGGAGATGGCGACGGCGGTCATCCGCGCCATGGACAGCGACGGATTCGCGCGCGTGGAGGAGTGGTCACCGGGCGACGCTGAGGTGCTGCCGCCCCCTGCCGATATCCCGGCGCGTCTGGCGCCGACGCGAGCAGTTAACACGGCGACGGAGGATGTCCGCAAAATTTTCGAGCGCGCCTCCAATGGCCAGATGCTCGGCGAGGGTGACCTCGTGCGTCTTTTCCAGGCCCGCGGCGACGACTATCACCTGGTTTGCGAAGCCGCCGATCGGCTGCGCGCGGAGGTCAACGGCGACCGCGTTTCCTACGTTGTCAACCGGAATATCAACTACACCAATATCTGCTACTTCCGTTGCCAGTTTTGTGCGTTCGCCAAAGGAAAAATGAGCGAAAGCCTACGCGGCGTTCCCTACGATCTGGCGTTGGACGAGGTGGTGCGGCGCGCACAGGAGGCGTGGGGGCGGGGTGCCACCGAGGTGTGCATGCAGGGCGGTATTCACCCGGAGTACACGGGCGCGAAGTATCTCGAAATCCTGCGCGCTGTGAAAACGGCGCTGCCGCGCGTGCACGTCCACTCGTTCTCGCCGTTGGAAGTCGCGCAGGGTGCAAAGACGCTCGGCATTTCGGTGCCGGAGTTCCTCGTGATGCTGAAGGACGCTGGTCTCGGCACGCTGCCAGGCACCGCTGCGGAAGTGCTCGACGACGAGATCCGGGTCACCCTCTGCCCGGACAAGCTCACCACCAATGAGTGGCTGAGCGTGGTGGAAGATGCTCACCGGGCCGGCTTCCGTACGACCTCGACCGTGATGTACGGCCATATCGACGGCCCGGTGAACTGGGCGCGTCATCTGCTGCGGCTACGCGAACTACAGATGCGCACGGGCGGGATCACGGAGTTTGTGCCGCTTCCGTTCGTGCACATGGAGGCGCCAATCTATCTCAAGGGCAAGGCGCGCCGGGGTCCGACGTTCCGCGAAGCGATCTTGATGCACGCCGTGGCACGGTTAGCGCTCCATCCGCATATCACGAACATCCAGGTCTCCTGGGTGAAGATGGGCGTTGAAGGCGTGAAGGCGTGCCTCGCTGCTGGCGTCAACGACATGGGTGGCACACTGATGAACGAGAGTATCTCCAAGGCCGCGGGCGCGGCATTTGGACAGGAACTGCCGCCGGAGGAGATGGAGCGCGTCATCCGCGTGATGGGGCGCACGCCGGTGCAGCGCACCACGCTCTACGGCCTTCCGCCTGAGGACCGAAAGATCGCGTCGTTCGGCGCGGATGAGCTTTTGCCAATCATCCTCACTCCGGCCAGGAAGTACGCACGGAAGATCGCGCAAAGGCGGGCCTCTGGAGCAGCGCTTCAAAACTGAATGAATGGCCTGCTTAGCCACTTTGTTCAGCGACACGAATCAAGCGCTCGAGGTGAGGTGACGTGGCCTACGATGCGCGGATCAGCCGGGCCATGGATGTTCAAATTCAGCGCGCTGCCAAAGCGCTGGATCAAGGTTACGGCGCCGGTCTGCGCCGTTGCGCAGGTCATGCCCGCGGCCTTGATCAAATGATTCGCGACGGCGCGATAGAGGATACCCAGCACCTGGCCCATCACCGCCGGATCAGTCGCGAATAGGTAGCGCAAGGCAAAGGGAACGCTCAGCACCCATTGCCGAAGGGGTTCACGTGGCAGCACTTCGTCCACCAGCAAGGCCGCCGCCTCCGCCATCCGGCGCGCACCGCAGCTTGGGCAGAAGCCGCGCCGTTTGTGACGTGAAGGGAATCACTAGTGCCGCGAGCGCAGGGATGCGCAGGAGCGGCCAGCTGAAGGCTACGAGTCGCTCCGCGTGACAGTCTGCACAGCGAACTCGCAAGAAGCCGTGTTCCAGGCGACCGCATTTCAGATAGTCTTCGAACTCGCGCTGCACATGTTCCGGCAACGTCCGCTCACGCGCTGCCAGATGTTCCACAAACGCTGGGTAGTATTGCTCAACGAGTTGATACAAGAGCGTCTGCTCAGGTCGGTGCCGAACATACTCGCCCGCACGCGCAGCCGCAGCGCTGGCATCCCTGCCGGCCACTAACGGCGTCATGCATCGCGTCCTTGCGATACATTACGAGCCGATAGTCTAGCGGGTCATCGAACACTGTCGCCAACGCGGACACCGATTAGCGCCATGCGATTGGCGTTGCATTTGACTGTCCCGAAGGCCGTCCTCGTCCCTACCATCCGCGGTAGGGACGAGGACGAAAACGCAAGCTGCGATAACGGCGTTTCCCGCGTCTATCGACAGGACGTTCTGAGTATGACGTCCGGATCCGCCCTTTAATTTCACGGATCAATAATGCGGCCTTCGAAAGAAGGCTGGTCGTTGTCTGAGATGAACGCGCGTCGTTTATCTCGAATCTGCTACGACGTTTCCATCAGACCCCCGTGCTCGGGTCTCTGGTTTATCGAAACGTCTTATCTATCGGTCGAGGAATTATGACTCGACTACTCGGTGCTCAGCACCACGCTGGCGCGTAAGCGTGCTCAAGTGGCTACGGCCCTTGGGAGATCATCAACACTTACCAGAAATGACGGAACACATGCGCGACCTCAACCACCAAATGAGACAGATTTGTTTGAAGAACCGCGACGGGAGTTACGCGACTCAAGCCCAGCGGCTGTGGTTGCTGTCGCGCATCGCGAACCAGCTGCATGAACTTAGGTTTAGGCAGTTGGAAGCCGATTCATTGAAACCGAAACACGTTGAAGCGCTCACCAAATTCTGGCTCGCGGAGGAACTCGCGATCGCGACGATCAAGAATCGGATGTCGGCTTTGCGCTGGTGGGCCGTGAAGGTCAATTGGCAGAACGTCATCGCAAGATCGAATGACCACTACGGAATCCCCGACCGGGTGTTCGTCACCAATGAGAGCAAGGCGCAGACGCTGATGGCGGAATCGCGGACCTTGGTTCGCGACGAACATGTGCGTATGAGTCTCGAACTGCAAGCAGCCTTCGGACTCCGTCGCGAGGAAGCCATCAAATTCATTCCGAGCTACGCCGACCAGGGCATCCGCATAGTCCTCAAAGATACCTGGACCAAGGGCGGTAAGGCGCGCGAGATCCCGATCCGCACGACAGAACAACGCGAAGTCCTTGACCGCGCGTATCGTCTGGCCGGGCGTGGCTCGCTAATTCCGGCACACCGGAACTACGTGCAGCAACTGCGAGTGTACGAAGGCCACAGCGCAAGGGCTGGCCTGTCGAAACTACATGGTCTACGCCACGCCTATGCTCAGCAACGATACCAAGAATTGACTCGCCGGCCCTGCCCCGCTGCCGGCGGCCTGGATTCCGACGCGCTGACGCCGAAACAGAAAGCCGAAGACACGGAAGCACGTCTCACCATCAGCCGCGAACTGGGTCATGAACGAGAAGGCGTGACAGCAATTTATCTTGGCCGTTGATCCCGATTCGAGCATGCAGCGACAACCCAACATCCCTCCACGACTTCTCCGTTTCCGCGATGCCCCCCGTTACCTCGGCATGGACCGAAACCGGTTCAACGCAGAGGTGCGCCCCCAACTGACAGAAATCCGCATCGGCCGCCAGGGCGTGGCCTTTGATCGTCTTGAACTTGATCGGTGGGTCGACCACACTAAATCCCGCAACGGACGTCCCGGTCGACTCGAAGGAGCAATGACATGGGACAAAAGAGAACCGCCGGACTCATCAAACGTGGTGGCGTCTGGCATATCGACAGTAACCGGTAACTACGCGGCGTCCTTGCTTAGGTGGGCAGGCCGTATAAATCAGAGCGCAGCGGATTATCGGCGAAATGAATCTTCCATTGCCGAGGCGTCAGCTCAGCCACTCGTGCAGCCGGATGTTGTCCCACGCGCTGGAGCAC
>CAMATU010000257.1 GCA_945861225.1 Klebsiella pneumoniae
GTCAATATAGAGCGACAGACACAGCGCCTCTGGATCGCCCCGCACTAACAGACGCTCCTGGTTGTTCGTCGCAGCATGATCGGGTGCGAGTGTCGCCGCCAGGCCTGCGTCGGTGATCAGGAAATCCGCGATATCGTAATTGACAGGGGTCGCATAGATAGCGGCCAGTTCCGACTGGATCTGGGCGAGCACCATGAGCTCAGTGTCGCGCCAGACTCAAGGTTTCCCGGCTCGGCACGATCCCAACATGATGCAGTTTCTTCAGTGCGCGTGGGCTGCTGGTCTTGAGCCAGATCTCATAGTCGCGCAGCACATCATGTTTCACCCCGAGATGTGATTCTTCGGCCACCTCAGCCAGCACATCGACCAGCGCCATGAATTTCGAGGCCAATTCAGCGAAGGGAGTGAGAGTGCCCGGATCACCCGTTTGCGAGGACAGCCAAGCGTGCAGGTCGCGGTAGGCGGCGCCGCCCATGGCCGCGTAATAATCCACATCCACCACTTTGCGGGCGAGACTGCCCGCAAACATGCCGGAGATGAACAGTGCGATATCCCCCAGCCGTTTCAACGCGACGTTCCGTTGGTGTGCGCCTCCGGCATACACCGCATCAGCGTAGTGCATCGCCAGCGGGCGGAGTTCAAGACCGAGTTCGGTGTGTTCGAACAATTGTTGTGGATTCGAGAAATCCGTGAGCAGGCGTGCCAGGTACTGCACTGTGCTCAATCCTAAGGGAAGGTGTTGGTGCGCAAGACTCGCTTCGAGCTGCGCATGGAAGTAGTCCTGAACATTGACGTTCGTCACGATTGAAGGATGATTCGGCATGCCGGCACCTCACGTCTGATGATCATTTATCGGCGTTAGCCAGGTGTTGCTTTAAATTTCTTCACCTTGACTCGCTGTGATGCTTCCTGAATTACCTCAGCAAGAAGTCTGCCAATCGACGAGAATCTAGAAAAAGACCCTCGCTGTGTTCGGGGCATGCCCTCGAGGGATGGGTGTCTGGGCGAGGGATGGGTGTCAGAGCTTGCTTTTTGCCCACGTCTAAATCTCACAGCGCGCGAGAAATTCTGCGAGTTCTTCAAATCCCGCAGGCAGCGGCAGAGTCATCGCAGGTTTGTCCATCGCGCCGCAACACCCGTATCGCGACCTAATCTGCCCATCCGACTTTCTGTTGGCAAGCTGTGGGGCGCGGGAAACCCTGCGCACACGATACACTCACGGCATGGACGCTCCTCACTCAGAATCCACCACGCTCGACGATCCCAGACCGCTCGCCGGCATTCGCGTGCTGGCAGTCGAGAATTTTCTCGCCGGCCCGTTTGCCTCCATGTGGCTGGCGGACGCCGGGGCTGAGGTGGTGAAGGTTGAGCACCCGCGCTCTGGCGATCCCTTTCGCAGCGCGAGCCCGGTGCGCGCGGATGCCGAAGGTAAACCCCAGGGGCTATCGTTTCTGCGGGCCAACCGCAACAAACGGAGCCTGACGTTGGACCTGAAAAGTGACGCGGGCAAGCGCCTATTCAAGCAGCTCGCCGAACAGGCAGACATCGTGCTCGAGAATTTTCGCCCCGGCGTGATGGACGAGCTGGGTCTCGGCTGGACGACTTTGCGCGAATTGAATCCCCGGCTTATCTATGTCGCGGTGTCGGGTTTCGGGCATCGCGATGTGAAGGAAAGCCCGTACAGCGATTATCCGGCATTCGATATTGTCGCCCAAGCGCTAAGTGGGCTCATGTATCGCCCGGAACGCGCAGATGACAAGCCCAAGTATCTCGGGTTTTCGCTAGGCGACATCCAAGCGGGAATTGTCGCGGCCCAAGGCGCGTTGCTCGCGCTGTTACAGCGTGCGCGCACCGGCCGCGGACAAAAAGTCGATATTTCGCTCTACGACACCAGCCTCGTGCTGAACGAGATCTCAATCGCGATGTATTCGGTGTTCAAACAGAAACCCAAACCTGGCTTGCAGGCGATCACGGCGCCGTTCGGCGCGTATCGTGCGACCGACGGCTATCTCGTTATCGCGGTGGTAGGTGAACCTATTTGGCAACGCTTCTGCACGGCGATTGGTCAGCCCGCGCTGGTGAATGACGCGCGGTTCGGCGATGGGGTGACGCGTCACGCGAATCTTGCCGCACTGAACGAGTTCATCATTTCATGGCTTGCCACGCGCACGCGGCACGCAGCCGTGCAA
This sequence comes from Klebsiella pneumoniae, assembly GCA_945861225.1. Classification (GTDB taxonomy): domain Bacteria; phylum Pseudomonadota; class Gammaproteobacteria; genus CAIKBL01. The sequence continues at coordinate 2,190 of CAMATU010000257.1, forward strand.
GCGCTGCTTGCGTGTGAAGTGCCGGCGTCGGTGGTGAACGATGTGGACGATCTCTTCGATTGTCCGCACATCGCGGCGCGCGCAATGTTATGCTCACTGGAGGATCCGGTGTGGGGCACGGTCCAAGTGCCGGCGAATCCGATTACGATGAGTGGCGTGCCCGCCATTACGCCCACGCATCCGCCGCGGCTTGGGCAACACACGGCAGAAATATTGGACAGGTGGTTGGGGCTGGGGCCGGACGAGATTACGTCACTGCGGTCGCGACAAATTATTTAAAGCTGCAAGCTCGGTGCGTATCCCCGTTGAAGATGCTGAGTAAATGAGGAGATAGTTCTATGAATATTCTCGAATTGCGCACCAAACCCGCGGCAGCGGATGTTCAGATCTTCGACGCCGTGATAATCGGGGCCGGCTTTGCGGGCCTCTACGCGTTATATCGCTTACGCGAAATGGGCTTGGCGGTGCGCGTTTATGAGGGAGCGGCCGGGGTGGGCGGCACCTGGTGGTGGAATCGCTATCCCGGCGCGCGCGTTGATTTTCCGAGCGCGCCTTACTATGCCTATACGTTCTCCGCAGAATTGCTCAACGAGTGGGATTGGCAGGAACGGCAACCAGCGCAGTCGGAAGTTCTGGCGTATCTCGATTTTGTCGCGGACAAACTCGAATTACGGGCCGACATCCAGCTCGAAACCTGGATCCAGGAGGCGGCTTTTGACGAGTCGTCGCAACGCTGGAAGATCACAACCAGCGAGGGGGAGGGCATCTCTGCGCAATTCCTGGTTTGCGCGATGGGTACCTTATCGGAGCCGAACAAACCTGACATTCCGGGCATCGATGATTTTGTCGGAGAGGTCATTCACACGGGACGCTGGCCACAGGAAAAAGTGACCTTTGCCGGCAAACGGGTGGGCGTGATCGGCACCGGATCATCGGGCATTCAATCTATTCCAATGATCGCGCGCGAGGCCGCACACCTGACAGTGTTCCAACGCACGCCGCAATACAGTATTCCCGCGGGCAACCGACCGGTGAGACCGGAGGAGTTGAATGAAGCGCGCGCGAGCTTTAACCAACGGCGCGAGTACATGGCAGTTTCCCCGCTCGGCATGCCTTATCCCATGTCCGAACGCTCCGCCTTGGACGATTCTCCCGAGAAGCGCAACCAGTTGTATGAAGCCCTGTGGCAGGACGGTGGCTTGCACATGCTGTTTAACAGTTACAACGACCTGCTGCTCAATAAGGCCGCGAACGACACGCTCTGTGAATTTATCAGAGGGAAAATTCGCGAGATAGTCAAAGACCCAGCTACTGTGGAAAAGTTATTGCCCGACTATATTCTCGGCACCAAACGGCAGGCGATCGATGACGGCTATTTTGAAGCGTATAACCGCGACAATGTGGAACTGGTGGATTTGCGCAGCGATCCAATCGAAAAAATAACGGCCCATGGCATCACGACAAAAAGCGGCGAGCATGCGCTCGACATGCTGGTGCTGGCGACCGGCTATGATGCGATCACGGGTAAGCTGCTACGCCTGAATCCCAAGGGTCGGGGCGGTGTGGATTTGGCTACGGCCTGGAGCGAACGCTTCTTTACCTACCTTGGCGTCGCGATCCCGGGTTTTCCGAACCTGTTCATGGTGCACGGTCCGCAATCGCCGTCAGTGTTGTACAACATGCCCTATGGTGGCGAAATGGAAAGCGATTGGATTCGCGACTGCATCGCCTACCTTCGCGATAACCACCTGGGATCGATAGAGCCCGCGCCCGGCGTGGATGACGCCTGGGCCGAGAGCGTCGAGCAAGCTGCCAAACAAACCCTATTTCATGGCACTGATTCGTGGTACTCCGGCGCCAATATTGAAGGCAAACATCGCCAATTTATTGTGCATCTCGGCGGTCCCGAATATTTCAAACACCTGAAACAGATCGCTGAAAGCAACTACGAGGGGTTTGTAGTGGAAAAAGCCTCGGCAGTGGTGGTGAGCGCTGCGACGCGCGGCAGCACGGCTTAATAAAGGGAGCATGGGGTTTCAGAAATACCGCGAGTAACTCGCCGCGTAGGGGGGCGTGGATAAGCGAGTTCGATGACGCCTTGCTTCAGCTGGATGTACTGCAGTGCCCGGCGCACCGTGATTCGGCACTCATCGTCCAGCAAATCCTCGACAGTGAGACCAGTCCCCGTGAGCGGCCGATCGGGAGCAAACAAACGCGCGCGGTGTCGGCCATAGGTTGCCGGCATCAACAGATTTTCAATGGCGGATCGGTCCACAGGGCATTCTGAGAACCCTCTCAGCTGGTCACCAAAGTAACAGAATTTGGCTGGAACGAGCTCGAGCTTGCCTAGCGGGCACGTATCGCACTATCGTTGCTGTCGCGCCAATCGCGGCCAATCGCGGCCACCAATTCCACCCCGGGAGACCCCTCATGACGGCAGACGACATCGTTGAGCGCAACGTCTTCAAGGTGCGCTTGTTCATAGACGCTTGGGAAGCGCTCGATCCTGAGGTCGCCATGGCGTGCCTGTCCGACGACATCGTTTACATCAACCAGCCGCTGGCGCCGGTGGTCGGCCAGCGCGACGTGCGGAAAATCGTCGCCGGCATCATGCAGCTCACGCGCAAAGTGCGGTGGGAACTGCGCAGCTGCTTTGGCCGCGGCCACACGGTCGTCACTGAGCGCCTCGACTGCTGGGATTTCAACGGCGAGGGCTGGGGCTTGAAACTGCCCTGCATCGGCATGTTCGATCTCGACACGGCTGGCAAGATTTGCGGCTGGCGCGACTATTTCGACAACCAGATGTGGTTCGAGAATGGCGGCCCGACCTTGCACCTCGACTGAGGCCACGAATTTATTTCACCGGTATTGCAGGCCCGGCGCACGCCGTGCACCGCTTGAAGGAGAGTGCAGTCATGACCGATTTGAACTGGAAAATTGCGCGCAACGAGGGCGTCGTGCGGGCGTTCCTCAAAGGCTGGGACGCGCGCGATGTCGAAGCCTGCATGGCGCAGGTCACAGACGACATGTGCTATCTGAACCAGCCGCTGGAGGCCATCCGTGGCAAGGCCCGGGTGCGGCAGATGATCGCTTCGATCTTTGCGCCGGCGAAGAAAGTCGAATTCAAGCTCGTGCACGTGTTCGGGCATGGTAACAAGGTCATTACCGAGCGTG
>CAMATU010000258.1 GCA_945861225.1 Klebsiella pneumoniae
CAGTTGCCGTGACCAGGCATTCGAGGAGCGAATTGCTCGCCATTCGATTCGCGCCGTGCAAGCCAGTGCTGGCCACCTCGCCAATCGCAAACAAGCCCGGTAGCGACGTGCGCCCAGCCACATCGGTGACGACGCCACCACACAGATAATGCGCGGCGGGGACTACCGGAATCGGCTGGGTGGTGATGTCGATACCGAATTCGAGACATTTCTGATGCACATTTGGAAAATGTTCGCGGACAAATTCGGCCGGTTTGTGGCTGATATCGAGATACACAAAATCAGACCCTAGTCGCTTCATCTCAAAATCGATCGCACGCGCCACGATGTCGCGCGGCGCGAGTTCGAGGCGCTCGTCAAAACGGTGCATGAAGCGTTCGCCATTCGGCAGACGAAGATAGCCACCTTCGCCGCGCAGGGCTTCCGTCAGCAGAAAGGTCCTCGCGTGCGGATGGTAGAGGCAGGTCGGATGAAACTGCACGAATTCCATGTTCGCGATCGCGCAGCCAGCACGCCAGGCCATCGCAATGCCGTCACCGGTTGCCACATCCGGATTGCTCGTATACAGATAAACTTTGCCGGCCCCGCCAGTCGCCAGCACCGACCAGCGCGCGCGCAGGGTCTTTACTTTGTTGCGCTCCTTGTCCAGCACATAGGCACCGATGCAGCGATCCGGGGTGCCACCGAGTTTGCCGGTGGAGATGAGATCGATCGCGATATGCTCGGCCCACAGCGTGATATTTGAGTGTGTGCGCGCGCGCTCAAGCAAAGTGGTTTCAATCGCCCGTCCAGTGGCATCTGCCGCGTGCACTACGCGGCGTTTGCTGTGCCCCCCTTCCTGCGTAAGGTGCATTACCTGGCTGCCATCGGCCGCGCCTGTGGTCGTAAACGGCACGCCCTGCGCCAGCAACCAATCGATGCGTGCGCGGCCTTCTTTGACGATCGCTTCGACTACCTCGCGGTGACACAATCCAGCACCCGCGCGCAGTGTGTCTTCCACATGAGATTCAATTGAATCGCTTTGATCGATTACTGCCGACACCCCCCCCTGGGCGTAATAGGTGGCACCTTCAGTAATCGCGCTCTTGGCAAGCACACACACCGAGAAGCGATCAGCGAGGTGCAGCGCGAGGCTTAGACCCGCAGCCCCGCTGCCGATGATGAGCACGTCGCAGTCTTGTTGGTGTGGCATCGTCCCTCGTTTATAATCTCGGCTTGTGCAAGCTGCCCGACTACCCGAACTTAATCCGCATGATGATGGTCTATGCCACAGGTGCAGTCACGGTGCGCGCTCATAATACAGGGTGTCCCCCTTGCTGAGCGACTCCACTGACCAGGCATTGGTTGAGCGGGTCCAACAGGGCGACAAACACGCGTTCGATCTGTTGGTGTCGCGTTATCAGCAACGGATCATCAAACTGATCTCGCGCTATGTGCGCGATCGGGACGACGCGATGGATGTGGCACAAGAGGCGTTTATCAAGGCTTACCGGGCGCTGGCGACTTTCCGCGGGGATAGCGCTTTCTATACCTGGCTGTATCGGATTGCGATTAATACGGCCAAGAATCACCTCACCGCGTTGACGCGACGCCCGCGTGAAGCCAATCTCACCGACGCCGACGGTGAACAAATCGCCCTCGATGAATTGCAACATGAGACTGCGACACCAGAAAAACTTTTGTTGGTCGAAGAAATAAAGAACACGATTTTCGCCACGATTGACGGTCTGCAGGAGGACTTGCGCATGGCCATCATGTTGCGTGAAATAGATGGCCTGAGCTATGAGGAAATCGCGACCGCCATGGCGTGTCCGGTCGGCACGGTGCGCTCGCGGATTTTTCGTGCACGCGAGGTCATCGATGAAAAACTGAAGCCGCTCCTCGAGCGGTGAACCTTCCACAACCGCGCGGAACAGCACCAGGGCGAAATCCTATGGAACTCTCGGAACGAATTTCGGCACTTCTCGATGACGCCGGCGACGCAGGAGATCAAGCGGCACTGGGCGAGATCGCACAAGATCAGGCCGCCCGGCAAACGTGGGCCCGCTACCAGCTGATTGGCGACAGCCTGCGCGGCGCAGATCCGCAGCTAACTTCGGTGTTAGGCGCGCGGGTGAGTGCGGCGCTGGCACACGAAACCCTGGTGCCGACAGAAACTTCTAAGGTGACTATACTGCGGCCCAAGCGGTGGCAACCGCGGGCTGTGGCGGGTTTGGCCGCAGCTGCCGCGGTGGCGACGTTGATGTTTTTCGGTGGGTCGCTGCGCCCTGCGGTGGACTCACCGCCGGTACTCGCCACCCAAACTGGCATATCGACACCCCAAGTCGCGCCAGACTCGGCCCGCGTTTCTGTGCTGTCGGAAGCGGAGTATCAGCGACGCATCAACAGTTATCTGGTTAATTTTAATGAACAGCGCGCGCAGCTCGGAGTGCCTAAAGTGCCGCCGTCTGTGCGCGTGGTGGATTTCGAAGTGGCGCCTCAGCAGTAAAACCAGCGCGAATGGACAGTTACACCCTGCGCGGGATGGTGGTGGCGGCAATGCTTGGTGTGGGCTTCAATGTCAGCGCTAATGGCGAGGCGGTGCGCCTGCTCAGTCAACTCGCCGAGGCCACCAAGGCGCTCAATTACCAGGGCGTTTTTGTCTACGTCCATGACACGGCCATCGAGGCCATGCGGATTGTGCATCAAGCGCAAGACAGCCATGAACAGGAGCGGTTGATCTCGCTCAACGGCCCGGCCTGGGAAATTATTCGCGACGGGACTCGTATAACGCGCGCTTTTGCCATCGATAAAGCCATGTTGGTTGAGCGGCGCGAACCCCAGGATCTGTTGCGGCTCGCGTGGTCGGAGCCCGTCGAGCAAATCAGTCGGTACTACGACTTCAAACTGCTCGGCGATGATCGCGTGGCTGGTCACTCAACCAAGATGCTGCTGATCACGCCGCGCGTACGCGATCGCTACAGTTACCAGTTGTGGATCGACACTGATTCAAAGTTGCTCTTGAAATCGGCTGTGCTGGACTACGCCGGCAAGGTGCTGGAGCAGGTAATGTTTGTCGCCATCGAGATTGGCCAACCAATATCGCCGGCACAATTGCAGCCTGAGTTAAACGGCGCTGGCTTTACTTGGTACGCCAGTGGCGAACCCGCGTTGGTGAGCACGGATCAGGTGGCAACTACGCTGAAGGTGGGTTGGGTCCCAAGTGGCTTTTCGATGAAGAACTCTCATACTCAGCGGCTGGTGGATAGACGGATGCCGGTCCAACACGTGGTTTACTCCGATGGACTTGCGTTAGTCTCGGTGTTCATTGAAGAACTGATGGATAATGCGCCACCACTCCAGGGGTATTCCTCGATGGGCGCAGTGAATGCCTTCAGCCGCATGGCGGAGAAATACCAGATTACGGTGGTTGGCGAGATCCCACAGGCGACCGTCCGCAAAATTGCGGCCTCGGTGGCTATCAATTAATCCTCCAATTAGATCAGAGTTCGCCATGCCTTCCATGCTAAATACCCGAAGCGCGCCGCCATCACGCCCGTTACAGCACTGGCGCCCGCTCGCGACTTTGCTCGGCGGGTTGTGGTTTGCCGTTGGGGTCGCGGCGACGCCGAATGCGCTGCCAGATTTCACTGGGCTGGTGCAGACGAATAGTCCCGCCGTCGTGAATATCAGCACCACGGCGGACCGCGGGGAGGCGTCTCAAGGTGAGTCTGGACCGCGCGAACTGCCGCCGGGTTTCTCCATCCCCAACGTCCCTGAGGACAGTCCGCTGAATGATTTTTTTCGGCGATTTCTCGAAGAGCAGGGTCCCGACGGGCCCGGCAGTGCAATGCCACGTTCGTCACTGGGATCAGGGTTTATTATCTCCAAAGATGGCTATGTTATTTCTAACTATCACGTCATCAAGGATGCGGACGAGGTGATGGTGCGCCTCAGTGATCGGCGGGAATTGACGGCCAAGGTGGTAGGCACCGATCCGCGCAGCGATATCGCGGTGCTCAAAGTAGAGACCGAGAAGGATTTGCCGGTCCTGAAGCTGGGCAGCTCCGAGAAGCTCAGAGTGGGCGAGTGGGTATTGGCGATCGGTTCGCCATTTGGCTTCGATCACTCGGTCACGGCGGGGATCGTGAGCGCCAAGGGACGCAACCTTCCCAACGAAAACTATGTGCCGTTCATTCAGACCGACGTCGCGATCAATCCTGGCAACTCGGGGGGGCCGCTGTTCAATCTGGACGGTGAGGTGATCGGCGTTAACTCGCAAATTTATAGTCGCACGGGCGGCTTCATGGGCCTGTCCTTCGCGATTCCGATCGATGTGGTGATGAATGTGTACCAGCAGATTCGAGATAAGGGCGAAGTGAGCCGCGGCTGGTTAGGGGTGCTGATTCAGGATGTCACTAACGAGCTCGCTGAATCCTTCCATATGACAGAGCCGCATGGTGCCTTGGTGTCCAAGGTGTTGCCGGAGAGTCCGGCGCATAAAGCCGGGCTCGAAGCGGGGGACGTCATCACCAAATTCAATGGCCAGACGATTGACACTTCGGCAGATTTGCCCCCACTCGTGGGCGCGACTGGGATTGACGAAAAAGTTGCCATTGAAATTTTGCGGGATGGCAATTCGCAAAGTCTTTCGATCAGCATCGGCAAGTTGCCGGCCGACGACAGTGCGCCCGTCGCCCGCCAAGAGAAACCGGCCACTGAGGGGCACAGTGATGATCGACTCAAAATCACCGTGCGCGATCTCTCAGCAGCCGAGCGTAAGGCGTTGGAACTAAGCGGCCCGGGCTTATTGGTAGAGGAGGTCCGGGCAGGTCCGGCACGCGACGCGGGTCTGCGACCGGGGGATGTGCTCGTGCAGATAAACTTTAAAGCAACGGATTCGGCAGCCGCACTCACCGCGATCACCAAGGGGCTAGCTGCAGGCGGGAAAGTCCCAATCCTCGTCAACCGCCAAGGCAATCCGTTGTTCATGGCACTTGAGCTGCCGAAATAGCGCGCCAATGTCGATCCGTTTGCCGCTGCAGCTCCTGGGGCGTCCGGATTGTGAGATCTGCGAAGCGCTGTATCACGCCCTCATGCGCGACAGTGATATTGCCGAACAGGGAATTTCCGTCATCGATATTGACGCGCACCCGGCGTTGCAGGCGCGTTACCACTTTAGGATTCCCGTACTGATGCGCGGTGAAACCGAACTGTGGGCAGGACCCCTCGCGACAGATTCGTGGTCTGCGCTGGTCGCACGCATCCACGCAAATTGAACCCTGGCGCACTGCGCCAGGGTCTCATTCAACTCTGTACGGTAATTGGCTGTTGCTGCAGCGCTGCATCGGGTAAGATGCCCGGCGCGTTGC
>CAMATU010000259.1 GCA_945861225.1 Klebsiella pneumoniae
GTGATCGAAGGCTTGAACAACAAAGCCAAAGTCACTATGAGAAAAGCTTACGGCTTCCGAACGTTTGGCATGATGGAAATCGCGCTCTATCATGCACTTGGAAAACTGCCCGAGCCAGAACTCACCCACAGGTTTTACTGACGAACCAAGAAATTAGAATAATTCTTCACACAAACCCTGTTTCAATTATCAATAAATTCTCTTAGCGCGAAACGACGCGCAGCTTGACCGGCTGCGGCAGGTCGCTCGGCGGAGAGTCGCTCAGGCGGAGATCGGAGAGCGTCTCGCGAAGCGCCTTATCGCTCGTGTCGTTGCCGGTGGAATCACTGAGATCGAAACGCTCCACGCGGCCATCAGCGCTGATCCACAGCTTCACAATCACTGAGTACTTCACGCCGCGCGCGCCTTCGTTATCCGCCAGCAGCGATTGCAGATCGCGTTGGATGACCCCCGCATACCAGCGATTGCGATCACCACCGCCAATCAGCCCACGGCCGCCTTTTTTGGCCCGCAGACCGAAGCCATCAGCGCCCGCGACACCTTCTGCATCGAGACCCAGATCTTCACCCGGTGGTGGCTCGTCGGCGGCCGCGTCTTCGGGCACGGGTTCGGGCTCCGGCTCAGGAATATCCACCTGTTCCTCTGGTGGTGGCGGCTCTTCCAACTTGGGCGGTGGCGGGGGTGGCGGTGGCGGCTGGACCAACGAGATCTCCTGGACCTTCGGTGGTTCGGGTGGTCCCGATCCCCCCAATCCGCGCACCGCGAAATAGCCACCGATGCCAAATATTGCCAACAGCGCCAGGCCGCCGATGAGGGGGCCATGCCGCCGCCAAAAAGTTTCTTCCTCCTCCTGAATCATGCGCGGGTGTTGTGGCGTCGAGTCCGCGCTATTTCACAATTTTCTGTGTCACTAACCCGATCTGTGTGATCCCGACCCGTCCGACCAGATCGAGCACATCCATCACCAGTTGGTACTGCACCGTCGAGTCGCCTTTGATCACGACCGGCAACTCTGGATCCGCGCCATACAGCGAGGCGAGCCTCGATTCGAGTTCCTGAATCGTGACCGGATAGGTATCAAGATAAATGTTGCCTTCAGCCGTAATCGTGACTGCTTTGGTTTTCGGTTCGGCTAACGACGGCGCATTGCTTGCCTGCGGCAGATTCACCTTTATGCCCTGCACGGATGCGGTGGTCATGATGATGAAAATCAGCAGCAGCACAAAGGTCAAATCGACCATCGGCGTGATGTTGATATCGTCGTACGGTTCGCTATCACCTTTGACTTCAGCGGACATTGCAGTTTCCTCTAGGCGCCGTGGACTTCGTTGAGGCGCGCGACAAATTCGTCAGCAAAGACGTGCATGTCGGCCACCAGATCTTTGGCTTTGGAACCGAGATAGTTGTAACCAAAGAGCGCGGGGATGGCGACGCCGAGACCGGCCACTGTGGCGAGCAGGGCGGCTGCCATGCCGGGCGCAATCGCGGAGATATTCACATCCCCGGTTGAGGCGATCGTCGCGAAGGTCACCATCACCCCTACCACGGTGCCAAGCAAGCCGATGAACGGTCCACCGGAGATCGCGATGGTGAGCAGCACCAACAGGCTGTTCAGCCGCTGATGTTCGCGGACCATTGTGGCATCCAAGGTCGCGCGGATGGCGTTCATGGATTTGTCGCCGAGCCCGACGCTCGCCGCGCCGACGCTGGGCGACAAGCGACTGCGCACTTCGTCGAGCCCTTGCAGGTAGACCTTGAAGAGCGGTGAGTCACCGTAGGTTTTCTGACCTTGACGCAGACTATCGAGCTGAGTTGAAGTGACCTGCGTGCGATAAGCACTCAGAAAGCGATCGCTGGCGCGGCGTGCACGTGAGAGATAAATGGCTTTCAGAAACATCACCATCATCGCAATGGCCGCCATCAGCACACAGATCCCGATCACGAGTTGTTCGACAATTGCGTCTTTGCTGCCAAACACGAATTGGATGATGGTGCCGAAATGACTGTGGGTTTTTACCTCACCGCTTTCGCCGCCGGCGGTGTCGGTCGTTTCATCTGCGCCGTAACTGATGGTGGCATCGTTGCGTTCGCCTTCGAGGGACGCTTGAGCGAGAAAGAAATCCGCTGAACGCGCGCTGGAGAACACGCGCAGTTCATCCACCTGCATGGCGAGCAGGCCTTCGCCACCGATGCCGCCACCGAGGCTGATAGCGCCACCCATCTCAGTCACGCCAACGGGAACTTTGCCGACGGATGCCCCATTCACGAACAGCTCCAGCTGACCGCTCACAATCGCTACCGCAATGTGCAGCCACTGACCTGCTGCTAGCGGGGTGGGATTTACAATCTCCATATCACCAAGTTTGGCGACTAGCTGACCGTTCACCAGCATTACGCTGAGGCGCTGGGTACCGTCGCTGCGATCAAGCACATAAGCCGGTTCCGTGGGCAGGGTGTCGAACTTCACCCACAGGCTGGCGGCCCAACCTTTGTCGGGCATCAGGCGCAGATGCGGCGCATCCTGAATCTGGAGCGCCTCGGTGCCGATGAAAGAGGCGCCGCTGCCAATCAATGAGGCGGGGTTGTTAATAGTCTGGCCGACGGTCGCGGTCGCGTAGGCGGTGCTATCGGAAACAGTACCGGTGGGATCCCCAAAATGAAATGCCGCCGCAGTATCCACATCAAAACTGCTGCCCGGATCGTCCGCTTTCGGTGCCGTTTGGTTGCCGAAATACAGGTAAATTTTGTTGTCTTTCGATTGTGGCGCGAGGACGGGCACTTTCACCCACACGAAGGCGATTTGAGAGGCGGCGTCAAATTTCTCGACGTGATATTTAAGCGGTGTTTTATCGTCGCCGGCGAGCAAGCGAAAATCTGCGCCGCCATCCTTGATATTCAGGAACTGTGGAAAATTTCCCGAGTGCAAACGCAGCAGTACCGGCACGTCGTTCACCGGCGTGGTGAGGTTCATGCCCGTTGCAGTGGTATCGAGCGCGAGGGTTTTGCGCGCTGTCCACTCCGGGTTCCACCAGGCCGATGCGGCAGTGGTAAACAGCAGGCATAGCACGGCCCAGGGCGCATTTTTCAGCGTCATCAATTCTGATTTCCATGAGGTTAATTAAGCGTGGCGCCATTATGTGCGGCGCTTTGTTTCAAGGGTGTGACAAACGAATGACAAAATTTAGAAAGGGCTTAAGGACGTCAGCTATACAGTCGGCGAATTAAGTGGTGAAAGTATTTGCGGCGCGCTGACTTCCTGGCATGCGGTAGATTTATCATCCGCTGAGCAGCTTTCCCCGCTTTCGCGCACCACGCGCAAGGAGATCTCAATGCCTGAAAAAATCTATCACGTACTCTTTCTCTGTACCGGGAACTCAGCGCGCTCAATCATGGCGGAGGCCATCGCGAACGCGCTTGGGCGCGGCCGCTTTCGTGCTTTCTCAGCCGGTAGTCACCCGACCGGCAAGGTCAATCCATTCGCGCTGGAAGAAATTTCTGCGATGGGCCTGGTGGCCGCAAACGTGCGCAGTAAGCGCTGGGATGAATTCGCCGTGCCCGACGCACCGCCGCTCGATTTTGTGTTTACCGTCTGCGACAACGCGGCAGGGGAAGTGTGCCCGCATTGGCCCGGACAGCCCATGACTGCGCACTGGGGCATTGAAGATCCCGCCGCAGTTGAGGGCAGTGATCTCGACAAGCGACGCGCCTTTGCGCAGGCGGCACGCTTTTTAAGACGGCGGATCGAGCTCTTTGTGAACTTGCCATTGGAGGCGATTGGATTGCTCGCGCTGCAAAGACGGTTGGATGACATCGGGCGGAGTTCTTGAGGGTTTTTCGCGGCACGATGAGGAGCGGGACGATAATGCGCTAGAAGTCGTATCCCATGCTGAAATGGAATCGATTATCTCCTTGTGGCGTACGGTCTCCTGCAAGCAGGGGGTGGGCCCAGAACACTTTCGCTTGCAGGCTCTCGATAGCCGTGAGCTGCAGTCCCAGCCCGGCGCTCCATAGAAACTGACTCGGATCGCTGCCCGGCAACGGGCTTTTCGTATTGAGCAGCACCGCGTCGGTAAACGAAAGCAGCTGCAAATTCTGTAGCCACGCCCATGCGGCCGGGTGCAGATCAGGCGAGCGCAGTTCAGTCGACAGCGCCACTGCATCATCCCCCAGCGCTTCTGATTCAATATAGCCGCGCGCGGTGTCCGCCCCACCCGCCGAGTACGATTCGTTATTTACTAAGGGTGAATCCGCTGCCTGCAGTTCAAGTCGCGCGAACAACCCAAAGTCGTGCCACAACGGCTGTAAATGGTCCACGGTTGCCCGCACGGTCACAAAGTTCGGGATTGCCTTGAAGCGCTTTCGCTCAAATTCCTTCTGTGTGTTGCCAAGGCCCCGTGGCGCCATATTCAAGGCCGTACTGAAATGGCTTATGGCCTTGTCGTGGAACCAGGTACCGTTGTAAGTGGCACTGAACATCAAATAGGAAATTGGCGTCGCGATGGCATCGGAATCCCGAAAGCCGATTTGCTCATCGAAATCCTTGTAGTCCGCACCCAGATTCAGGCTGTGAAAGTAGGGGCCGATTGTTTTGAGCGGCAGGGTATACCGCGCGCCGACGATGGTGCCGGAACCCAGCACGCCCAAGGTGCCGATGGTGGCGACGTCAGTGTTTGATTTCACCGCGTATAACGCGAGCAGATGCGGGGAATCTTCAAAGCGCCAGAGATAATTGGCGACGAAGACTTCCACTTCGGTGGGATCCTGCGGCGAAACCTGGTACGACGCGCCGATACTGTGTTCGCGCTGCCAGAGATTGTCATAACGCGCTGACGCACTCAAACGCAGACGAGTGGTATCCGCGCTGTAGCGATCATTTAATTCCAGATTGCCATGGACGGGCAGTTCGTCCTTGACCTTGAGTTCCACCTCCAGCTTGCCCGGTGTGCGGCCAGGACGCAGCACTGGTGTAATGACGCGGTCTGGCGAAAGTTGCGCAAGCTGGGTGAGTTCCTCCTGTACTTTGGGAAGATTGGGCACGGTACCCGCCGCGAGCGAAGGTACCTTGGATTTAATTCGTCCCAGCGAGAAATAGCGCGAACCGGTGACCCGCGTACGCGCGACTTTGGCTTCGGTGACTTTGAGTCGTACTACGCCCGCTAAGACGTCTTGCTCTGGAATATCCACATAGACGCTGCCGTAGCCACGAGTCTGATAGAGATTTTCGAGCTGGTGCTGCGCTGCCGTGATGTCATCGATCGTCTTGCCTTCGCCGAGATAGCCATAGACGGCACGCTCTATATCAACACCAGGCAATAGCGTGTTGCCTTCGATTTGGAATTCCCAGACATCGA
>CAMATU010000260.1 GCA_945861225.1 Klebsiella pneumoniae
TGCTGATCGACATGCTCTCAATCGGCATCATTGTGCCGGTTCTTCCTTCGCTGCTCGGACGCTTCACCGCTAACCCCACCGAACAAGCGCTGTGGTACGGCGTGATGGCGTTCGCGTTCAGCATCGCCAATTTTATTGGTGCGCCAATCCTGGGCGCACTGTCCGATCATTACGGACGACGAAGGGTCTTGCTCCTTGGCTTCTGCGGCCTGGGCTTCAATTTTTTTGCGATGGCATTCGCATCCCAACTGTGGGTGCTGATTGTCGTGCGCATGTTCGGTGGCGCCTTTCAGGCCAATGTGGCGGTGGCGAATGCGTATGTCGCCGATATCTCGGCCCCGACTGAGCGCGCGCGGCGCTTCGGTCAGCTCGGCGCGATGTTTGGCATCGGGTTCATGCTGGGTCCGATCCTCGGCGGTGTGCTCGGCGACATCAACCTGCAGCTGCCGTTTTTAGTCGCCGGCGCCTTCGCCCTTGCCAATCTGCTTTACGGGATCTTCGTACTGCCGGAATCGCTGCCGGTGGCACGGCGCAGCTCCTTTAACCTCAAGGCAGCCAATCCATTGGCCGCGCTGCGTCGGCTCGGCCGCCTGCATGGCATTGGCCGTTTGCTGTGGGTCATCGCGCTAACCAATTTCGCGACTTACGTGATGTATACCACCTGGGTGCTCTACACCACTTTCCGCTTCGACTGGGGCCCGCTGGAAAATGGCTGGTCGTTGTTTGCGATGGGCGCGGCCTCCACGCTGGTGCAGGGCTTTCTGCTTACCCCCTTAATGCGTCGCTTCAGCGCCCGTCACCTCGCGCTCCTGGGACTCGCCTCGAATGCACTCGGCAGTCTCGGCTGGGGGCTCGCCACTGCCGGTTGGGTGATGTTTGCCGTGATCGCGTGCAACCTGCTCGGCTGGACCGTGACCGCCGCGCTGCAGAGCATCGTCTCCAATGCGGCAGATGCGCGTGCACAGGGTGACGCGATGGGCGCCGTCGCGTCACTCACGAGCCTGATGGCCGTCATCGCGCCGATTCTCGGCGCGCCCTTGATGGCGGCGGTATCGCACTTGCCGACCAGTGATTGGCGAGTGGGAGCGCCGCTGTATTTCTGCGCGCTATTGCAGGTGGCTGCGCTGCTGGTCGCCGCGCGGCATTTTTCTCACAAGCCCACCGAGGTTCAAACATGAACAATCTTTCGCATATTGCGATATACCTCGCCGCCGCCGTGGTCTGCGTGGCGGTCATGAAGCGGGTCGGATTTGCCGCTGTGCTTGGCTATCTCCTCGCGGGGATCGCGATCGGGCCCTGGGGGCTGCGCCTGATCGATGACATTGCGTCCGCGCAGCATCTCGCTGAATTCGGCGTGGTCCTGCTGCTTTTCGTGATCGGACTTGAACTCCAACCAGCTCGACTATGGGCGTTGCGCAGGCCGGTGTTTGGCATGGGGTCCGCGCAGGTTGCCACCACCGGCATGCTCCTGACGATCGTCGCACTACTGGCCGGACAGGCGCTGGGTGTGGCAGTTCTGATCGGCCTGGGCCTCGCGATGTCGTCCACTGCCCTGGTGTTACAACTGTTGGCGGAAAAGCACGAACTCGGGGCACCCCACGGACGGGCCAGCTTCGCTATCCTGCTGCTGCAGGATCTCGCGGTCATCCCGCTGTTAGCGATGGTGCCGTTGCTTGCCAGCGGGACCGGCTTCGCGGGGATGACGCCAGGCCTTGGCCTGCTGAAAGTCGTGGCAGTGCTGGCCCTGATGTTTCCGCTTAGTCGCTTCGTGCTGCGCCCGGTGTTTATGGCCGTTGCACGCACTGAGGTGCCCGAGTTATTTACTGCGCTGGCGCTGTTGGTGGTCGTCGCCACCGCATGGTTGATGGAAGCTGTCGGTATCTCTGTCACGCTCGGCGCGTTCCTGGCCGGCGTGCTCCTTGCCGATTCCGAATATCGACACGAAATCGAGACCCGCCTTGCGCCATTCGAAGGTTTGCTGCTCGGGCTTTTTTTTATCTCGGTCGGCATGTCGGCGAATCTTGGTCTGCTGCGCGCCGATCCGATAGGCATCCTGGGACTGGTCACCGGACTCATCCTCGGCAAGTTCGTGTGCCTGTATGGTGTCGCGCGCGCAATGCAGTTCGCGCAAATCAACGCATTGAAACTCGCGGCCGCGCTCTGTCAGGGCGGCGAATTCGCGTTCATCCTTTTCGCGCTGGCGCGCGATCAGGGATTGCTGGATTCACCCGCCGCCGACACGTTAATGCTGGTGGTATCCCTGTCCATGGCCGCGACACCCTTCGTGTACGCCGCCGCGACGAAATGGAGTGCCCGCATCACCGGCAAGCTGGCGGTCAACCCCTACGATGAGGTCACCAGCACAGATCACACAGTTGTCATTGCGGGATTGGGCCGTTTCGGTCAAATCGCCGGGCGTATTCTGCGTGCACTGGAGATTCCCTTTACCGCGCTCGATATCAACCCCGAACACATTGAAATGTCGCGGCGGTTTGGTTCGAAGGCGTACTACGGCGATGCTTCAAATCTCGACCTATTGAAGTCCGCTCATCTCGAGCATGCAAAAGTCATCATCATCGCCATTGACGATCCTGATGCATCAGTCAGAACTGCCGAACTTGTTCGCACCCATTTCCCACACGTCGAGATACTTGCCAGAGCCCGCAATCGGCAACACGTCTATCGGCTCATGGATATCGGTGTCGCCTTCATCGAGCGCGAGCTTTATCACTCGTCGCTGCATCTCTCAGAACAATTGCTGGTCACCTTGGGATTTTCCCTGCAAACGGCGCGGCGTGCGGTGATTGCTTTCAAACGTAACGACGAAGCGGCGTTGCTGAAGGCCCACTCGATATACAAAGACGAAGCTCAACTGATCCAAACCACCAAAGAGGCGGCCGCCGAACTGCGCGCGATTTTGGAGCTAGATCCCAGGTTGTCCGCAAGTCGGGAATAGCTGGCGATCAGCGCTGTCGAATGGGGAGTTGGGTGTCTCCCGCCAGATCACCACGCACTTCAATTCGGTAGATTTTAGCGATCGAATCCAGTACGCACCGGGCGTACGCTCGCCACTCCTTGGGCATGGTTCAACTGCCTCGGCCAACACGTAACCTTGAAGATGGCGATTTAGCTCATGTTCGGGGATGAGATCGATTCGGCGACCGGTGATCTCTTCGAGCCGGGCTGCTACTGGCACACGGGATCACGCGGGGGGATCACGGGGTCAGGGGGGGATCACGGGGTCAGAGTCGCTGGAAACCTCGAACGGATCGCGCTATGTAGTAAAGGAAGAACGACGCGCCTTAAACGCCGCACTTTTACGGTCGCCGCCCACGGCGAGGCGCGTGACCTGCCGCTGCAAATTGGATTCGATTTCGCGGCGAAATCGATCATTACCCAGCACGCCACCCGTGTCGGTCGCGAGGCGTAACGCACCGAGTTCAACTTCATCAATATGGTGGGTGAACAGTGCGCGATAAGCGGCGCAACGTGTTTCGGGGTTTGCGCCAAGTTTCAAGTACAGGGAGTGAGCGGTGACCATCGAGCTGACAGCGCCCGCGGCGTACACGCTGTAGCTGGACCACGGATAGTCACGTGGATGCTTGACCATGTTGGCGCGAACCGGATTAAGATCAAGATAGCGACTGCAGGTTAAGAGATAGCGTTCGGAATCGACCAGGGCCGATTTGTAGCGTCCTTCCCAGAGGGTGCCGGAACGGTGGTAGCAACGATTCACATACCGCACATAGCGTCGACCGACGGATTGCAGGGTGAGGGATGGCGACGATGGCGTGTCAGGTGTAAGTAGTAAATGGACATGGTTGGTCATCAGCACATAGGCATGAATGCGACAACCGAAATGATCGGCGGCATCGGCCAGACAGTCGAGGTAGAAATGGTAGTCGGCGGCGGTGAAGAAACACGGGGTTCGGTTGTTGCCGCGTTGAATAATATGCAGCGGTTGTCCTGGGACCACGATCCTTGGCAGTCTCGCCATGACACAACTCCTTTTGTGTGCAGGTTGACAGGGGAAAGAGGTTACGAGATCGATGGGCTAGATTTCAATAACTCTGACCCCGTGATCTACCGTGATCTACGATTGCCGCCGCGACCGCGAGCGGCGCGACCTTGCTCACGCCGCGCGTCGGGCAGGCGTACGAATTCGGTCAGCCCTTCACGAACGACCCTTGGTATACCAAGCCGTAGGCGTCGATTTTCCACTGGCCTCGCGACCAGCGCCTAAGTCCGACAGG
The DNA here is from genome assembly GCA_945861225.1 of Klebsiella pneumoniae. GTDB lineage: Bacteria > Pseudomonadota > Gammaproteobacteria > CAIKBL01. The sequence continues at coordinate 4,254 of CAMATU010000260.1, forward strand.
CTGCTAGCGGGCTTTACGGAACCGATTGCCCAAGCTTACCCACCACGGTGGATGGCTCGCGATATAGCGATCGAGTAACTCGCAAGCGGTACGAATCTCCTGATCGCCGGGCGCTTTTTCTAACGCGCCCGCAAGTTCCTCGCGTGCGTTGCGGGCGCGTCCGTAAGTGACATATAGGAATGCCGCACTGACTTCCTGCTTCGCATCCGATGCATTGATGGTGCCGAGTAACGCCCGGATCTCTTTCAGCTCTGCATCAATCTTTGCCCCGCGCATCTTCCCGACTCTCAGCCGCCCACGACGGCGCTTAGTCCTGAATCTCTGGTGCTCGGGGTTGAGAACAGATTCTTCAGGTTATCCGAGCTTTGAATGAAGGATATCCGCCGCGCGTCCATGAGGCCCCAGACCGCCGCGGTGCGGCGAATTACCGCGAAAAGCGGCTTGAAAATCTGTGCTTGTTCCATGGCTTTCCGGTGTGCGGTTATCTGATGATTAGTGTGAGTTAACGTAATAGCGCGCTAGAACCAGCCCGCACACCACAAATGCGCCAGTGACGGCGATCAGGATATATCGGCGCAACTTCAAACTCAGCATATCCATTGCTTGCACGAGCTGGGCATTCTGTTCAGCGAGAGACTTCAAGAGTTCGGCTGATGACAGTGCTTCCTCGCTAATCTCTTCAATCCTTCCTTCCACCTGACTGAGCCGCGCCTCCGCGGTGATGGACGGATTGACTTGCGGCGGAGGCGATACGGCGGATTCGGCAGCTGAGGGGCCGGTGTCCTTCTGGCGTACCTTCCCGACGAGCTTTCTCGCCTGCTCCAGGATCGCCGGCGCAGCAGTCGCCACCTGGGTCCAGGGGATGGCTTTAAATACGGCGGGCCAGGGTATTGGCATCGGGATCAGTGATATCGCTTACCAGTCACCAGACAATTCTATCCACCGGCGCGCGACCAGTTGGCGCCGCGCCGCAGAAGGTGCGTTCGTTGATTCGACCTCTTGCTCACCTAAGATTATTCCCTTGATCTGGGCCGTTCAACCCAACACCGTCTCCACCGCGATATTCGGCCGC
>CAMATU010000261.1 GCA_945861225.1 Klebsiella pneumoniae
CAGCGCCAGCACCAGCGCCTGTGGTCGTTCACTGGCAATCGCGAGTGCAATGGCGCCACTGCCGGTACCGAGATCGGCAATTAACAAGTTGGCCGTTGGCGCACTGCGCTCCAGCACGAGGGCGACCAGTAGTTCAGTTTCGCTGCGCGGCACCAGCACGGCGTCGGTAATCTGGAGTTCCAACGACCAGAACTCCTGCGTCCCCCGCAGTTGCGCGATTGGTCGGCCGGCGGCGCGCGCTGCGACCAGTTCCTCGAACCTTGCGTAGTGCACGGCATCCACCAGTTGATCGCGCTCGCAGATGAGCTCAGCCCGCGAGTAGCCGAGCGTATGTCCCAGGAGCACCTCCGCATCGAGGCGTGGCGTTGGGAGATGCGCGAGCGCCACGGTTGCACGCTGCACCAGCGCGCGAATTGTCGCGCTCGCGGCGCGCGCTGACTCAGGCATCGGACATCTGTGCCATCAGATCCGCCTGGTGTTCGTTAAGCAAAGGTTTGACGATCAAATCCAGTTCGCCTTCCAGCACCCCGTCCAGTTTGTACACGGTGAGATTAATCCGGTGATCGGTGACCCGGCCCTGCGGGAAATTGTAAGTTCGGATACGTTCCGAACGATCCCCGGAGCCGACCAGATTCCGCCGATTTTGCGCCTGCTCTGCCGTTTGTCGATCGCGCTGGGATTGCAGCAGCCGCGCCTTCAGGAGACTCATCGCGCGCGCCCGGTTCTTGTGTTGCGAACGTTCGTCCTGGCATTCAACGACTACCCCGGTCGGCAGATGCGTAAGGCGGATCGCTGAATCTGTCTTGTTCACGTGCTGCCCACCGGCACCCGAGGCACGAAAGGTATCGACCTTGAGATCTGCCGGATTGATTTCGATGTCGGTAATTTCATCCATCTCCGGCAGGATCGCGACCGTGCAGGCGGAGGTGTGAATCCGACCTTGGGATTCGGTGGCCGGCACTCTTTGCACGCGATGCGCGCCGGACTCGAATTTCAGCACTGAATATGCGCCGTGTCCGATCACCCGCGCTATCACTTCTTTATAGCCGCCCACTTCGCTCGCGTTGGCGCTCAGGAGTTCTACTTGCCAGCCGCGCCGCTCGGCGTATTTGCTGTACATGCGAAACAATACGCCGGCAAAAAGCCCGGCTTCGTCACCGCCAGTGCCGGCGCGTATTTCCAGGAAAATATTGGAATCGTCGGCAGGATCCTTAGGGATCAGCAGCAGATTAATTGCCGCACCCAGTGCCTCGATACGTGTACGGCACAGCCCAATTTCCTCACCCGCCAGTCCGCGCAGCTCGGGATCGTCCTCTTTTAGCAGCGCTTCGGCATGCTGGAGGTCCGCCTCAGCCTGCAGATACTCGCCGTATCGGCTAACCACCGGATCAATTTCCGCGCGTTCACGCGACAAGCCGCGAAAACGATCCTGTTGCTGAATAATTTCAGGGGCTGCCAGCAGGGCATCGAGTTCATCGCGGCGCTCGCGCAACACCGCCAATTTTCTTTTCAGAGATTCCTTCATGGCAGTTCGCTGTCATCCTCAATGGCGAGCAATTCGCGCGCATTTGCAATCAAATCAGAACGCCCCTCACGCGCGGCTTCGCGAATTTTAGTGAGCGGATGGTGGATCAATTTGTTAGCGAGCGCGCGGCTCAAGCCTTGTAATGCGGTGTTGATCTCGGCGCCGTTCGCGAGCCGGCGTTGCGCCTTTTCGAGCTCCACTTCCGCGAGCACAGCGACCTGGCGGCGATAGGCGACAATAAGTGCGTTGCCATCCAGCGACTGCACCCAATCCATGAACCCGGCGGCGCGCGCTTCGACGATCTCTTCGGCCTGCACGGCCGCCGCTTGGCGAAGCTCAAGGTTATCGGTGATGACCTGATTCAGATCGTCAATCGTATACAGATAAACATCTTCTAAGCTGGCGGCACTCGCTTCCACGTTACGGGGAACGGCTAGATCGACCACGAACATAGGTGCAAAACGGCGCGCCTTTATCGCCTGTTCGAGCATCGCGCGGGTCACGAGCACCGCCCGACTGGCGGTTGAGGTGACGACAATATCCGCGCTCGCGAGGTGCTCGGGAATGGCCGCGAGGTCAACCGACTCGCCATGCAAGGTGTGCGCTAAGGCAGTTGCTCTGGCCAAGGTGCGATTGGCGATGGTGAGGCTCCCGATGCCTTGCCGGGTGAGATGTTGGGCGACTAGTTCGATGGTCTCGCCCGCCCCAACTAACAGCGCCCGGCAGGCGCCGAGGTCACCATGTACTTGGCGTGCCAGGCGCACGGCAGCATAGGCCACCGAGACGGGTGCAGCACCGATCGCGGTCTCGGTGCGCACCTGTTTCGCGATCGCGAAGGTGTATTGCAACAGCTTATTGAGTTGCTTACCCGTGGTGCCGTGCTCAACAGCGGTGCGATAAGCGGTTTTGATCTGACCTAGAATCTGCGGTTCGCCGAGCACCATGGAATCGAGCCCACATGCCACCCGCAAGGTGTGGCGCACCGCCGCGGAATCCGTATGAAAGTAACCATGCGCAGATAATGACTCACCAGTGAGCGCATGGTGGCGAACTAACCAGTCCGTGAGCAGTCTCTCGCTATGCGGCTCCGCCACGACATAGGCCTCGGTGCGATTACAGGTCGATAGAATGACCGCCTCGCTGACGCCGAGTTCGGTGTGTAATGCGCGCAGCGCCCCCGGCAGCTGATCAGGGGTGAACGCCACCTGCTCGCGCACCGCTAGGGCCGCCGTCTGATGATTCATCCCGAAGACAAAAATCGGCATGTCGCTATTTTCATTGCCACCGCGCCGTCAATTTGGCGGGTGGCGAATTGTAGAGTTAGGCTCGGCGCGGGCGGGTAAAGCGCGGCTTTAGCGGGCCGGCTGGGTTATCCTAGGGTTATAGTTTAACCCAGGAAGGTCGATGTATTCGCCGCTGCTATGGGCGGTACTCCCGTGCCGATCGGGGCCTCTGCTGTTTCGTAAAGGCTCCAAGAAAAAATGATGAGGTGTCGGATTGATTTCAATGTTCGCCAGTTCGCGACGCGGCGTACGCCTGGTGATTCTGGCGGGCGCAAGCCTGCTCCTCGTGGCCTGTGCGCAAACGCCAGTGGCGCCTGTGCCTGCTGCGCCGAAGTTGGAGGCCGCGCCGCAAGTCGGAGCAGGCGCGCCGCTTGAAGAGGACCTGCTAGCGTATCCCAGCGCGGCGAGCGCGCCAGAATTGCTGGAAGCCACGCCGCTCTATCGCATCCTAAGCGCGGAGTTTGCCGGACAACGCGAACAACTGCCATTTGCCGTCGCCCAATATTCCAAACTGGCTGCGACCACCAAGGATCCTGCGCTCGCCGAGCGGGCCACCAAGATTGCGTTGTATGCGCGCAATAGTGCGGCCGCCCTGGCCGCGGCCGAACGTTGGGTTGGATTGACGCCAAACAATCTCGAGGCGCGCCAGATTGCGGCTGCAATGTATGTCCGTGATGGCAAGGCGGCGCCAGCGATCGAACATCTAAAGTATGTACTCGCCCATGATCACAGCGCCGAGGGCACGAAACTCAAGATGATTGCTAACCTCCTCGGGCGCGAGAAGGACAAAGATACCGCGTTGGCGGTGATGGAGCAGGTGCTCGATAAGAAGATTGATGATCCGGATACCCTGCTGGTTTATGCGGTGTTGGCGCTACGCGCCGACAAGCTTGAGGCTTCACGCAACGCCATGGCGCAGCTGGTTGCGAAGGCGGATATCAATCCGACCATCGCACTGGCTTATGTGGCAGCCCTGCAAAAGCAGGGCGAAATCACCGAGGCCCTGCAATTTCTCGAGAAAGCCTTGGCGCGCACGCCGCAGGAGTTCGGGCTGCGCCTGCTCTACGCACGCCTGCTCGCGGAAGCAAATCGCTTCGAGGAGGCACGCGTGCAATTTATGCGGCTTAGCCGCCAGGCGCCTGATAGCACTGATGTGCTGTATGCGCTGGGTTTGTTAAACCTGCAGACCAACCGCTTGCCGGCGGCGGAGAAAAACTTCACCGAGATGAGGCGATATCCCGAACGGAAGGATGACGCCAGCTTTTATCTCGGCCAAATCGCAGAGGTGCGCAAACAACCGGCGGCGGCACTGCGGGCGTATCGCGAAGTCACTGCCGGCGCCAGTTTGTTTCAAGCCAAAGTTCGCATGGCCGTGTTGTATGCGAGTCAAAAGAAGGTGACCGAGGCGCAGGCCATTCTGGCTGCTCTCAACCCCGATTCGGATGAGCAACGTCGGCAGGCTGTGTTAGTCGAGGCAGAGATCCTGGCGGAGCAAAAAGACTACGCGAAGGCGATGGCGGTGTTTGACAAGGCTCTGAACGGGACTTACGACACCACCTTGCTTTACAGCCGCGCGATGCTCGCCGAACGCATGAATCGGCTGGATGTGCTGGAGGCCGACTTGCGCGAAATCCTCAAGCGCGAGCCCGACAACACCGACGCCTTGAACGCGTTGGGTTTCACGTTGGCAGATCGCACGGCGCGCTATGCAGAGGCGCATGACCTGATCAAGCGTGCGCTTGCCCTCATCCCCGACAACTTCTACGTGTTGGATAGCATGGGTTGGGTGCTCTACCGCTTAGGGCGCCTCGAAGAGGCGGTCCCCTACCTGCAGAAGGCGCGCGCCCAGCGCGACGATCCGGAAGTCGCCGCGCACCTCGGTGAGGTGTTATGGGTGCTGGGGCGTCGGCAAGACGCGCGTGCGGTGTGGGACAGCGCGCTCGAAGCCCATCCGGAAGATCAGAAAATCCTCGACGCGATTAAACGCCTGAGCCGGTGAGAATGGCGCGCTGGTGGTGGCTAGTCGGCCTCCTGAGTGGCTGTGCTCAGCTGGCGCCAGCGCCCACGCCCGCCGTGGTTGATCCCAAGTTTGCGCGATGGGAAGCCCGCCAGGCCTTGCTACAGTCACGCCAGCAATTTGTGTTGAGCGGTCGCATTGCGGTGCAACGCGACGCCGAAGGGGGTCAGGCGAAACTGCACTGGCAACAGGCCGGGGCCCAATTTGCGTTGCGCCTGATTGCCCCTTTGGCCCAGGGGACCTTCCTTCTCAGTGGGGATGACCAGGCCGTTTCGTTGCTCGCGCCCAATGGCGATTCCTTCCAAGCCCGCGATCTGGATACGCTGATGACTACCCATCTTAAATGGGCATTGCCGGTAGCAGGCGCTCGCTATTGGGTGTTGGGTCTGCCAGTGCCCGGGCACCAGGTGACGCAGCTGTCGCTCGACGACCAAGGCCGACTCAGCGACCTGGCGCAGGATGGCTGGCGGATTAGCGTGCTCGAATATCAAACCGTT
>CAMATU010000262.1 GCA_945861225.1 Klebsiella pneumoniae
AAATCTGATCGCTTCACGTTGGTCATGTTATGGACCACCTACTGCCATATTTGCAAAAAGGAATATCCAGAGCTCTCTGCATTTCACGACGCGCACGTCGGTCGGGATGCCGAAGTGCTCGGGATCTCGCTTGATGGCTATGCGGAAATCCCGCAAGTGCGTGAGTTTCTAGCATCTAAGCCTTTCACGTTTCCGACGGTGATCGCCGAATCCGCGCGTATGACTAAATCCTTCGAGGCCGCCACGGGCGAAAAATTTACTGGCACGCCCACCTATCTGATGTTCAATCCAAAGCGGCAACTGGTCGCCGCGCGCTCGGGGGATCTCACGCGTGACGTGCTCGAAAACTTCCTGCGCAAGCAAGCAGTAGTGAAGTAGCGCCATGTTTAATTCACTGCATTTCGATAATCGCTTCACGCGTGAACTGCCGGGCGATCCTGAAGCAGAGAATTTTCGGCGCCAAGTGCAAGGCGCGTGTTATTCGCGCGTAAGGCCGACCCCGGTCCGCGCACCGCGGGTGCTTGCCTATGCACCGGAAGTCGCCGCGCTGCTCGATTTATCGGCAGCCGATTGTGCTTCCGATCTATTCGCCGAAGTCTTTAGTGGCAACCGGGTGCTGAGTGAGATGGAGCCGTTCGCGATGTGCTACGGCGGCCATCAGTTTGGCAATTGGGCCGGGCAACTCGGCGATGGGCGCGCGATTGTGCTCGGCGAAATCGTAAATCGGCGCGGCGAACGCTGGGCGATGCAGCTCAAGGGTGCAGGCCCCACGCCCTACTCGCGCTCGGCCGACGGGCTCGCTGTACTGCGCTCGTCGTTACGTGAATTCCTGTGTAGCGAGGCGATGCATCACCTCGGCGTACCGACCACGCGCGCGCTCAGCCTGATCGGTACCGGAGAGTCCGTGATCCGCGACATGTTCTACAACGGCAATGCGCGGCCGGAGCCCGGCGCCATCGTGTGCCGCGTCGCGCCGAGCTTTACCCGCTTCGGCAATTTTGAAATTCTGGCCGCGCGCGGCGAGGTGGAACTCCTACAGCGATTGGTGGAATACACCATCGCGACCGACTTCCCTGATCTCGGCAAACCGTCGAAGGACACTATCCTTGCGTGGTTGCGCGAAATCTGCCGCCGCACGGCGCTGATGGTCGCGCACTGGATGAGAGTCGGCTTTGTACACGGCGTGATGAACACCGACAACATGTCGATTCTGGGCCTCACCATCGACTACGGTCCGTACGGCTGGCTGGAGAACTTCGATCCCGGCTGGACCCCGAACACTACCGATTCGCAAGGTCGTCGCTATCGCTTCGGCGCGCAGCCGCAGATTGCGTTATGGAATCTCGTGCAACTCGCGAACGCGCTCTATCCGCTGATCGACGAAGTACCGCCGCTGCAAGAAGCGCTGGACACCTACCACCAGGCTTTCGACGAAGCCTGGCAACAGACCATGGCGGACAAATTGGGCTTAAGCCGCTTTGATCCAGCGACGGATAAGGATCTTGTGGATGATCTGCATGGCGTTCTGCAGCTCACTGAAACGGACATGACAATATTCTATCGTCGCCTGGCTGATCCTCAGCTCACAGTCGAGGCCAGCGATGAAACGCTGCTCGCGGTGGTCACAGACGCCTACTACTTACCGGAATCTGTAAGCGCCGAGACGCGCGCCCAAACCTTGGCGTGGTTGCGAGGGTACCTCGCGCGCGTGGCGCAGGACGAGGGTGCGGACAGCGAGCGCCGGGCTACCATGAATCGTACAAACCCCAAGTACGTGCTGCGAAATTATCTCGCGCAGCTCGCGATCGATCAGGCTGAACAGGGCGATAACACGCTTGTCCATGAACTGCTGGATCTTTTGCGGAATCCTTACGCCGAACAGCCAGACCTCGAGCGCTACGCCGCGAAGCGACCTGATTGGGCGCGCCAGCGCGCCGGCTGCTCGATGTTGTCGTGCAGTTCATAAGAGACCTGGGGCGTGACTGAACCCACGATTCTGTGTCCGCATTGCCAGACTGAAATTCGGCTGACGGAATCGCTGGCGGCACCATTGGTCGCTGCCACCCGCCAGCAGTACGAACAGCTGTTGGCGCACAAGGATACCGAGGCAGCGACGCGTGAAGCAACGCTGCGCGCCCGCGAACAGCAGATCAGTGAAGCGCAACTCAATCTGGAAGCGCAAATCGCGGAACAAGTTGGACAACAGCTCGAAGTGGCACGCGCGCGACTGATTGCTGAGGAAGCGCGCAAGGCGAAGCTCGTCAACGAAGCTGAACTTAGCGAAAAGGCGCGCGAAGTCAAAGAACTGCAGGAAGTCCTGAGTGCACGCGAGGCGAAGCTCGCCGAAGCGCAACTCGCGCAGGCCGATTTAATTCGCAAGCAACGCGAGCTCGACGACGCGCGCCGCGAGCTGGAACTTAATATCGAGAAGAGAGTGCAGGATAGTCTCGCGGTCGTACGTCAACACGCTAAACGCGAGGCCGAGGAAGGCCTGAAATTAAAGGTTCTTGAGAAGGACCAGACCATCGCTTCCATGCAGCAGAAAATTGAAGAGCTCAAACGCAAAGCCGAACAAGGCTCGCAGCAATTGCAGGGCGAGGTGCAGGAATTGGAGCTCGAAGGTTTATTACGCGCGAAGTTTCCGTACGATGTCATCGAGCCCGTGGCCAAGGGCGAGTTCGGCGGTGATGTGCTGCAAAGGGTGATGAGCCCCGGTGGACAACTGGGCGGCACGATCCTGTGGGAATCGAAACGCACGCGCAATTGGAGCGAGGGTTGGCTGGTGAAGCTGCGCGAGGATCAGCGCGCCGCGAAAGCCGAAGTCGCAATCCTCGTCAGTCAGGTGTTGCCGAAGGGTATCGAGACTTTCGACATCCTGGAGGGGGTGTGGATTACCAGCCCGCGCGCGGCACTTCCGGTGGCCACGGCACTGCGTCAGACCTTATTGCAAGTCACTCTCGCCCGGCAGCTCGCCGATGGCCAGCAAACCAAGACTGAAATGGTGTACGGCTATCTCACCGGCCCGCGCTTCAAGCATCGCGTAGAAGCGATTGTGGAAGCCTTTTCGTCCATGCAGGAAGATCTCGATCGCGAACGCAAAGTCATCCTCAAGCAATGGGCGAAACGCGAACAACAAATTGAGCGGGTGATGAATGCGACCGTCGGCATGTATGGCGATTTGCAGGGCATTGCAGGGAAGTCGCTGCAGGAAATCGCGGGACTCGAACTGCGTGCGCTGGATTTCTCGCCAGAGGAATAACCTGCGGGCGCCGTATCGCGCCTAAAGGCGCTCCTACGGAGAAGCTGTACGTCCCCTGTCTGTCCCGTGTAGGAGCGGCTTCAGCCGCGATGGGACATTAATCACGCCCAGTGGATTACGGCGTTGGCGCCATAACCTCTTGCGGTGGTTCGTTCCGAATTTGAGACTCAACCAACCAAGGCTGCAACACCGTCGGCCACGCCGGCGCGGTTTCTTGCAGCACATTGTTCGCCTGCGTGATCACCGCACGATGGGCGGTTTCTTTGAACACCTCGGCCACGCCCCCTTCACGCAGCAAGGCCGCCATTTGATTGGTCTCCGAATTCCACACCAACCCCGCACCTTCGGCGATTTCAGGGATCGGTGTGAAACGCGAGACCACGAAAAACAATGGGCCTTCCTGCTGCAGTTGGTTGGCCGTGTGGAGCAATTGCATGGCGGTGTTGTAACGTTCCCCGAGCAGCGCCGTCATGCGTTGTTTGACCATGGGCTGCTCGAAGAGATTGACCTGATTCGGATCGAACCCGACCAGCGGCTTTAACAAGGCCCACATCAGTTGGCTTTGCGAAGGCAGCAGCAGCGCTGGTGCGATACAGGCGGCTAGCATCAGCACAACGACACTGAGCGCGATTCGCGAAGAAAATATTTTCATCCGCGAATTCTACTGCTTTCGATGGGGCTTCGGCGGTGACCGCGCTGTCGAGAATGACGCGCGCCAAATCTTGACTTCCCTCCGCGACCCGTGCACGGTCCCCGCTTGTCATCACCGGCGCGGAAGTTTCGAGATGAGAAATCCCTTTGAGAACGATGAGCGGCGCGTGTTCCGCGCCACCCTTGCGCGCTTCGTAAAAAATGAAATCGAACCCTTCGCAGATGCCTGGGACGAAGCAGGCACCTTCCCGTGGGAGGTCCACGAGAAGGCCTGTGCGCTTGGCCTATTCGGCTTTGGAATCGCGGAGCAGTATGGCGGGCTCGGCTTTGACGATGCCTTCATGCGCACGGCCTCCGCTGAAGAACTGGGACACGGCGGGGTGGGCGGCGTGATTGCCAGCATCGGCTCGCGCAGCATCATGGTCGGGCCCTTGAGCACCTTGGCGGCAGAGGACATCAAAGTCCGCGTGCTACCGGAAATACTCTCAGGGCGCAAAGGCGGTGCGCTCGGCATCACCGAACCCTCCGGCGGCTCGGATGTCGCGAACTTGCAAACGCGCGCAACGCGCGACGGCAACGTCTACGTGCTCAACGGATCTAAAACCTTTATCACCGGCGGCATGCACGCTTCCTACTTTGTGATCGCCGCACGCACCGGCGAGCCCGGTCTCGGCGGGGTTTCGCTGTTTTTCGTGGAGGCCAATACCCCGGGCTTTTCGCGCACAGCCATCGAACGCAAAATGGGCTGGTGGTCTTCTGATACTGCCACGCTGTACTTTGATAACTGCCGCGTCCCCGTGCACCATCTCATGGGCGAGGAGAACCGGGGCTTTCTCGCGATCATGAATAACTTCAACTACGAACGCTTATTCATGTGCGCGCAGATGTTGGGGATGACGCGGCGCTGTTTAGAGGAGAGCGTGACCTACGCGACGGAACGCAGAACCTTTGGCAAGCCCTTGATCAAACATCAGGTGATTCGCCACAAGATTGCCGACATGTCGTCCCGGATCGATGCGATGGAGGCGCTCCTCAATCAAATTTGCTGGTGCGTGAATGAAGGCGACATGCCGGTCGCTGAAATCTGCAAGGCCAAGTTCTTCTGCTCCACCGCGCTCGAATTCTGCGCCAATGAAGCGCTGCAGATTTTTGGCGGCGCGGGCTATCTGCGCGGCAATCCGGTCGAGCGCATCTACCGCGAAACCAAAGTGATGGCCATCGGTGGTGGCTCGGCCGAGATCATGCGCGACCTGGCAGTTCGGCAAATGGGGCTTTGAAGAGCGAATTCCATGGCTAACGTAGACCACACCCCCATTCTCGTCGGCGCCGGGCAATATGTGGATCGTGCGCCGCCGACGCTTGAACACAGCCTGGCGCCTGTAGATAT
>CAMATU010000263.1 GCA_945861225.1 Klebsiella pneumoniae
ACAACGAAAATAACTCAGAATCTACCCACAGATTCCGCCGACGAGCCATTTAAATCGAACAGTGGTTCCTTGAGGCGCCTCTCCATTTCCGCGACGAGCTCTGACACCGTCAAGAATTCCTCGAATTCATCTTTATCGACGAGCGACAAGCCAGTCCCGCTCGCGGCCGAGCTGCCCACCCGGTCGCGCAGCGGGTTGTCGAGGATGGCCACCGCTTTAAGCATCAAGGTAGGCACTTGCACAGTGATGTCGGGGATTCGCTTGCGAAATTGAGTTTGCGCATCGACGAACAAGGTCTGCTCGCGGTTGGAACGCGCATCGCGGGCGGCGATGAACAAACCATCCGCCGCGCTGCGCGTGAATTCGGTGGCGATATGGGCGAGGTTGCGTTCGACGAGTTCGACCAGCTGCGGCAGGATTCGGCCAAACTCCGGCACAAACCGCCGCTGGGTATCCGATACTGCGGCATCCGTCTGCGGCACGGGTTTCGGCGGCTCCGGTTGCGCCAGACCATGCAACAGGGCAACGATTTTAGGATCGGGATTCTTGAACGCGACGCCCAAGCCACTGCCGGTGACTCGGCACACAGTGAGCCCCATTTGGAATTCTTGGACCGCACCACCCACATTGAGCGCGAAATAGAGAACGGCCGGGGTGCGTGGCTGCACGAAGCGCAACTGGCGCATGTCGATTTGGATAAAAACCCCGGCGACGCAGAAATCTTTGACCATGCACGCGATAGGTGGCCGTGGACCGAGCGCCACCAACGCCTGCAGATCCATGGGCAGGCGCACGAAGCGCCGCCGTTCATCCCCAGAGCTCGTTGAATCAGTGCCGCTCACGACCTCACCCGTTGCATATCCTTATTTTCATGTCGACTCAGCCATTTCGCGCTGAATTGTAACACCCCTCAGCAGGACCTCGAGGGGCGGTGTGTGTTGCCGCAGGCGGCACAGGAGCGCCGCTCTCCTGGCGTGTATGCGACAATGCGTCGCTCCCAAAATTACGCCGCCGTTTATGGAAAATCCCCCCAGTACGGGCCCCCGCCCAAACTTCATCCGCAATCAGATCGACGCCGACCTCGCCAAGGGTAAGCACCCGCGCATCGTCACCCGGTTTCCGCCGGAACCTAATGGCTACCTCCACATCGGGCATGCCAAATCGATCTGTCTCAATTTTGGGATTGCGGCCGATTACCGTGGGACCTGTAATCTGCGCTTCGACGACACCAATCCCGAAAAGGAAAGCGCGGACTACGAGCAGGCGATTGCGGAAGATGTGCAATGGCTGGGCTTCAGCTGGGAGGATCGTTACTTCCACGCCTCTGACTATTTCGAGCAGCTGCATGGCTACGCCGTTATGCTGATCAAAGCTGGGTGTGCCTATGTCGATAGCCTGTCGGCGGAGGAAATCCGACAACTTCGCGGCACCCTTACCGAGCCCGGCCGCGAAAGTCCTTACCGAAATCGCGACGTAGCCGAGAATCTGGCGCTCTTCGAGCGCATGCGCTGCGGCGAATTCGCCGATGGCGCCCATGTGCTGCGCGCCAAGATCGACATGGCCTCGCCCAACATCAATCTCCGCGACCCGGTGATTTATCGGATCCGCCACACGGCGCATCACCGCACGGGCGATCGTTGGCATATTTACCCGATGTATGACTACACCCACTGTCTCTCGGATGCCATGGAAGGGATTACCCATTCGTTGTGCACCCTCGAATTCGAGGACCATCGGCCGCTGTACGACTGGGTGCTCGACCACCTGCCCGTGCCCTGTCATCCACAGCAGATCGAATTCGCCCGCCTGGAACTTAACTACACGATTACCAGCAAGCGCAAACTGCATGCGCTGGTCAGTGAAGGCCTGGTCGATGGCTGGGACGATCCGCGCCTGCCGACCCTCAAAGGGATGCGTCGACGCGGCTATTCACCACGCGCACTGCGCGAATTTTGTGAACGCGTGGGGCTCACCAAAAAGCAAACCGTGATCGACATGGGTGCACTTGAAATCTGCGTCCGCGAGAATCTCGATGCCACCACCCCGCGCATGATGGCCGTGCTCGATCCCCTTAAAATCGTGCTCGAGGACTATCCGGAAGGACAAATCGAACAGCTCACTGCACCCAATCATCCGAAGGATCCCAGTCTCGGCAGCCGGACTATCCCCTTCGCGCGCGAGCTCTACATCGAACGTGAAGATTTCCTGGAGGATCCGCCGAAAAAATTTCACCGGCTGGGGCCGGGTCGCGAAGTGCGACTGCGTTATGGGTATTTGATCACCTGCCGCGAGGTTATCAAAGACGCCAACGGACAAATTCTCGAACTGCGCTGCAACCACGATGCGCAGTCACGCGGCGGCAATGCCCCAGACGGACGCCAGGTTAAGGGCACGATCCATTGGGTCGCAGCACCCACCGCGCGGACCGCCGAAGTGCGCTTATATGATCGCCTGTTCACGGTCGCCGATCCCGGCGCCCGTGAAGATTTTCGCGAACTGCTGAACCCAGACTCGAAAAGTGTGATTCACACGGCGCTGGTCGAACCCGCACTGGCCACGACCCAACCCGAGCAGGCTTTCCAATTTGAACGTATCGGTTACTTCTGTACGGATAAGGACTCCACCACCGCCCAACCTGTGTTCAATCGCACCGTGACTTTGCGCGATACCTGGGCCAAAGTGCAAACCGCCAACGATTAATCCACCGCCGATTTTCCTCGCCATAGTTCAACGGATAGAACGGGGCCCTCCTAAGGCTCAGATGTAGGTTCGATTCCTACTGGCGAGGCCAAACACTTCTCCGCTGACTTCCTCCACCGTCCAGTTTTCTCTATATTTCCCGCGCAGAACGCGCTTCAGGTCTCCGTCACCCTCCGCTATTGTCCGCTGAAAGCCGGGGGTAACTGGGGGTAGATCTAGGGGTAACTCCCTGACACCCAAAATATGTTGAACGTGATCCAGCCGCAGATGCTGACCCAGCGCACCTCAAAGCATGATCTCGATTTGGCCGCCGGCCGCTACCGCGCCGTTCTGCGCGAAAGGAAATCATGATGGGCCGAGAAGTGAAGATGACCAAAAGCGCCGGCAACGTGTTCCGGGATCTCGGATATTCGGAGCCGGAAGCACGGAACCTGACGATGCGCTCCGATTTACTCATTGCGATTGAGAAGTTCGTGAAGAACAGCGGCCTGACGCAGACGGTCGCCGCTAAGGACCCTGGTCAAAATTATCTCGTCAACACCGAGGGTGTTCGTGAGTGGTTGTGGCAAGGCGCGTTGCGCCGGCAATAGCGGGGCTATTGCCAAGCAATGCAACGCCGCCGCGGCCGCTCACGAGCAGCCGAATGTAGAGATAATTTTGACCAGAGTCCTAAGCAGCTCGGAATCACGCAGTCGCGGCTTAACCAGCTTTTATGCGGACACCTGGATCGCTTCAGCTTGGACGCGTTAGTTGAGATCGCCACATCCGCTGGCCTGGAAGTCCGCCTTGTCGTGCGACGCTCAGTAAGCATTCAGCGTGGGCTACAGCAGGCCATCGCGCA
Organism: Klebsiella pneumoniae; assembly: GCA_945861225.1. Taxonomy (GTDB): domain Bacteria; phylum Pseudomonadota; class Gammaproteobacteria; genus CAIKBL01. Next base: position 3,542 of record CAMATU010000263.1, read on the forward strand.
CCAGAGAGGCCAGCGTGTTCCTGGACTCAAGATCCATACGCCGCCGCCCGCAGACCGCAAGAAGCCCGCCACGAAGCGGCGTGTAACTGCGGCTGCATAAACGTAAGCGCTCCATAGACCGCGCGCACGTAGCCCGCTTGGGTGTGTCGATTCAGTTTACGCATGGCCATGTCATCGAGCATGCGTTGACGTAGCGGGCTGATGGGCTTGAGTGTAGGAATCATGGTGCTGCTCCTGTGTTGGGCTATGGTTGTTGAGCACCATCACCTCAACACAGGACAGGGCCATCTTGAAAACACCGGCAGGAACGAGCGTCGCCGGCAATGACCTCGCTACAGGTTACCGCGCGAGCGGCTTAGTGCGGCGGCCGGCAAGGGCCTGTCAGGTCGCGCTCTCGAATCGATTCGCACCAGTAGCCCATCGACTTAGACATGTCCGAATAAGCATGGCCCCTGACGGGGCCATGCTGCGTTGGCTATGTCGCTCTTTGGTCGCGATGGTCTCGTGTCGACTTTATCGAATTGAAGACCACTGTTTGCCCAAGGTTCCTTACGGGTATCCCCGTAACCTCATTATCCGGCCGTGTACATCTTACCCTTCCATGTTCGAGCCACCAGATCGAGTTCCCCTTCACCAAGTATCGTACGACCGTCCGAGAGCTGCAGTGGGCCTTGCGTACTCCACCGGTTCGCGCCTGATTTGCTGAAAGTACCGCGACCGATCCCGGTCTGGCTGTTTCCATCTTCCGGATAGGACACCACACAAGTTTCGAAGGTACCGCTTGGTTGCCCGGCGGATGATGCGTTCATGGTGCCGCATACAATGCCGAACCCGGTCGCTGTACCTTCGAAGTTGGCCTGAACAATCACGCTTCCCGCAGGCCCCGGGGTAAAGGAAAATGTGATTATCTTGGCTGAAAACTCACCGATTGCTTGCTTTGTAGTCATGGAATAAACCTCCTCAAGAATTATTCGTATTGTTCTCCCGCGATCCATTGAAAGCCTACGGACAGGACGAAACGCCTATCGAGGCTTCGGCAGCTGCCTGCAGGTTTCGTCGGTAGGCAATTTCAGTCTAGCAGTCACGATCGCATCTCGCTGGCTAGATCTGTTCGTTCCCCAATTTGATTGGTGTGAACCTAAAGTTATTCGGTGCGGAACATTGTTCGCCGCTAATCACGTACTCGCGTGGCGGGTATCCGTGACGAAACCTACATGGGGTGGTGCGGTGAAAGTGAGCGCGAGCATTGAAGATCCGGCTGTGATCAAACAGATCCCGGAACAGCTCGACCGGCGGGCCAAGTCCACGACACCAGCCTTCAGACCGTTCGCCCGTGCCCCGCCGCAAACCGCATCGCCGAGCCTGAAGGAACCCGGCTGACGGCAGATCCCTAGCAGGGTGGGCCCGTCACCGAACGGGAGATCGAGCAGTGCTTCGTCGGGGCGCAGGCTGGTGGGTCGCTTCGAGCAAGGTTGGTGCGCGGGCTGGCGCGCGTCGCATCAGCGCCCTTCAGTCAGATTCGACACATTGAAGCGACGCTCAATCTCGCGCGCGGTCATCGTTGGCAAGGTGGTCGGTTCGAGCGCACGCGCCACCGTTGCCGTGTTCCGGATGTGATCGATCCCGATGGTCGCGGCCCAGATTGGCGCGGAGCTTTCGAGCGGCGCGCTCGTGGAGGGTTCCGGCATGTGATACACCACATTGCCCTGCGCGCAGCCTTCCGCATCGAG
>CAMATU010000264.1 GCA_945861225.1 Klebsiella pneumoniae
AAGAATAAAGTCGCGCCGCCGTTCAAGCAGGCAACCTTCGATATCCTCTATGACTTAGGCATTTCGCGTGAGAGCGAAATCATGGAGCTGGGTGTCGCGCAAGGTTTCATGGAAAAGACGGGCGCGTGGTACAGCTACCGCGGCGAGCGACTCGGCCAAGGCAAGGACAATGTGCGCACCTACCTGAAGGAACATCCCGAGATGGCGAAGGAACTCGAAGCGAAGATTCGCGAGAGCGCCTTGCCGCAAACGGTCAGCGCGGAAGCCGATAGCGAGCTGGAGACCGAGACCTGAGCGACGACGAACGATCAGGTCTCCGTGCGCAAGCACTCGCGGCGCTCGCGCGCCGCGAGCATTCCCGAGCTGAACTGCAACGCAAGCTGAAGGCGCGCGGCCATGCGGCGCCTGAGATTGACGAAGTCCTTGATGACCTGGCCGGGCAGCGCTTGCAGAGCGACGCGCGCTACGCTGGCGCCTACCTGCGATCGCGTGCGGATCGCGGATATGGGCCGCAGCGCATTGCGCTAGAGCTGAAACAACGCGGTGCGAGTGCCGACATAATCCAGGCAGCGCTAATGGAAGCCGAGTGCGATTGGGGGGCGCTCGCGGCGCGTGCGGATCGCAAAAAATTTGGCACTGTCTTGGCGCGCGAATTTGCGGTGATGATGAAACGCCGCCGCCATCTTGAGTATCGGGGGTTCACCGCCGAGCAGATTAAAGCCGTATTGAACCTGGAAACAGCAGTTGACCGCTGAGTGATTTATGAAGACCAATGAAATCCGCCAAGGATTCCTCGATTATTTTGCGAGCAAAGGGCATCGCGCAGTCGCCAGTAGTCCGCTGGTGCCGGGCAACGATCCGTCGCTGCTCTTCACGAATGCCGGCATGGTGCAGTTCAAAGATGTATTTCTCGGCCTGGAAGCGCGGGATTTCAAGCGGGCGACGAGCAGCCAGCGCTGCGTGCGCGCAGGCGGCAAGCATAACGATCTCGACAATGTCGGCTATACCGCGCGTCATCACACCTTCTTCGAGATGCTCGGCAATTTCAGTTTTGGGGATTACTTCAAGCGCGAAGCGATCGAATTTGCGTGGGAGTTGCTCACGCAGCGTTTTGGGCTGCCGGCGGATCGATTATGGGTGACGGTGTTCGAAACCGACGACGAGGCGGCCGATATCTGGTTGAAGCACATCGGGGTCAACCCTAAGCGCCTGACACGCTGCGGTGAGCAAGACAATTTCTGGATGATGGGCGATACCGGACCATGCGGTCCGTGTAGTGAGATTTTCTACGATCACGGGCCGCACATAGCCGGTGGCCCGCCGGGTACCCCCGCTGCCGACGGGGATCGCTACATCGAAATCTGGAATCTCGTGTTCATGCAATTTGAGCGCGATGCGCAAGGTAACCAGAAGCGCATTCCCCAGCCTTCGGTGGATACCGGCATGGGGCTTGAACGAATCTCCGCAGTTCTCCAGGGCGTGCACGACAACTACGACATCGATCTCTTTCAGAATCTGATCAACGCAATCCGGGCCATCGCGCCGCGCGCTGAGCTTGAAACCACGTCGCTGCGGGTGATTGCCGATCATATCCGCGCCTGCGCATTTCTGGTGATGGATGGCGTGATCCCTTCCAACGAAGGGCGCGGATACGTGCTTCGCCGCATCATGCGGCGCGCCTTGCGCCATGGAAATAAGATCGGCTTCGCCGATCCCTTCTTCCATAAACTGGTGCAGCCGCTGGCGCGTGAGATGGGGCAAGCCGTGCCAGAACTCGCCGCGCGCATTTCTCGCATCGAACAGGTGCTGCTGCAGGAAGAAGAGCGCTTCGCCGAGACTCTGGATCAGGGGCTCAAAATTTTTGAGGCGGCGGTGTCCAATCTGTCTGGCAAGACCATTCCGGGCGACGTCGCGTTCAAGCTCAACGATACCTTCGGCTTTCCGGTTGATCTCACGGCCGACATCGCGCGTGAGCGAGGACTGTTGGTCGATATGGCCGGCTATGAAATCGCGCTGGATGCACAACGCGAACGCGCGCGCGCTGCCAGTCATTTCTCGAATGTCGATATGGCGCATGTGATCGGGGGTGACGCACTTGCGAAGTTGGGCTCGACGCAGGTCTTCACTGGCTATGAACATACGACAGACACGGCGCGGATTACCGGCTTGTTCCGCGGCGGGCAGCCAGTGGAATCGCTCGTCGCAGGTGAAGCCGGTGTCATCGCGCTGGCGACAACTCCGTTCTACGCCGAAGCCGGTGGCCAGATTGGTGATCGCGGCCGACTCATGGGCGCGCAGGGTGCGTTCGACGTCGAAGACACGCGCAAGCAAAACGGCCTGCATCTGCATTACGGCACGCTCAAGACAGGTCAAGTTGCACTCGGTAATGAAATTCGCGCCGAGGTGGATGCCGCCCGCCGGCAGGCCACACGACTCAATCATTCCGCTACGCACCTTCTGCACGCCGCACTGCGCAACGTGCTGGGCACGCATGTCGAACAGAAAGGTTCGCTGGTCGATCCGGAGCGGCTGCGTTTCGATTTTTCGCATGCGTCGGGCGTATCTGCTGCAGAGCTGCAGGAAATCGAGCGCCTCGTGAACGCGCAAATCCGCGCTAACCACCTAGTGGAAACCAAGCTCAGCAGTTATCAGCAGGCGCTTGAAAGCGGCGCTATGGCCTTATTCGGTGAGAAATACGGCGATGAGGTGCGGGTACTGCGCATGAGTGAATTCTCGGTTGAGCTGTGCGGGGGCACGCACGCGGCGCGCACTGGCGACATCGGCGCGTTCCGCATCACCGCAGAATCTGGCGTCGCTGCCGGCGTCCGTCGTATCGAAGCGATCACCGGGGCTGCGGCGGTGGAGGAGAGCTTGCGCAGCACAGACACCCTGCGAAAAATCACCGCCCTGGTGAAAGGCGGCGCGGACGAGACGCTCGCGCGAATCACCCAGCTGCATGAGCGCGCGCGGGCACAGGATAAGGAAATTCAGCAACTGAAGGCCAAGCTCGCTGGGCAGTCCGGGCGGGATCTCGCCGATGGCGCGGTGGATCTTGGTGACGTAAAGCTGCTGTGCGAAGTCATGGAAGGCGCAGACGCAGCCACTTTGCGCGAGGCGATGGACAAGCTGAAGGATAAATTGCCCCGGGCGGTGATCGTGTTGGCGACCGTCGAGGACGACAAGGTACGGCTGGTCGCAGGGGTGACCAAGAACCTCACAGGGAAGGTACATGCCGGCGAACTCGCGAATTTCATCGCCAGCCAGGTGGGTGGCAAGGGTGGTGGTCGACCTGATCTCGCTCAGGCTGGTGGGCCCGACGTCGCTGCCTTGGTGCCGGCAATGGCCAGCGTGCGCGCGTGGGTCACTGGCAAACTGGCTTAGTCTGCGGTGCGCAGTCCGGTTCAGAAACTTTATTTCTCTTCGAAAATTCGCCGGGGGATGGGAGTCGTGAGGATGGAGACCGGGGGCGCGCCGCCACCTCGACAGATCGGTTAAGGCGACTTTTTCGGGACAAAGGAAGTAGCGGAGACAGCGCTGCGCGCAGGATTTTTTGTTGAAGTAAATGGAACCGGTATGAGTTTGATCGTCCAGAAATACGGCGGCACTTCGGTGGGTACGGTGGAACGCATCCAGGCGGTGGCCGCGAGAGTGGAGAAAGCGACGGCGGCCGGACATCGCGTGGTTGTGGTCGTCTCGGCGATGTCCGGCGAGACTGATCGGCTGCTCAATCTTGCGCGCGCGATCAATGACCCACCGCCGGCACGCGAGCTGGATGCGTTGTTAGCCACCGGCGAGCAAGTCACCACCGGGTTGCTGGCGATGGCGCTGCAGGCGCGCGGTATCGCAGCGGTGTCTTATACCGGCGGGCAGGTGCCCATCGTGACTGATTCCGCGTTCAACAAAGCGCGCATTCTCCGTATTGATGGCGAGCGTTTGGAGGCCGAATTGGCGGCAGGACGGGTAGTGGTGGTGGCTGGTTTTCAAGGCGTGGATGCAGATAACCACATCACCACCCTGGGCCGCGGTGGTTCCGACACCACGGCGGTGGCGCTGGCTGCCGCCTTGAAGGCGGACGAATGCCAGATCTATACGGATGTGGACGGAGTCTATACGACTGACCCGCGCATCGTGCCCGAAGCGCGTCGGCTAGAACGAATCACCTACGAAGAGATGCTCGAAATGGCGAGCCTCGGCGCTAAGGTGCTGCAGATTCGCTCGGTGGAGTTTGCCAGCAAATACCAGGTGACTTTACGAGTGCTGTCTTCGTTCGTCGATGGACCAGGCACCTTGATTACTACTGAGGAGAACATCATGGAAGCCGCATTAATCTCCGGCGTCACACTCAATCGCGATGAAGCAAAGATCACGATTTTGGGTGCACCGGATCGGCCAGGCGTAGCGAGCACCATTCTTGGCCCAGTGGCGGATGCCAATATCGAAGTCGATATGATTGTGCAGAACGCAGGTGCGGACGGCTCGGCCGATTTCACCTTTACCGTCCACCGCAACGAGTATGACCGTGCGTTGGCGATTTGCCGTGACACCTGTGCGCAGATGAAAGCGCGTTCGGTAGCGGGCGACAAACGCATTGTGAAAGTGTCGATCGTCGGCGTCGGCATGCGTTCACACGCGGGAATTGCCAGCCGGATGTTTCGCGCGTTAGCCGCCGAAGGGGTGAATCTCCAAATGATCTCGACGTCCGAGATCAAAATTTCGGTCGTAGTGGACGAGAAATACGGCGAGCTGGCAGTGCGGATCCTGCACAGCGAATTCGGCTTGGCAGGGTAGGTGCGAGGTCTGTTTTACGAGGTTGCCGACGGGCTCAAGAATTAACGGTTTTTATCAAGTCTTTTCGCTAACTATTGATTACACTAGCTCGGCCAAGGAAGGCAGAAGAACATCAAAAAATGCGCTCGCAACGGAAGCTAAGGAAGTGGGGCTCTTAAACACAAAGCAAGACGCGGCTTGGAGAACGGAAATGCTCATTTTGACCAGACGGGTAGGTGAATCTCTGGTGATCGGTGATGAAGTGAATGTCACGGTCCTTGGTATCAAAGGGAATCAGGTGCGAATCGGGGTGAATGCTCCGAAAGATGTCTCAGTACATCGCGAGGAGATCTATCAACGAATCCAGCAAGAAAACACGGAGAAAATGGCGAGCGCTGGCGATTAAGCACCAGCCGCCTTTACTGAACAGCAGCGCCCCGGTATTCTTCGCCCCCCCGGAGAGATGGCCGAGTGGCTGAAG
>CAMATU010000265.1 GCA_945861225.1 Klebsiella pneumoniae
TGCTGGGCAGACCCTCGGCTTCGACATAGGCCAGGCCGGCAATTGGCGCCATGGCGGGCCCGGACTTCACGAGATAGATGGGGCGTTTCACCACATCAGCAAGATGCATAACGCCGCCAAAGGACGTGCTGACCAGAATATCGTTACGATAACCGGCGCCGCGCAAGTCAGCTTCGAGATCGGATAAATATTTCTGCATGAGCGGCTTCAAGGAAGCGTCGATTGCGGTAGATGACGCGCGCCGGTATTCGCGCAGAATGGGATTGAGTTGATGCGATAAAGTAAATGGCGTGCCCGGCAACAATTCCGCAATGAGTTCGCCGACCCGCAGTTCATGCGCGGGGTTCGCAATTGACCACAGCAGACACACCGCGATCGCTTCGATGCCACGCTGCGGGAAGCTCGCGAGCGTCGCGCGCAAAGTCCGCTCATCCAGACCCGTTTCGATGCCACCTTCGGCGTTGATCCGCTCGCTGACTTCGAAGGTATAACGGCGTGGAATGTAAGGCTCGGGATATTCCAGTTGGAGATTGTGTGGCTCAGCCTTGCCGCCTTCCTTGAGCAACAGGATATCGGGAAAGCCAGCGGTCGTAAGAAACGCGGTGCGCGCAATTTTGCGCTCCACGATCCCATTGGTGGCGCGCGTTGTGCCATAGAGAAAGAGCGAGGTTTCCGCCAGCAGGCTCAAAGTGGTAACCCCGAGCTGCGCAGCCGCAATCGCGAGCCCTGCCTCGATGCTCGCGAAAGCGCGCTGGCGATCAGTCAGTGCCTTGCCGATCGTAAAGCGGCCAGCGGCATCGGTCACCACGACGTCCGTGAAAGTTCCGCCAGTATCGACAGAGATCCGGAAAGACATAACCAAGCATCCTTGAGAAAAACACCTTGGGTCGGCGTTGGGCAAGGCACGAAAGGTCCGCCTGGGCGTCAACGGGCGCACGCCACGTACGCTGCGAGTCATCCCCAGCATGCGCTATGCTGGCCACACAACCCTAACCGGAGTGTGTGATGCGTGTCGACCCCGAAGTCACCGTGCTGGTCGTGGACGACGATGCGACAGTCCGTGAGCTCCTCGAAGACTATCTCGGCGCTAACCAGTACAAGGTATTGGCGGCCGCCAATGGCCATGAAGCGCGTGCCATTCTGGCCGACAGCGCGCCCCACGTGGTACTGCTCGACATCGGTCTGCCGGGTGAAGATGGCCTGTCGCTGGCGCGTTTCATCCGTGAGCAATACGACATCGCGATTATCATCGTGTCCGGCGCCGGTGAAACAGTGGATCGAATCGTGGGCCTGGAGGTCGGTGCCGATGATTACCTCGGGAAACCTTTTGATCTGCGCGAACTGCGCGCGCGCCTGAAGAGCGTACTGCGGCGGTATCAGCGCGAGCCAAACGGCCCTGCGTCAGCGCCTGACCTGCTGGAGAACCAACGGGTTGTGCTTGGCGTGGCGGCCCTTGATCTCGAGAGCCGCCAGTTATTTGATCGTTTGGGCAACGAAATAGCTATCACCAGTACTGAATTCGACTTGCTCAAAGTTTTTGCAGAACGTCCCAATCGGCCACTTTCGCGCGACCAACTGATGACCCTGACCCGCAACCGGGACTGGGATCCGTTTGATCGCAGCATCGACATTCGAATCGCACGCCTGCGCCGGAAGATCGAAGAAGATTCCGAGCATCCGAAAGCGATCAAGACCATGCGCGGGGTCGGTTATATGTTCGTCCCGTCGCGCAGCTAAACCGTCATTCCAGAAGTCGCGTAGCGGCTATCTGGAATCCATGCGAGCTCTCAGACGCCTCTGGATTCCAGCTCACGCTGGAATGACGGCGTTTTACGCGATCAGTGACTCCACCCACGGCTGACCCGTGTCTTGATTCAGTTTCCATGTGAGCCTGTTCGAATGTTGCAGCTTTGTATCGAATGGTTCTGACATTGTTAGTAAGGAGAGCTAATCCGCAAGCCCGTTGCTAGACTCACCAGCAAGTCAACTAAGTGCGCTGCCCATGAACCTCCCCATCGCCTCTAAAGCCACGGCAATTTTGAACAGCCTGTTGCGCCTCGACGAACGCGATTCGTCCGCGGCCGAACAGATGTTCCTGAAAGCCGCCATTGCCCTGTCGAGCGCGCAGCGCGAAACTGTTTTTGAAGATTTAACGCACAGCCTGGTCGATCTGCTGGAAGTGGATGTCGCCATGATTGGCGTACTGGGCGCTGGCACCAACGCCCGTATGGTTGAAGCAGTTGCGCTGTGGGTGGACGGCGAGTGGATCAAGGATTACCGCTACAACTTAATCAACACACCCTGCGCAACGGTGATCGGGAAAGAATTTAAATTCTACGCCCAGGGTGTTCAGCAGAGCTTCAGCGACCCGGATATCAAGCGGCTCAAAATCGAAGGTTATGCCGCGTTTCCCCTGATTGGGACCGACGGCACCGCGCTGGGACTCATTGCTGTGATGACCCATGCGCGCATGCTGCATCCGGAGAGAGTCGAGGCGCTGCTGCGGATTTTCTCTGATCGCGTGGTGGTGGAAATTGAGCGCGTGCGCATCGAATCAGCACTTAAAGCCAGCGAAGAACTTTACGGATCGGTTTTCAATTCGGTGCTGGACGGCATCGTCATGATCACCACCGACGGCGTGATGGTCGATGTTAATCCCGCGCTAATCAGAATGAGCGGGTATTCTCGCGAAGAACTTCTCGGGCAAAGCGTCTATCAATTCGTGACGAATCACGCCAAAGCCAAAGCGTTTTATGACAGCGTCCTCGTGCACGGCAAGGCCTGTGCGGAGGGTCCCTCAACGCACAAAAGCGGCACGCCGTGGTTTTGCGAATATCGCGCGACCTTGGTGCATTTCCGGGGTAGGCCACACGTGCTGCAAATGGTGCGCGACATCACCGAACGCAAGGACGCGGAAGACGCGCGTGCAACCCTGGAAGAGCAACTGCGCCACGCACACCGCATGGAAGCGATCGGGCAACTGACCGGCGGCATCGCACATGATTTCAACAATATCCTGACCGGGCTTCTGGGCTATGTGGAAGTAGCCAAAGAACATGTGGAAACATTGCAGGACGCCAAGCTCTCACGCTATCTGGATCGCGCGCATCGCTCCGGGTTGCGCGCGCGCAATCTCGTACAACAGATGCTCACCTTCAGTCGTGGACAGCGCGGCCAACCGCGACCCGTTGACCTTGCACACATCACGCGCGAGATGATCGCACTCCTCGGATCCACCCTGCCGTCGTCAATCGCAGTGACCAAGCGTATTCCCGATCATTTACCGCCGACAGTACTGGATCCTCTGCATTTCGAGCAGGCATTACTCAATCTCTGCATCAACAGTCGGGACGCCATGAACGGCGTCGGCAAACTCACGATCGAATTGAGCGAACGCCAGTGTACGGATTGCGTATGCTGTGCCTCGTGTCGGCTGCCGCTGGATGGCGCGTTTGTGGAACTCACGATTACCGACGATGGGCCAGGGATCCCGCTCGAAATTCAGCAGCGCATGTTCGAGCCATTTTTCTCCACCAAGGATTCGAATAAGGGCACCGGGATGGGCCTCGCCATCGTGCACGGCATTGTGCATGAGTATGGCGGTCATCTGGTGGTAAAGAGCGAAATCGGACGCGGTACCACGATCCGTGTGTTGCTGCCGTGCGATCCCAGCACCTTGACAATCCCCGTCCAGAATCCACAGTCCTGCGTCATGCAGGCTGCACGGCCGCCACTCGCGGGCCACGTGCTATGTGTCGATGATAATCCCGAAGTTGGCGAATTCATCCAGGAACTGCTGGAACAATGGGGCCTTAAAGTCACGCGCTTCGAGGACAGCCTTGCCGCCCGCGCGCATTTCGAAGCGCATCCAGACGACTTCGATTTCGTACTGCTCGATCAGACCATGCCATCGATGACCGGTCTTGAGGTCGCGGCGATCCTCCTGGCGCTGCGTCCGGCGCTCGCCATCCTGCTCTATACCGGTTACAGCGATCGGGTAAACGAAGAAACGGTAAAAGCGGCTGGGGTCCGCGCGTTAATCAAGAAACCGCTCGATCTCGCGCATTTCCGTCGCCAGATCGAAGCGCTGTTGCAAGAACGCACCACAACAAACGCGTAACAAACTCAACGCTTCGCGACACAGTCCCGCAACATCTCCTGGCTAACATTTCTCGCAACGGTGAAGGTCGACCAAGCAAGCGCCAACACCCAACGAGCTTTTAATGTTTGAGGAGACATCACATGACTAAGCGAACAGAATTTATCGCCTCGATCGGTGTCGGTTTAATGGGTATTGCGGTGTGGGCATTGCTAGTCAGTTACCTCGCCACCAAGCTTGCCGCGCCCGTCCTGGTCTGAAACTTTGACGTTTCTACACGCATAGCGCCGGGATCTGCACTCCCCTCCCCACGATCCCTGCTATGCGAACCTCCTTGCCGCACTCTTCGGGGTTGCGGCATTTTTTTGGCCCTCCGGTTAGCGGGTAGTGCCCGCTTACCGAACGCCCAAAAACTTGTGCCACTGCGCTGAGAATTCGAAACTCATCCCCAATCGATTCAGGGTATACACCATGTCGAGGGTCTCTGTTTGATTACTCGTACCGTTCTGCCAACAAGGTTGGAGGTAGTAGTTCCAGGCCGAAAAACCTTCGTAGTAGGCTTGCAGCGCTTCGATGGTCTGCCCGGTATAGACGATTTTCAGTTCCTGTGCGAAATCCATCGCTAGCGCGGCGAGCGGCGCCTTGGGCGACACAGTGCACCAATCCCATGGCGCATTGACCCGCCGCAGGCCGGAGGTTTGTACATTAATGTGCAGTCCACGCCGCCGACATTCGGCTACCACCTGATCGAAGTCCGCTTGCTCAGCGGGTTCACCCCCGGTCAGGCACACCCAGCCGCGCGGCCCCACCGCTTGCACGGCGCGCTCGGCGAGCGCCGCCGGCGTGTATTCCGTGCCGCCTTTGAAGCTCAAAGACTCAGGCTGATCGCAGACCTCGCGAATAGGACATTTAACGGCGCAACCCTGCGCCCGAATGAAATACATCGGTTTACCGGTGAGATGTCCCTCGCCCTGAATGCTGTGAAAAAGTTCGCTGATACGCATGTCGCTTAAGCCACGTGATCGGGTTCAAAAAACAGCCATTGCACATCCGGAA
>CAMATU010000266.1 GCA_945861225.1 Klebsiella pneumoniae
CGAAGGCTTGAACAACAAAGCCAAAGTCACTATGAGAAAAGCTTACGGCTTCCGAACGTTTGGCATGATGGAAATCGCGCTCTATCATGCACTTGGAAAACTGCCCGAGCCAGAACTCACCCACAGGTTTTACTGACGAACCAATTAAACACGGGATCCTTCACCACTACGCCGCGCAGTTGGCCATAGACCTGCCCGGGGTTGATGGCGAGTTCGCGCCCCGGCTGCAATTGGGCCTGGCCGATCGTCGCGCCGTGCAAGGTGATGCGATAGGTGGTCGGTTCCAGATCGAGATTGTCGCGAATGTGTACGGCTGGAATCAGGAAGCCGAGTTCCTGCGAGAGCTTCTTGCGCACGCCGCGCAGGCGATTGAGCAGCTGGCCGTTTTGATTGCGATCAACCAATGGAATAAGGCGATAACCCACTTCCAATCCGATGGTGTCGAGCGGTTGCAGTTCATCCCACGTCAGTTCTTTGTTCTCGACTGGCGGGGGTGGCGGCGGCGCGAGGTCGGCACTTATTTCCCGCTGCACAGCGCGCTGCTGCAACCAGCGTGAGGCATAAGCGGCACCACCAGCGGCGGCGAGAAACACCACATTCGGCATGCCAGGAATAATCCCCATCAAGCCCAGCACGCCAGCGGTGACTGCCAGTGTGCGCGGATTAGCAAAGAGTTGGGCCGTGATCTGATCGCCGATATCCGCATCCGCCGACACTCGCGTGACCATGATCGCGGAAGCGGTCGCGACCAGCAGCCCCGGAATCTGCGCCACCAAACCATCGCCGATCGTCAACAACGCGAACACCTGCGCTGCGGTGCTCGCGGCCATGTCGTGTTGCATCACGCCGATTACGAAGCCGCCCACAATATTGATCACGAGAATCAGAATGCCGGCGACCGCATCGCCGCGCACAAACTTGCTGGCGCCGTCCATCGCGCCGTAGAAGTCCGCTTCCTGGGCGACTTCGGCGCGGCGTTTCTTGGCCTCTTCCTGAGTAAGGATGCCAGCGTTGAGATCGGCATCGATCGCCATCTGTTTGCCGGGCATCGCATCGAGGGTAAAACGTGCACTCACTTCAGAGATGCGGCCGGCGCCTTTGGTGACCACGACGAAATTGATGATCACGAGGATCGCGAACACCACCAGGCCCACTGCGTAGTTGCCGCCCACCACGAATTCGCCGAAGGCCTGGATCACATTGCCCGCCGCGTCGTGGCCGGAATGCCCATGCAGGAGAATCACGCGCGTCGAGGCGATATTCAGGCCGAGACGCAGCAAAGTCGCCACCAACAGCACGGTGGGAAAGGCGGGGAAGTCGAGTGGCCGGCGGCTGTACACACTGGCCAGCAAGATCACCAGGGACAACGCAATGTTAAACGTGAACAGCACATCGAGCAGCAGCGGAGGCAGCGGCAGCACCATCATCGACAGCAGCACCAGCACCAGCAGTGGCACGCCAATACCGCCGGTAAACGCACTCATCAGGAAATCGCGGCTGAGACTTGGGCTTGCAAGGGTGGCCATGAGGATTTGTCTCAAGCTTGAAGTTCAGGAGGAATGGGGAATTCAACTGGTAAAATCGGCGCAGTAATCCCCGGCAGCGCGCGTTTGAGCTGGAAGACATAGGCCAGCACCTGGGCCACTGCCACATACAGGCCGGCCGGGATCTCGTGTCCGATCTTGGTTGAGCGATAAATCGCGCGTGCCAGCGGTGGCGCTTCCAGGGTTGTCACGCGATTCGCGCGCGCCACTTCCCGAATTCGCATCGCCACGTGATCAACGCCCTTCGCGATCACCCGTGGGGCCGCCATCGTGGCGGGGTCAAAACGCAACGCCACCGCGAAATGGCTGGGGTTGGTGATCACCACATCCGCCTTTGGCACCTCTTCCATCATCCGGCGACTGGCCAGCTCCTGTTGCATGGCGCGGACGCGCTGTCGCACTTCAGGCGAGCCTTCACTTTCCTTGTTTTCATCGCGCAATTCCTGCCGCGACATCCGTAACCCCCGTTGGTGCTCCCACCATTGGTAAGGCACATCGATCATCGCAATGAACACGGTCCCGGCGGAAACTGCGACAAATGCGCCAAAGGCCAGTTTCAAGCCACTCGCGAGGCCCGCCGTCAGCGCCAGCTGATTCAGCGCCTGAATCTCGTCGAACTCGGCATACAGCACGCCGAGCCCGCAGCCCAGCAGCAACAGAAATTTGGCCAGCGCCTTGGCGAGCTCCACCAGACTGCGCAAGGACACCAACCGGGCCAGACCCTGCAGCGGATCAAGGCGGTCCCATTTGAAGCCGATGGCCTCGGTTGAGAAATTCAAGCCTCCCAGCAGGACCGTACCACCGATCGCGGTCAGCACCGTGATCGACAACAGCGGGGTCATCGCGTGCAGCGCAAGTGCGCCAGCCGTGTGCAATTCCTGCAACATCACCAGGGGTTCGAACAGACGTGCGCGGTTCAGCGTGAAGGCATCGCGCATCACACCGCCGAGCGCGCTCGCGAGCGCGCCACTGCTTGCCCACAGCGCGCCGGCACTCCCCAGCAGCAGCAGCATGGTGGTGAGTTCCCGCGAACGCGGTACCTGCCCTCGCGAACGGGCTTCGTCCAGCCGCTTGGCGCTCGCTTGTTCGGTACGTTCCTGACCGCTTTCTGCTGCTGACATCGCTTACTCCTGTTTGAGTAACGAATAGGCGGCAGTGAAACCCGCGCGCAGCGCGCTCGCGAAATCCTCGCTCAGCGCGGAAATGGTGAGCAACATCATCAGCACCCCGAACAGGAGTGTGATCGGAAAGCCAATGGCAAAAATATTGAGCTGCGGGGCGGAGCGCGTCATCACCGCAAACACCAGATTCACCACCAGCAACGCGATGATGACAGGTAGCATCAGCAGCACGGCCAGCGCCAGCAAGTCCCCGCTCCACTGCATGACCCCGGCCAGCATGTCGCGCCCGATGCTGGCGCCTACTGGCAACAACGTGAAGCTGTCCGCCAACAGTTGAATCATTTGCAGATGGGCGTTGGTGGCGAAGAACAGCAAGGTCGCGAGCACTACATAAAACTGGCCAATGACCGGTACCTGGGTGCCGGACTGCGGATCCACCATGGCCGCAAAGCCCAGCCCCATCTGCTGCGCAATCACCTGTCCGGCGAATTCGAAGACCACGAAAATCATACGCAACACCAGACCCAGTGCCACCCCAATCGAGATCTGCTGCACCACCAACAACAAACCGGCGGCACTCAGCGTGTCGATTTTTTCGATTGCAGCATCGAGCTTGATCAGCGGCGCAAGAACGCTGGTCAAGGCTAGAGTCAGCAGCACGCGAACGCGACGCGGCAGGGCGCGGGTGCCGATAATCGGGGCGGTCAGAATGAAACCCGAGATACGCAGGAACGGCCACCACCACGCGCGGAGCGCGGCGGACACCACTGTCTCGGAAAGCTCAAGCACCATTGCTGGTCAAGCCCGCGGGTCACGCGCGACTGGGCGTGCGCAAGCGGCTATTGCGCGAGCGCCGGGATCGCGCTGAACACCTGCCGCAGATAATCGGTGGTTACTGCCAATAAGTATGGCCCGCCAATCACCAAGGTGAGGGCCGTCACCAGCAACTTCGGCACAAAGCTCAACGTCGCTTCGTTGATCTGCGTGGCGGCTTGAAACACGCTCACCAGCAATCCCACCGCCAATGCCGGCAGCAAAGTAATCGCCATCAAAATCAACGTGACTTCGAGGGCGTGGCGACCAATTTCCATGACGAGTTCTGGACTCATGTGCGCAACTCCGGGTGTGCAACGCCTTAAACATAAAAACTCTCAGCCAGGCTGCCGATTACCAGCGCCCAACCATCCACCAGCACGAACAACATGATTTTGAACGGCAGCGAGATCACCAGCGGCGAGAGCATCATCATGCCCATCGACATCAGCAGGCTCGCCACCACCAAATCGATCACCAAAAACGGAATGAAAATTAAAAACCCGATCTGGAAGCCGGTCTTAAGCTCGCTGGTAACGAAGGCCGGCACCAGCAATGTGAAAGGTGTCGCGTCAGGCGTGGCGATATCGCCGTGCTGCGCGAGTTCTGCAAAGAGTTTCAAATCCGATTCACGCGTTTGCGCGAGCATGAATTCGCGCAGTGGCACCTGGGCACGCGCGGCGGCTGTGGCGAGATCGAGGTTATCTTCCAGGTAGGGGGTGATTGCATCGCGATACACCGTCTCCATCACTGGCGTCATGATGAAGGCGGTCATGAACAGCGCCAGTGCCACGAGCACCTGACTGGACGGGGTCTGCGCGGTGCCGAGCGCTTGGCGCAGGATCGCAAGCACAATGATGATGCGGGTAAATGAAGTCATCGCCAGCACCAGTGACGGCAGCAAGGTCAGCGCCGTCATCAGGATCAAAATCTGCAAGGTCAGGCTGTACGTCTGCGTGCCGTTGGCGTTGGTGGTGATTGAAAGCGCCTCGAAGCCGCTTTGCGCCAAGGCAAGACAGGGCACCAGCAAGCTCACCAGCGCGAGCGCCCCGCGCAGCAAACGGTGGCAAGTTAGCCGCGTCATACCTGGCCTACAGGGGCTGCTTCCGCCGTCGCCAGCGCACTAACAAAGGTAGCCGCGCTTGGCGCAGTGGCGCGCGGCACCACATGCAAGCGTTCGATGCGCCCCGGCGCCACGGCGAGTACCAGCCGCTCACCCTCCACGTCGATCAACAGAATTCGCTCACGCGTGCCGATTGAGAGGGCATCCACCAGCTTGAGTGCCCCGCCCGCGCGGGCCGCGATCCCCGGCACTCGCCGCAGCAGATAGGCGAGCGCAAAAATGCCGGCGACGATCGCCGCCAATACCCCGAGGGTTTGGCTGATGCGAGTGGCGTTCAACACCTCCGCAGCGGCCGCCACCTCACCCGTGGCGAGGCCGAGCAGCGCTAGAAGTGCAAATCTTGTGCGTGAGTTTACCGTCATTTGGTCGGCAATCCTTGGGCGATCTTCCAAATAGCCCGCACTGTGGGTGAGACAAACGCATGCTTCGACGCGGCATTTGGGATACCGACAGCTTCTATTCCCGTCATCCCGGAAAGTGCGTAGCACTTATCCGGGATCCATCTGGTCCTTTTGGCGCCC
>CAMATU010000267.1 GCA_945861225.1 Klebsiella pneumoniae
CCCGCCTGGACGGCGCACCGGCGCCAGTCACAGCGGCGGTGCAATCGTTGTCAGCGTTGGTCGTGCAACTTCAGCAACGTTGTCCGCGCGCACCAATTCATGTGGATCTCGCGGAGTTGCGCGGCTATCACTACCACACCGGGCTCATGTTTGCGGCGTATACGCGGGGTTTTGGCCGGGCGATTGCGTGGGGCGGTCGCTATGACAACGTGGGGGCGTACTTCGGGCGCGCGCGACCGGCCACTGGTTTCAGTACGGATCTGAAACTGCTCGCCAGCATCAGTGCGCTGCCCCGCAAGGTTGAACCAGCAATTTTTGCGCCCGCCGGCTGTGTGCCTGCGTTGCAGAGCGCGATCGAGGCGCTGCGTAGCGCAGGCCATGTCGTGATCCAAGCCTTGCCGGGTCAGTCCGGTGCTACTCACGAAGCCCGCTGCGCGCAGCAACTACGGGAAGTTGCTGGGTCCTGGCAGTTGCAAAATCTATAAATATTGAGGAATGGTCTTGAGTAAATCGGTAGTCGTGATCGGCGCCCAATGGGGCGACGAGGGAAAGGGCAAAGTCGTCGATATGCTCACCGAACGGGTGGCCGCAGTGGTGCGCTTTCAGGGTGGACACAATGCCGGGCACACCGTGGTGATCGAGGGCGTGAAAACCGTGCTGCACCTGGTGCCTTCGGGAATTCTGCGCGCCGGGGTGCGCTGCTTGATCGGGAATGGCGTGGTGGTATCTCCGGCGGCCCTGATGGAAGAGATTCTGATGTTGGAATCCAAAGGCATTCCGGCGCGCGAACGGATGCAAATCAGTCCGGCCGCCACCCTTATTCTGCCGTACCACGCAGCACTCGATCAGGCCCGCGAAAAGGCGCGGGGCGCGCAGGCGATTGGTACCACCGGCCGGGGCATTGGTCCGGCTTATGAAGACAAGGTCGCGCGGCGCGCGCTGCGCGTAGACGATCTGCGCTATCGCGAACGCTTTGCATCGAAACTGGGCGAAGTGCTCGATTATCACAACTTCGTCCTCGCGAATTACTACAAGGTCGACAAGCTCGACTTTCAGCAGATTCTGGATGAGCAAATGCGCTTCGCGGAAGATCTGGTGCCGCTGGTCGCCGACGTCGCGGAAATCATTTACGAAACTCAGGCTGCTGGCGGCAATATTCTGTTTGAAGGCGCGCAGGGCAGTTTGCTGGATATTGATCATGGGACTTATCCCTTTGTTACTTCGTCGAACACCACGGCCGGTTATGCGGCGACGGGATCCGGGGCCAGCCCGCGCTGCCTCGATTACATTCTTGGCATCACCAAGGCCTATACGACGCGCGTCGGTTCCGGGCCGTTTCCGACTGAGCTGTTCGATGAAACCGGGCAACGCTTGGCAACGCGGGGCCACGAGTTTGGCGCAACCACTGGGCGGCCGCGGCGCTGCGGTTGGTTCGATGGGGTTGCCCTGCGGCGCTCGCGCATGACCAACGGAATTTCCGGGCTGTGCGTGACCAAGCTCGATGTGCTGGATGGCATGGATGAGATTCGGCTGTGCGTCGGCTATCGCACGCTGCAGGGTGAAATGAATAGCTCGCCGATTGGCGCAGAAGCCATGGCAGCCGTGCAGCCGGTGTATGAAACTGTGCCCGGTTGGCATGAATCCACTGTCGGCATCACGGAATATTCCGCACTGCCGCTGAATGCGCGACGTTATCTCACGCGCATTTCGGAAATCGCCGAGACGCCAATCGACATGATTTCGACCGGGCCTGATCGCGCACATACGATTGTGCTCAAGCATCCTTTCGGGATATGAACGTGCGCGATCCGTTCGCCTGGTTTCAAGCCTGGTTACAGGACGCGGAACGCAGCGAACCGGCTAATCCGAGTGCGATGTCAGTCGCCACCGTGACTGCGGATGGTCGACCGGCAGTGCGCATGGTGTTACTGCGCGGGGTTGATGCGCGGGGCTTTGTCTTCTATACCAATCTCGACAGTCACAAAGGTGCGGAGTTGCGCGCCAATGCGCATGCTGCACTGTGTTTTTATTGGAAATCGTTAGGTCGTCAGGTGCGGGTCGAAGGCGCGACGAGCCTCGTCAGTGCGACTGAGGCCGATGCGTATTTTCAGAGTCGCCCCAGAGATTCTCAAATCGGCGCGTGGGCCTCGCTACAATCGCAGATCCTGGAGTCCCGCGCGGTGCTCGAACAAAGTGTTGCGCAGTTCACCGCGCAATTTGGTACAGGGATGATTCCCCGACCGCTGTGCTGGTCGGGCTTCCGGGTAGAACCGGTGAGTTTTGAGTTCTGGGAAGAGCGCCCCTATCGCCTGCACGATCGCACCAGCTACCGGCGCGACGGCGCACAATGGGCAGTGACTAAACTCTATCCGTAACGATAAGGCGCTCCTCCCAGCAGGGCAAACTAGCGGCGCGCGCGTGGAATCCTGAATAGGAGCAATGGCGCTCGGTGAATTAGGTTCATTTCCAAAAGTGGCACAGCCGCTATCTCAGCGACTGGGAAATAAGGCGCAATACGCATGAAATCAGCTGACATTGGCGTCATCGGCCTCGCGGTCATGGGGCGCAATCTCGCGCTTAACTTGTCCGATCACAATCTCACAGTGGCGGTCTACAACCGCACCTTCGCCAAGACCACCCAGCTGCTGGCGGAGAATCCGGCCAATTCGTTGTTGAGTTGCGCAACGCTCGCCGAATTCACTGCGGCCCTAGTCCGCCCGCGAGTGTGCCTGCTGATGATTCAGGCCGGTGCGGCGGTCGATGCGCAAATCGAACAGCTGCTGCCGCTGCTTGAGGCGGGCGACATCATCATCGATGGTGGCAATTCATTGTGGGAAGATTCGAACCGGCGCCTGGCTTATCTTCAGACGCGCGGCATTCACTTTATAGGGATGGGGATCTCCGGTGGCGAAGAAGGGGCTCGCTACGGCCCCTCGCTGATGCCGGCAGGCGCGGCCGCCGCCTGGCCGCGAGTGCGCGCAATGTTCCAGTCGATCGCGGCGAAAGTGGACGGTGCGCCATGTTGTGAATGGATTGGCGACGGCGGTGCCGGACATTACGTGAAGATGGTTCACAACGGCATCGAATACGGCGACATGCAGTTGATCGGTGAGGCCTATCAACTGCTGCGTGAAGGCGTCGGGCTCAACCCCGACGAACTTGCCGCGACGTTTCGGACCTGGAACCAAGGACCGCTGGCGTCGTATCTGATTGAAATCACGGCAGACATCCTGGCCGTGCGCAATCGCGATAATTCGCTGTTCATTGATGGCATTCTCGATAGCAGTGGTCAAAAAGGGACTGGCAAATGGACTGCCAGTAATGCCATCGAACTCGGGGTGCCGCTCACGTTGATCGCGGAAGCCGTGAGTAGCCGATTTTTGTCTGCGTTGAAACCTCAACGCGAAATGGCCGCGCGAATCCTCACCAGTGGTGGTGTGCGCGCGGGTGCACCACCCCCAGTGCAGATGGTGGAAGCGATTCACGCGGCGTTATATTGCTCGAAAATTGTGTCCTATGCCCAAGGCTTCATGTTGCTGCGCGCGGCCGCTGCCAGTTATGGCTGGCAACTTGCGTTTGGCGATATCGCGTTGGTGTGGCGCGGCGGCTGCATTATTCGCAGTCGCTTTCTCGATCAAATCAAAGCTGCCTATGTGCGCGATCCGGCGCTCGAAAATCTGCTGGTGGATGAATTTTTTGTCACCGAATTCGCGCGCTACGCCAGTGGCTGGCGCCGGGCGGTGAGCTTCGGCATTGAGCGCGGCATTCCATTGCCGGCGTTTACCGCCGCGCTGTCGTTTTTCGATGGCTACCGCTGCGCGCGACTTCCGGCGAACTTATTGCAGGCCCAGCGTGACTACTTCGGCGCGCATACCTATCAGCGAGTCGATGCGCCGCAAGCCAAGCATTTTCATTTCGATTGGATGGGCGCGCGCAAGGAGCATGCACTCGATGACTGAGCCGTGCACTTATGTGATTTTCGGCGCGACTGGCAATCTTGCGTCGATCAAATTGCTGCCGGCGCTCTATCACCTTGATCGTGCGCAGCGCCTGCATGAGGGCGTGCGCGTGCTGTGTTGCGGTCGTTCTGAATATAGCCAGGCGCAGTGGCAGGAGACTGTCAGTGCCTGGGTGAGCGCCAAGGCGCGGGGTGGACTCGATACGCAGGTTTTCGAACGCTTCGCCGCGCGTCTTCATTATTTTCGTGGCGATCTGCACGATCCTGCGATGTATCCGCTGCTCGACGGCCATCTGGCGGATGCTGCTACGCCGAATGCAGCGTTTTACATGTCCGTCGGCCCCGCTGAGTTCGGGTTGGTCACCGAACATCTAAGTCAACACGGGCTGCTCGCTGAAGATCGTGGTTGGCGCCGTATCGTGGTCGAGAAGCCGTTTGGCTACGATCTCGTCAGTGCGCAGGATTTACAACGCAAGATCAGCCGTCATGTGGCGGAATCGCAGGTTTATCGCATAGATCATTATCTCGGTAAGGCGACGGTACAGAACGTGCTGGTATTTCGCTTTGCGAATCTGATGCTGGAGCCGCTGTGGAATCGCAATTACATTGATCACGTGCAGATAACGCATGCCGAGACCCTGGGGGTGGGGTCTCGCGGTGGGTTCTACGACAGCGCGGGTGCGTTACGCGACATGATCCAGAGCCATTTGCTGCAAATGCTGACCCTGGTCGCGATGGAGCCACCGGCGGCGATGGAAGCGGAATCGTTGCGCGATGAGAAAGTGAAGGTCCTCAAATCCGTGCGACCGATTACGCGCGGCGCGGTGCATTCCCAGGCGTTTCGGGCGCAGTACGCGGCCAGCGAACTGGCTGGCGCGCGAATGGCGGGCTACCGCGAAGAAGTGAAGGTCGATCCGCGCAGCGTGACCGAAACCTATGCCGCGCTCAAAGTCTATATCGATAACTGGCGGTGGCGTGGCGTGCCATTTTATCTCCGCACTGGCAAGCGCATGGCCGAAGCGCGTTCGATGGTCTCGATCTGCTTCAAGCATCCGCCGCTGCAGTTTTTTCGCGGTACGCATGTTGATCGGCTGCATTCGAACTGGGTGATTCTCGGCATCCAACCCGAGGAATCCTTGCGCGTCGAACTGACC
>CAMATU010000268.1 GCA_945861225.1 Klebsiella pneumoniae
GGCACACACCGGCGCAATGCCAAGCGGGAGAATCTGTTTTGATTAAATTGACGATCAACGGTCGCGAGTTTGAAGCGGATGAGGCGGAAGAACTCCCGCTGCTGTGGTTTCTGCGCGAGAAGCTCGGTCTCACCGGCACCAAGTTCGGCTGCGGCGTCGCGCAGTGCCTCGCCTGCCTCGTGCATGTCGACGGCCAGCCACTGCCAGCGTGTCAGTTGCCAGTAAAAACCCTGGCCGGCAAGTCGATTACCACCATCGAAGGGATCAGCGCAGCGGGGCTGCACCCGGTACAAGCGGCGTGGATCGCAGGGAATGTGCCGCAATGCGGGTACTGTCAGTCGGGCATGGTCATGGCCGCGATCGCCTTGCTGAAAAGTATTCCGCAGCCGACCGATGCAGACATCGATACCCATATCCGGAATATCTGCCGCTGCGGCACGTATCCGCGCATTCGCGCGGCGATCCATGCCGCCGCGAGTGCCCCCACATGACCGGCGCGCCACATCACGCGGCACCACAGGATCTGACGCGCCGCGCGTTCCTGCGCGTCGCGGCGCTCACGGCCGGAGGAGTAGCGTTCGACTTTATTCTGCCGGCGCAGGCAGCAACCGCCGGCCTTCCGGCAGCAGGGATCGAGATCCATTCGTGGATCGTCATCCATGCCGATGATCGCGTCACCGTGCGTATTCCACAGAGCGAACTCGGACAGGGCATCAGCACCGCACTTGCGCAGGTCATCGCCGATGAACTCGAACTCGATCTCGAGCGCGTCGCTTGGGAGTTCTACGATCCGCAGACCAACCGCCTGCGAAATAACGTCTACGTGCATACGTCGACGCTCGCGAGCTGGGGTGCCGAGAAGTTGTTCGAGCCGACGCGCATCGCCGCTGCGCAAATCCGCGCGATGCTGCTCGCGGCCGGTGCCGCACATCTCAAAGCTGAGGCGTCGTCGTTGACGATCGCACAGCATGTGGTCCGCGTGCGCGACACCGATACCACGGTGGGCTTTGGTGCACTCGCCGCAGCGGCAGCAGCAATGCCGGTGCCCGATGCCGCGTCGGTCAAGCCGAAGCCACGCGCACAGTGGCGCTACATCGGACAAGCCTTACCGCGACGTGACACCCTCGCAAAGGTCACGGGCCAGGCCAGTTACGGTATCGATGTCAGCCTGCCCGGCATGAAGTACGCAGCGGTGCGCCAAGCGCCGGTGTTCGGCGGTCGCCTCCTCACCTTTGACGCTGAGGCAATCAAAGATTTTCCCGGTGTGCATAAAGTGGTGCGCATCCTGGCCGGCCCCAGTGGCTACACCGTGCCGCCCACGTTATGGGACATTATCGACTGGGGGATGGATGACGCAGTCGCCGTAGTCGCCGACAGCTGGTGGCAGGCGCAACGTGCGCTCGAAGCGCTACCGATCGAATGGGATGACGGCAAGTACGCCACTGTCGGCAACGACGACATCGCACACGCGCTCGCTGCCGCGCTTGAGCGTGAAGGCAAGATCGTGCGTAGCGCAGGCGACGCCGCTGCCGCGCTCACCACCGCGGAAAATGTCGTCGACGCCGAATATTACTATCCGTTCCTGGAACACGCGGCGCTGGAGCCGATGAATTGCACTGCGATCGTCAGCGAGAACAGTGTGGAAGCCTGGGCGCCGACACAGTACGGCGACGAAGCGCTCCGTATCGCGGCCTACGCCGCGGGTGTCGCGCTGAAGGACGCACGCTTTCATCTCACCTTGGCGGGCGGCGGTTTCGGACGACGGCTGCACAATGATTATGTGAGTCAGGCTGTGCAAGTCGCGAAAGAAATGCCGGGCACGCCGATCAAACTCATCTGGTCGCGCGAGGAAAACATTCGGCGCAGTTACTATCCACCGGTGATGATCACTCGCTTTCGCGGTGGTCTCGACGCCGCCGGCCTGCCAGTCGCGTGGACGAGTCATGTCGTACAGGGACGCTCGCCGTTTCAACCCTATGGTGCGAGTCGTTTCCTGTTTCCGGTGCCGAATGTCGAAGTGCGCTACAGCACGATCGACACACCGCCCCCATTCGCGTGGATGCGCGGTGTGGGACATAGCCAAAACGCGTGGATGAACCACGGCTTCATGTGCGAACTGGCGGAGGCCGCCGGACTCACCTCGCTTGAGATGCAGCGCAAATTGCTCGATGAAACACGAATCAGCGCGAATGAACCTGACCCAGCAGACGCGATCTCACGCGTGCGCCGCGCGCGAGAGGTGCTGGAGGAAGTGGTTTCGCGCGCTGGGCCACCACCCGCTGCGGGCAGTGGTCGCGGGCGAGGCGTTGCGGTTTTCGACCTGAGCTATGCACCGCACTACCCGTCGCCGTGCATTGCAATCGCGCTCGACGTGCAGCTCGACGGCGAAGGGGGTATCAAGGTTGAGAAAGTGACAGCCGCAGTCGACTGCGGGCTCGCGTTGAACCCGCAAATCGTTCAAGCGCAAATTGAGGGTGGGGTGATATTCGGTCTGTCGAATGCGCTGCACGGCAAGATCACGCTCGCCAACGGCCGCGTCGAACAAAGCAACTTCCACGATTATGTGATCATGCGCATGAACGAAGCGCCCGTGATCGACGTGCACCTGTTACCGGGAGGGGACCACCCGTTAGGCGTTGGCGAAGGCGCGGTGCCGATCGTCATCGGCGCGCTGGTAGATGCGATCTATGCGGCGGGCGGCCCGCGCGTGCGGGCGTTACCAGTGATGGATGCAGACCTACACTTTCGCGCGGGAATGGGCAGGCCCGCGGTCTAGCAGTCTGTCGAACTTAGGCTGCTAAATAGCTCGCACTGAAACGGGGAAAACGCGAGAGGTGGCGAATATTTTTAGGGTCGTCATCCCGGGCGAAGCGGCGTTAGCCGCGCAGACCCGGGATCCAAGGACGCCAGAAGGTCAAGATGGATCCTGCCCCGGATATTTCCCCTGCTTTCGCTGGGGCTTCGGCTTTGACTGCAAATTCCGGGATGACGTCTATTAGTGCTACGCACCCTCCGGGATGACGGGGATAACCGAGGCAGCCGACCGCTAATAGCTTTCCACCAAGAAGTTTGTGAATTGGGTGGCACTGGCGCGGCGCTCAAGCGTGCGCGCTTGCAACGGGCCATGGTCTCAACTGAGGAAAGTCCGGATGCCGGAATGGCGCGCCACTCGCCGCCAACGCCATTTTCTTCAGCGGATGGCGCCCGCCGTCCGCATGCTGCAAGCCATCGACATTGGCCATGCCGTCGTGCGGGCGTTTGGCGCAGCACGCGTCGTCGCCGAAGAAACGCAGCGAGAGTGTGCGGCGGCGCTGCCCCGTGCGGGTCGGCGCGCCGCCGTGCAAGGTCGCGGGGTGGAACACCACCACATCGCCGGGCGCGATGGCCCAGGACAGGATTGAAAATTGCTCGCGTGCAGCATCGATGTCCGGCAACGACGGCCACTCAGGCCCGTCAAACAAACTGGCGCTGACATCGTCTGGATTGAATGCCGATGGATTGTAGAGCGGACCGCGGTGCGAGCCCTGGACAAATTCCAGCGATTCTTCTCTCGCCACCGGATCGAGATTGAGCCACATCACCGCGAGATGGTCGCCGGCCACTGGCAGGTAAGGAAGATCCTGATGCCATGGGGTGCGCCGTGTATCGGCGCCTTCCTTGAGCCAAATCTGCTCATACATCAGCCACACATTGGCGCTGCCGAACAGGGCGGCGGCGAGATCGGGCAGCAACGTTTCGCGCAGCAGCTCGCGGTAAGCCGGAAACGAATCCGGATTGGCCTGATCCTGATAGAAAGTACCGGGCGTACCTTGCAACACTGCACCGGCGCCAGGACCGGGATGCTCCAGCGTCCAGTAAAAACAGCGTTCGGCCAGCTGCAGCGTGCGGGCATCGAGAACGCCCGGGAGATAGACCACACCGTCTTGCTGGTAGCGTGCACGGATGGCGGCGACATCGAGGCTCAGTGACATTGGCGTTTCCTGTGTTTGTCTGGGAGTGTAGTAAAAAAAGCCGCGCGTAAGAACGACCGCGAATTCTGCGAAGCGTCACATCTTGCCCCCATTATTTCAGTTTCAGAATTCGCCTGCGCGAAGTGCTGCCCGCGTTCAATTGATGCCGATCAAGGGCAACCCGGCGCTAAATCGCTTACAGTTGGCAGACAGATAGTGAGGAGGTGCCCCATGGCGAAGACCGCAACGCAATCAAGCCCGACCAACGCGCAAGCGGTACGCTATGACTACGAAGTCATCGTGATCGGCGCAGGAGTTTCCGGCATTTATCAGATCAAGCGGCTGGTCGATCTCGGCGTGCGCGCCACGGTGCTGGACGTGAACACTGGGGTGGGAGGCACTTGGTACAACAACCGTTATCCGGGGGCACGCTTCGACTCAGAGAGCTACACCTACGGCTATTCGTTCTCTAAGGAACTGCTGAATGAATGGCACTGGCAGGAGCGCTTCTCACCGCAACCAGAAACGCTGCGCTATCTGAACTTCGTGGTCGACAAACTGGGGCTGCGCGAGCACATGCAATTCGGCTGCCGGATCGACGCCATGCGTTTCGACGAGGAGGCCGACTGCTGGCTGTTAACGCTCAACGACGGGCGCACGCTGTCCACGCGCATCGTTGTGACAGGGATAGGCCCGCTCTCGACGCCGACGCTGCCAAAAATCGCCGGCATGACTGATTTCAAGGGGATCTCTTTTCATACCGCCAACTGGCCGCACGAGCCCCTGGATCTAGCCGGCAAGCGGGTCGGGATTATCGGAACGGGTGCTACGGCAATTCAAATTATCCCGGAAGTCGCGCGGCAGGCAGGTCATTTAACGGTTTTTCAGCGTCGCGCGAACTGGGCTGCGCCACTGAACAACGGGCAGATAAGTTCACAAGAGATGGCTGCGATCCGCGCCCGCTACGATGAAATATTCGCGGCTTGCGCGCGCTCACCGGCGGCCTTCGAACACGAGCCGGATCGACGAAGTTTCTACGACGTTGCGCCCGCGGAACGCCGCGCGTTTTGGGACCATCTCTATGCCGAGCCTGGCTTTGGCATTTGGCTCGCGAACTTCGCTGAAACTTTCACAGATGAAAAGGCGAATGCGGAGCTG
>CAMATU010000269.1 GCA_945861225.1 Klebsiella pneumoniae
CTATTCCCGTCATCCCGGAAAGTGCGTAGCACTTATCCGGGATCCATCTGGTCCTTTTGGCGCCCCTGGATCCCGGGTCTGCGCGGCTAACGCCGCTGCGCCCGGGATGACGACCCTAAAAACTTTCGTCACATCTCGCGTTTTTTTCCATTTCAGTGCGGGCTATTTAGGGCCCTCTAGTTAATTTTACGCAGCGGCCTGCGCAGCCAGCTGCGGGTCAAACAGAAACTCAGCAGTTGCTAGGTCAACTTCCTCACGCGCTCTTGCGCGCTCACCACATCCGTTAAGCGAATGCCGAGTTTCTCGTTCACCACCACCACTTCGCCGTGCGCCACCAGCATGCCGTTGATCAGCACGTCCAGCGGCTCGCCCGCCATCCGATCAAGCTCAACCACTGAACCTTGATTGAGCTGCAGAAGATTGCGAATACTTAATTTGCTTTTGCCGATCTCTACCGACAACGTGATCGGGATATCAAGGATGCTGTCGAGATCTGCGCCGCGGCCCTGCGTGCCTGCACTGTGCAAGGTTTCCAGGGTCGCCGGCGCGACATTGCCAGGGCTGGACCTGGGCGCTTCCGCCGCGCGCTGCTCAGAAAGCGCGGCACCCCAATCATCCGCGCCACTGTCACTGGCGCGTTGCTCGGCCAGCGCCTCACCCCATTCGTCCTTACCGCCTTCACTCGCACTTTGCTCGGCAAGTGCCGCGGCCCAGTCATCGCCCGCTGCGGTTTCTAGATCACTCATGTCGTCGCTCCCATATCAATTCCGCCCCGTGGGGTAATCTCCGAATGGCGTAACAAGGTATCGACCTGCAAGGCGTAGTTACCGCGCGAAACACCATATTTCGCACGGAAAACCGGCACATCATCGATAAACGCCAGCACCGTTTCCGGCAAATCCATGCGCAGCACATCACCCGCTTTGAAGTTGATCAAATCGCCGACCGTGATTTCAGTCGTCGCGAGTCTGGTCCGGAGTTCCACTTCTGCGGTCTTTACTTCCTCCTGCAGCAATGAGCTCCAGCGCGAATCCTTATCTAAGGTGTCGCTTTGAATTCCGGCATCGAGCAGTTCTCGAATGGGTTCGACCATGGAGTAGGGCATGGTCACGTGCAGATGTCCGGCGCCACCTTCGAGATCAATGTGAAAAGTGGAGATCACCACCACTTCGCTGGGACTCACAATGTTTGCGAAATGCGGATTGACCTCTGAGTTGACGTATTCAAATTCGAGCGGCAGAACCGGCTCCCAGGCTTCTGAGAGCGATTCAAAAGACATATCGATAAGTTTGCGCACGATGCGCATTTCAGTGCCGGTGAAATCCCGGCCTTCGATCTTGGTGTGAAAACGACCGGCGCCACCGAAGAAGCAATCGACCAGCGAGTACACCAATTTCGGATTGCACACCAACAGCGCCGAGCCGCGCAGCGGCTTGATTTTGATCACATTCAAATTGGACGGCATCAGCAGGGTATGCACGTACTCACCGAACTTGATCATCTGGATGCCTTCCACCGAGATGACGGGCGAACGCCGCAGCAGATTGAACAGCCGAATGCGCAGATTGCGCGCGAAGCGTTCGTTGATCATCTCGAGCGTCGGCATGCGCCCACGCACGATGCGGTCCTGGCTCGCGAAGTTGTAATTCTTAATCGATCCTGCCGGACCGTCGTCAATCGGCTCGATATCGACATCGCCACCATCGACACCCGAGAGCAGGGCGTCGATTTCGTCCTGCGATAAAAGATCCTTATTCGCCATGACGCGCTACTGCATCACGAGGCTTGAGAAGTAGAGATCCTTGACCGCCTTCGCAACCTTCTTGCTGGCTTGCTTCGTGACGACCTCTTGCACGGCGGTTAGCGCCTCGCTGCGCAGTTTCTCCTTGCCGTCATTGGTCGCGAGATCCTCAAACACCTGACGACTCAGCAACATCACCAGGCTGTTGCGCACCGCTGGCATATGCAGAGTCAGCGCCTCCTGCGCCTTCACGCTACCGGCCACCACACTGATCTCGGCCTTCAGAAATTTGGTGTGTTTGTTCTGATCCTGAAAGTTCACGACGAACGCGGGCTCGAGCGAAACATAGGTGGGGCCAACACCTTCCTTGCCTTCTTCGTCGCCTTCCTCAGCACTTTCTTCGTCCTTGCCTTCACCTTCATTGGCGGCCGCTTCGTCGCCTTCCTCGGCATCGCCCTTTTGATGCTTGGTGGCGACTTCCTTGTGCTTGCCGCCCGTCAGCATGAGGGTGGCGCCTACTGCCGCTCCGATTGAGACCAACACCGCGATAACCACGATGATGATAAGTTTCTTGTTTCCGCCAGCCTTGGCTTCGGGTTTCGCTGCGTCAGACATATGCACCTCCAATGACTTTGGAGGAGGAGAAAGCAAGCCTTGTGCCACTCAAAGAGGGTGCAAGGAATCAAGGGGTTAGCAGAAATTTAAGGCCTCAGTGCCAAGGTCTTGACCATCTCCTGGTCCGGCCTCAAGCGCCCTGCCAACGGTTTGACAGTTCGCCTAGCAGCCGCGGACTTAGGGAATCGTCGCGAGGCGTTGGGAGAGCGAGGCCAGATTGGCGCGCATGTGAGGCGAATAGTGGTTCTATTTAACGAACATGCGCGCGAATATGGACCGCTGTCCCAGCGCCGCAGCAGATTCTTCCTAAGTCCGCGGCTGCTATGCGTACGCATCCACTAAATGCAGCGACCGCTGGTGACTGGCTACCGGGCCTTCGGTCTGCTCGTCCCACGACACGTCGGCAGGTCCGCGTCCAGGCGTGCCGGGCGGTTGCCCGCCGAGCTGGTCGCGCTGGGGCAACTGGGCGAAGACCCCTGAATCGTTCAAACGCAGACCAGAACTTTCCAGCATTTCGCGCAGTTTTGGCAGCGCGTCGTTCATCGCCTCACGCACCACCCCATGCGGCGAGGAGAACTGTACTTTGGCTTCGTCCTGTACGAGCGAGATCCGGACTTCAATCGGGCCGAGTTCGGGTGGATTGAGGCTGATTTGCGCGAGATTCACGCCATGTTCGACCAACACCGTCACCTGCGCGGCAAACCGGTCGGCAAACTGCGGGCTCATCAGTGGCAGCTTGCTATCCAAGGTCAACTTCGGCGGTTCTGCATGCTTGGTTTGGTGGCTGGCCGTCAAGGCCGCGCCTTCGGTGCCGGGGCTGAGGTGGCGCTTGCCGGGGTGGTTGTCGTCAAACCAAATGGCGTGGACCCACCAAACGAATCTCCTGAGAACTCCGCTTGACCTTGCGCACCATGCACAGCAGAAAACCCCTCATCCAGCGTGGGGTCGATGTCAGTAGTGGCCGCTACTGGTGCTTGCGCCGGCGCGAGCTCTTGCTTCATGGACTTTACCAGCGAGGTTCGAGCCCCACTCGCGGGGACTGCTGCAAGCGTGCCGTGACTGCCGGCCGTGGCGCCCATAAGCCCCGACTCGGTGCTCGCGAATGGCATGGGTACGGCTCCCAGCAGTCCATTCGCCGCGAGATCCGGCGGCAACTCTGCGTTTGCCACCGGCAATTCACCGCCAGGCATCAGGATTGGCGGAATTTCAGGGGGCGCCGATGGTGGCTCAATCACGGCCTGCAATACATTCGCGAAGGCCGCGGGATCGTGCTCGTCGAGCGGCTTGTTGTCTTTCTCAATCAGCGGTTTAGCCGAGCTCGGAGAGGTTGAGACCGGATTTAGTGCGACTGCATCACTCATGTTTCGCGCCTTCGTTCTAATGGTTGAATCAAGCTTAGCCAAGGGAGAGAGCAATGCCCGTGCCAGCTGCGCTAACTGGGCTCAGGTTGGATGGCAAGCCTGCCGCCAGTGGTTTATGGTTCGCGCGCATCATTCAGTCCGCGCGCGTTTCACTTAGCCTGAAAGGTCCGTACCCAGCATGGAACAGAGCACTGCTTCAACCGCCATTCGGCGCCGCATTTTGGTCACCGGGGGTGCTGGCTTCTTAGGCTCACATCTGTGTGCCGCGCTGCTGGAGGCTGGCCACGAGGTTCTGTGCGCGGATAATTTCTACACCGGCACCAAGGACAACATCGCCGAACTTCTCGGCCATCCCTACTTTGAGTTGATGCGGCACGATGTCACCTTCCCGCTCTATGTCGAATGCGACGAGATCTACAACCTGGCCTGCCCGGCGTCACCGGTGCACTACCAGTTCAACCCCGTGCAGACTGTCAAAACCAGTGTGCACGGCGCGATCAATATGCTGGGTCTCGCCAAACGAGTGCGTGCGAAAATTCTGCAGGCCTCAACCAGCGAGGTGTATGGCGATCCGACCGTCCATCCGCAGGTCGAAACCTATTGGGGAAACACCAACCCGATTGGCCTTCGCGCGTGCTACGACGAAGGCAAGCGCTGTGCCGAGACGCTATTTTTCGACTACCACCGCCAACACCACTTGCGGATCAAGGTCGCGCGAATCTTCAACACTTATGGACCGCGCATGCATCCGAATGACGGGCGCGTGGTGTCCAACTTCATTGTGCAGGCACTGCGCAATGAACCAATCACGCTGTACGGAGATGGTCAGCAAACGCGTTCTTTCTGCTACGCCGAGGATTTAATACGCGGATTTATCGCCTTCATGCACACTGCCGATGACGTGATCGGCCCGATCAATCTCGGCAACCCCGACGAATTCACGATCGCCGAGCTGGCTGGGATCGTGATTGAACTCACCGGCTCAAGCTCGCCGCTGGTGTACAAGCCGCTGCCCAGCGACGATCCGAAGCAGCGCTGCCCCGACATCACCCGTGCGCGCACCGAATTGCAGTGGGAACCTCAGGTGAAGCTGCGCCAGGGGTTAGTCCCGACGATTGCCTACTTCGAGG
Organism: Klebsiella pneumoniae; assembly: GCA_945861225.1. Taxonomy (GTDB): domain Bacteria; phylum Pseudomonadota; class Gammaproteobacteria; genus CAIKBL01. The sequence goes on from CAMATU010000269.1 coordinate 4,848, forward strand.
CGCAGTTAAAGAAGACGATCTCGGCAGGGATTGGGGCGGGGCGCTGATGTTCAGGATGTATCCCGGATAAATCCCCAGCTTTCGCCGGAGCTCCGGCTGTGACCGCACTTTCCGGGATGACGAGGTTCCGGGCTGCACACTTTCCGTTATTCACCCAGGCTCGCCGCCGTCTAAACCCCGTCATCCCGGGCGCAGCGGCGTTAGCCGCGTAGACCCG
>CAMATU010000270.1 GCA_945861225.1 Klebsiella pneumoniae
TTTTCACCGACCGTGATCGGCTCACGATCACCGCGGATCACCGCGCCAAACCACACGCTCGTATTGTGTTTGAGCAACACTGAACCCAGCACAGTAGCCGAATCGGCGACCCAATAATCGCCTTCCGCGTGCACGCGGCGGTCTTCGAGTTGATAAATCATGCGCGAGAGTTCTCCTCGGCGAACAACCATGGGGCGGCAATTTTCCGGCGATCTTCAAAGGCGCGGATAACCTCCGCGCGCTGCAAGGTAATGCCGATATCGTCGAGGCCATTCAACATGCGATGTTTGAGGCCGGCGTTATAGTCGAACGCGAAAGAATCCCCATTCTCAGCAAGCACCTGCTGACTCGCCAGATCAATGGTGAGTCGGTAACCAGCCTGCGCCGTACACGCGACGAAGAGCTGCTCGACCACCGCCGCTGGCAAAATCACCAAAAGCAACCCGTTCTTGGCCGAGTTGCTATAGAAAATATCGGCGAAACTCGGCGCGATGATCGCGCGGATCCCGTAATCAACAATTGCCCATGGTGCGTGTTCGCGCGACGAGCCACAGCCGAAATTATCGCGCGCGAGCAGGATTTGTGCGCCACGGTACCGCGGCTGGTTCAACACGAACGCTTGATTCAGTGGCCGCCCGGCGTTCGGCTTATCGGGTTCACCCTTATCGAGATAGCGCCACTCATCGAAGAGATTAGGCCCAAAGCCCGAACGCTTAATCGATTTCAAGAATTGCTTGGGGATGATCGCATCAGTATCGACATTCGGTCGATCAAGCGGCACGACGATGCCGCTCAAAGAGGTGAATGCGTCCATATTTACAGCCCTCGCGAGTCAACAAAATGGCCGGCGATGCCGGCCGCCGCCGCCATCGCGGGTGACACTAAGTGGGTCCGGCCACCGTGGCCCTGGCGCCCCTCGAAATTGCGGTTGGAGGTTGAGGCACAGCGTTCGCCGAAAGCGAGTTGGTCGGCATTCATCCCCAGGCACATCGAACACCCGGGTTCGCGCCATTCGAAACCGGCCGCGCGAAACACGGCGTCCAGTCCTTCGCGCTCAGCTTGCTGTTTAACCAGGCCGGATCCAGGGACCACCAGCGCGAGTTTCACATTCTTCGCGAGATGCTTACCGCGCACCACCGCTGCCGCCACCCGTAAATCTTCGATCCGCGAGTTAGTGCACGAGCCAATGAATACTTTGTCGATGGCGATATCGGTGAGTGCAGTACCGGGTTTTAGGTCCATGTATTTCAGCGCGTTCTGCACACCAATCCGCTTCATTTCGTCGCGAATCTCGGCGGGATCAGGGATCCGCCCGGAGATCGGCAGCACCATTTCGGGTGACGTGCCCCAGGTCACCTGCGGCGCGATCTGCCCCGCGTCAAAAGTAACCGTGGTATCAAACACTGCCGCGGGATCGGAACGTAATGCCCGCCACGCCTCCACTGCGCGCGACCACGACGCGCCGGCGGGAGCCCGAGGTCGACCGTCCACATAATTCAAAGTCGTTTCATCTACCGCTACCAGCCCAGCCCGCGCGCCGGCCTCAATCGACATATTGCAGACCGTCATCCGCTCTTCCATCGACAATGCGCTGATTGCCTCGCCGGCATACTCCATGGTGTGCCCGGTGGCCCCGGCGGTGCCAATGCGCCCGATTATCGCAAGTATTAAATCTTTGGCGCTGACCCCCGGCGCGAGCCTGCCGTTCACCTGGATCAGCAGGTTCTTCGCCTTGCGCAACACCAAACATTGGGTGGCCATGACGTGTTCGACTTCGGAGGTGCCAATCCCGAAGGCCCACGCGCCGAGCGCGCCGTTGGTTGCGGTGTGCGAGTCACCACACACGATGGTCATGCCGGGCAAACTCCAACCCTGTTCAGGGCCAGTGACATGCACGATGCCCTGCCGAATGTCCCCGATATCGAAGTGGGTGATTTTGTGTTCGCGGCAATTCCGGGCCAGCGTTTCAAGTTGAATTTTGGCGACCGGATCCGTGATGTTGCGGACATCCTTGGTCGGCACATTGTGATCAGAGACGGCGACTGTCGCGGCAGTTCGCCAGAGCTTGCGGCCGGCGAGTTTTAGCCCTTCAAATGCCTGCGGCGTGGTGACCTCATGCGCGATATGGCGATCAATATAAATCAGGGCCGAACCATCGTCGTAGGTTTCAACGAGATGCGAATCCCAAAGCTTGTCGTAGAGTGTTTGTGACTTCATTAGGGTTGCTAGCGATTAGGCAAAATCGGCCTGGATTCTAACAGGGATTCGGGACACCGTTGCTCAATGGTCGCCAGCGGACGGAACTCGTTTATCATGCCGCGCTCTAATCGCCAGTCGCATCAACCCACCAAAGGAAGCCTCGTGCACCAGCAAACGATTACTCGCGTCACACTCCTTCTCCTATGTGCGCTGGCCACCAATGTTCGAGCCGATTTCAATGACGGCGTGGCCGCGATGGTGGCCGGGGATTTCGAAAAAGCGCTGCAGACTTTCGTGCCCCTCGCCGAAACCTCCGACCACGCCTATGCGCAATACTTCCTCGCGCGAATGTATGCGGACGGTCGCGGCCTCGAGAAAAATCCGGCGGAGGCTGCGAAATGGTTTCGCAAGGCGGCTGAAAAAGGCGTGCCGGAAGCCCAGTTCAGACTCGGTAAGCTGTACGAACATGGGGTCGGCGTGCCGCAGGATATGGAATATGCCTATGGCTGGTATGGGGTGTCCGCCCACCTCGGTAACGCCAAAGCGACCGCGGCACTTAAAGCCGCCAAGGACAATTTAGCGCCAGCGGAACTGCAGAAGGCGGACGCGCTGTCCCAGGACCTCATCGCCAAATTCGGCAAGGCAGCGAGCGCCCCTCAACAATAGCCAAGTGGTGCGAGAGACGCGTTTTAGGTTGCGGTATTGATGTACAGGCCGCGCGCGACGGAAGTCGCGGCGCCACCCATCGTATGAATCACTGCGGTTAATAGGGTAGCAGGCACAGCGGAAGCGGTAGCTGGGAGATGCGCGAGGGCCTGTTGCAGACCGACGTAGCCCATGGTCTGTACTGACGCCGGCGCTGATTTCGTAGGTGAGGCGCGATATGCGGACGCTTCTTCACGGGCGATCTCGGCGTGCCGCACGCGTGGCACCGGTGCGGCGTAGGCCTTGCGAACAACTGAGGCGGTGCGTGAGAGGGTCACACTCATGCGACGCATGGTGCACCAATTCCTGCGCAAATTCTAGCCAGCTGGCGCGACCTACTTAGCCTCTTTGGCAGGTGCTCCGGCCTCATTCATTTGCATGAGCTTGGTACGCCAATCGGCCAAATGGTCCGTCTCAAAGGTGACTGGGTAGGTGGCCACCATCTGTTGCACTGCTTGGCGGCGAACTTCATCCGCCACTTGCCGCCGCAGATACTCCAGAACCTGTGATTCGGCCGCGGTGAACTCCAGCTTGCTGCCCGCCACCGCAGTTCCACGCTGTAGCAGGTGGTAGCCTTCCGCCGATTCCACCGGCCCAACGTACTTTCCAGTGGAAACTCCCTCAATGGCGACGCGTATTTCGGGCTTCAGTTCCGCCAACGACAGCAGTCCCATATAGCCCCCGTTGAGGCGGCTTGCCGGGTGCCCCGAATGGCGCTGGGCGAGTTCCGCCATCGAATCCTTGCCACTCACCAGGGATTCCATGAGTTGACGCCCCAGGGCCTGCGCATTCTGCCGTTCGGTGTCGCTGGTGGCCGGCAGAAATATCTGCCACAGATGCACGCGCTCGGGAATTTGGAATTGTTCGGGATGCTCCGTGTAGAACGCGCGTGCCTCCTCGGCAGATGGTGTACTCGCGGCCATTTTGCTGCGCAGGATTTCGCCTAGATAAGACTCCACCAGCACGCGCTGCGCCGCGCGATTCATCAGTGTTTGGGCGGCTGGTTCGCGATCTGCCGCCTGCGCATAGGCGGAAATCAACACCGACTGATTCTGCGCTTCCTGTTCCACAAAGGCCTTGAATGAGTCTGCGGACTCCAGGATGCGACTTCTCTCAGTGGCGTCTGCCACACCGATAAGGCGCTTCAGTTGCGTCAATTCGAGCACTTTTGCCGGCGCTGTAACCCCCAGTGGCGAGTCCGCCAATGCACGATCTCCGCTTACCATTCGCGTGGACATTGCGCCGACACCAAGCGCGGCCCCAAGCAGACCGCATAAGCCGTAACGTAACCAAACCGGAATCGTCACCCTGGAGCTCCTTGGAATGGCCGGCTGGCCATCTGCTAAGGCGTTGCCGGTCAGGCCGGCATTCGCTTAATGTATAGTCACTTCGGTAGTGAACTTCATTTTTGATCGTATCATTCGAAGCTAGGCGATGCGCAACCGCCCAGTGTTCCTTGGAGAGGAATTATTCGTTCCGCGTTAAGTGGACGTCACTGACCATGGGATTAACGACCAGCCACCTCGCCATCATGTTCGCGGACATCAGCGGCAGTACCCGCATGTATGAGGTACTCGGCGATGAACGCGCGCGCGCCAAGGTCAGTGGCTGCCTGCAGGTGCTGACGAACGTGGTCGAACACCACGGTGGCAAGCTGATCAAGACCATCGGTGACGAGATCATGTGTACCTTTCCCAGTGCCGAACAGGCGGTAATCGCGGCTTGCGCGATGCAGGAAGCGGTCGATGACAAAATCATCGAGCAAACCAACGCCGGCCCAATTGCGCTCGCAATTCGCGTGGGTGTGCACTACGGTTCGGCGATTATCGAAGCGGGCGACGTTTTCGGCGATGCGGTGAATGTCGCGGCGCGCATGGGGTCCATGGCGAAAGCCGGCCAAATCATTACTACCGAAGTCACCGTGACTGAGTTACCCCCACTGCTCAAAGCCAACACGCGTTGCATTGATCGCGCGCCAGTCAAAGGCAAAAAAGACACCATGGATATCTTCGAGATCCTATGGCAGCACGAAGATATCACGCACATGTCGACCGCCGTCGCGGCGTCCGCGAAGAACGCCATCAGCAAAAT
>CAMATU010000271.1 GCA_945861225.1 Klebsiella pneumoniae
GCCCGAATATCACGCCGAGCATGCGGTCGGTGGCGCTCAAACCCGTGCTTTCGATCAACTTGCTGATCAGAAAATTCAGTACGCCAAACACCATCAGTACCGCCAGCAATAAGGCGATAAACGCCAATGCCATGCGCACCGACGGCACAGAGACCATATTGATCAGTTGATCGCTGAGCGGGCCGGCAAACTTGAACGCCACCCAACCAGCCACCAGCCACGCAACTAACGACAAGACTTCGCGAATCAAGCCACGAAACAGGCTGAGTAACGCCGAGATGCCGAGCACAGTAAGAATGAAGATATCCGCCCATTGCAGCGCCATATCAGTCTCCCCTTACCAGCATGCCCGACACGCTTAGTTCCTGCTGCAGGCGAAGGTGCAGTCGCTCGGCGTCTTGACGGTTGGTTTTACCGCCTACCCTCACCCGATAGGAAACTTTGCCGCGCGCGTCGAGCGGCACCACCGAGGCAGCAAAGCCCGCTTTGCGCAGTTTAGTGTGAAGACTTTCCGCATTCTCGCGACGCGCGAAACTGCCGAGCTGAATCATCCACTTTTGGTCCGCACCCGCGCTGGCGAGGGGTGGCTGACTAGTCGGTGTTTGAGTGACGGGCGAAGCACCTGCCTGCGCCTCAGCAATATCGATTGGCGCCGCCGCTTCAACACGCGACTTCGGCGACGCAGCGGCAGTAGGCGGTGGCCCCTGTAACACAGGGAGGCGCTCGGCCAGTTCAGCATTGGAGGCCTCCAGGCCACTGCTGATCTCCTCCTCGATGATGGATTCAATCCTGGCCGGCTCGCGCGGCAATTCGGTCGCTGGCATCGGCGCCATATCGCGCTGAACCACCGGCGCCGGCACCGACATTTCTTGTTCAAGCCAAGTCGGAATAATGATCACCGCCAGCCCCACCATGACGGAGGCTCCCACCAAACGCTGCTTTAAAAGTGGATCCATGGTGGCGTTCCCGGACTAGCCGGCAACGGTGTCCTGTTGCAGGATCGCGAGGACTTCACCCACCGTGATGAACGAGCCAACGATCAAAATCCGATCACCGCGCTGCGCACTTTGCACCGCGTTCGCATAGGCCTCACGCACCGAGGCATGCGTGGTGACCGTGCCGCGTCGCGCCAACCCACGCCAGGTCTCATGGAGTTCCGCACTGGTTGCTCCGTGGCGCGCGGTTACCGTGGCGAGGTGCCAGTGATCAGTGATTTGACTCAGGCTCTGCATGACGCTGGCGCGATCTTTGGTGCTCAGCATCCCCAGAATCACATGAGTGCTGCGCGGTGCTGGCAAGGTCCGCAAGGTGGCGACGAAGGACGCCACGGCTTGTGCGTTATGCGCGACATCTAAAATGAACTCAATCTCGCCGGGAATACGCTGGAAACGCCCAGGGAGCTCCGTGCTCGCCAGGCCGCTTGCAATCTGTTCCTTGGTCACCGGGTGGCGGGTCGACAATAGTTCTACTGCTTTGAGGACACCCGCCGCATTGCGCAACTGATAGCTCCCACGCAAACTCGGTTGCGGCAGCTGATCGAGCACGTGCTCGCCAGACCACCAAGTCCAATACGTCTGATTATCCACAAAGTGAAAAGACTGCCCCAGGAGTTCCAACTTTGCGCCGCAGGCTTCGGCGCTAGTCAGCACGCTCTGTGGCACCTGCGGATCAGAGCAAATCGCGCTCCGCCCCGGGCGCATAATGCCCGCCTTCTCGCGCGCAATGGCCTCTCGTGTGCGACCGAGAAACTCAACGTGATCAATATCCAATGTGGCAATCACCGCAAGATCAGCCGCCACAATATTCACCGCATCCAGGCGTCCCCCCATGCCCACTTCCAGAATGGCGAGATCGAGTTCACTCGCGGCGAAAATATAGAGCGCGGCGAGCGTTCCGAACTCAAAAACTGTCAGCGGGATTGCTGCGCGCGCCTGTTCAACTGCGGCAAACGCGGCGCAGATTTGGGCATCCGACACCGCTTCATGGTCAATCTTGATGCGCTCGTTGTAACGCAACAGATGGGGCGAGGTATAGGCCGCGACGCGATAACCGGCCGCACGGTAAATGCACTCCAGCATGGCGACCGTCGAGCCTTTGCCATTGGTGCCACCAACGGTAATGACGGTGTAGCGCGGTGGTAATAACCCCATGCGCTCAGCCACCAGCTGGCATCGCTCAAGCCCGAGCTCGATATCTTTGGGGTGCAACGACTCCTGCCAGGCCAGCCACTCACTCAACGCGCGTGGCGCGGCCGCGCCCGGCGTTTCCGCGTTCAACCACTGGGACGGCGCCGCCATGCTTGGTATATGACCCTAGGCCGTGCCGGTGGCTGCCGGTAACCGCGGCTGTTCGGTATGCATGAGTAAACTCAAGATCGCAGCGATGCGCGGTCGCAATTCGCGCCGATCGCAGATCAAATCAAGCGCGCCATGTTCGAGCAAAAACTCGCTGCGCTGGAAACCTTCCGGCAACACCTGACGAACCGTCTGCTCGATGACCCGCGGGCCGGCGAAACCGATCAATGCGTTGGGCTCAGCGATAATGATATCGCCGAGCGTCGCCAGGCTGGCCGAAACGCCACCGGTGGTCGGGTCGGTCAACACCGAAATGTACGGCAGCCGCTGGGCGCGCAGATTAGCGAGTGCGGCGCTGGTTTTAGCCATTTGCATGAGCGACACCAGCGCCTCCTGCATGCGCGCGCCGCCGCTGGCGCTAAAACACAGGAACGGCAGGCGTTCGTCCAGCGCGCGCCGCACGCCGCGCACAAAACGCTCGCCCACCACCGAACCCATGGAACCGCCCATAAAGCCGAAATCGAAGGCCGCCGCGACTAATGGCACGCCAAGTACCGCGCCGCGCATGACAATCAGGGCATCGGATTCACCGGTTTCCTTCTGCGCGCTCTGCAGCCGATCGCGATAACGCTTGGTGTCTTTGAACTTGAGAAAATCAACCGGCGCAAGGTTATTCGCGATTTCCAGGGTCGTGCCCGGATCAAGAAATTGCTGCAGGCGTTTACGACCGGACACCCGCATGTGGTGTGCGCATTTCACGCATACCTCGAGATTGCGCGCGAGCTCAGCTCGATACAACACCGCCTTGCAGCTCGGGCAGCTGCTCCACACGCCTTCCGGGATCGACTTCTTAGGCGTTCCTTCAGTTCGAATCCGCGACGGCAGAAGTTTTTTAAACCAGTTCATTTGCTGCATGCCTCATGCCGCCCGCGGAGCATCCATGGCGGTGCGCAGGCGCGCCACGAAGGTTGTCAGCGCATCGCACATCTCAGTGGGTGAAGCCGCATGTTGTTCAATGATTTCGACTAACACGCTACCGACGATAACGGCGTCCGCGCAGGCGGCCAGTGCTGCCGCTACTGCCGGCGAGCGGACACCGAAGCCGACACCGACCGGCAGTGAGGTTTGTGCCTTGAGTTCACGAATGCGCAGGCCGACATCTGCCGTATCGATCGCCTTGTCGCCGGTCACGCCCTTGACTGACACGTAGTACACGAAGCCGGAGGCCTGCGCGCAGATAGTGCGTATCCGCACGTGATCGGTGGTCGGCGCCAACAGATAGATTTGCTGCAATCCGTAGCGTGCAAATTCACTCTGGCAGGCTTGCGCTTCTTCGGGCGGGAGATCGACCGTCAACACCCCATCCACACCTGCCGCCGCCGCACACTTCGCGAATGCTGCGTAACCCATACATTCGATGGGGTTCAGATAGCCCATCAACACCACCGGCGTGCGCTGATCGGTGCGGCGAAACGCCGTCACTAAATCCAGCACCTTGGCCAAGGTCATGCCATTGGCGAGCGCGCGTTCGCTCGCCCGTTGAATCGTCGGTCCGTCGGCCATGGGATCGGAAAACGGCACGCCAAGCTCGAGGATGTCCGCGCCGCCTTTCACCAAGGCGTGCATCCCCTGCAGACTCACCTCCGCCGACGGATCGCCGGCCGTGATGAAGGTCACCAGGCCAGCACGCTTCGCCACCGCCAATTCGCCAAACCGCTGGTCAATTCGACTGACGCGGCCCATGGGCTTCACAGCGTAATCCCGTCAAGATTGGCGACCGTCGGAATATCTTTGTCGCCACGACCAGATAAATTGATGACCAAGATCTGATCGTGCGCCATCCGCGGCGCGAGCTTTGCCGCATACGCCAGCGCATGGCTTGACTCGAGCGCTGGAATAATCCCTTCCATGCGGGTTAAACCCCGGAACGCAGCCAGCGCTTCCTGATCCGTGACAGTCACATATTTCGCCCGGCCACTGTCTTTTAACCAGGCGTGTTCAGGGCCCACTCCCGGATAATCGAGGCCGGCCGACACCGAGTGGGTTTCCAGGATCTGGCCATCCGCATCTTGCATGAGATAGCTACGGTTGCCGTGCAACACTCCGGGCTTCCCGGCACTCAGCGGCGCTGAGTGCCGTCCAGTCTCAAGTCCATCGCCACCCGCCTCAACACCGATCAACGCCACCGTCGTATCGTGCAGAAAGGGATAGAAAATGCCCATCGCGTTAGAACCACCACCGACGCAAGCCAGCACGACATCCGGCAAGCGTCCTGTTTGCGCCATGCATTGCGCGCGCGTTTCACGCCCGATGACGGCCTGGAAATCGCGCACCATTACCGGATACGGATGCGGGCCAGCGACGGTGCCGATGATGTAGAAAGTATCATCGACATTGCTCACCCAATCTCGCAACGCCTCGTTCAGCGCATCTTTCAATGTTTTCGAACCCGAGGTTACCGGTACGACTTCCGCGCCCAGCAGTTTCATGCGGAAGACATTCAGCGACTGGCGCTGGATATCGCTCGCACCCATATAGACCCGGCAAGTCATGCCAAAGCGCGCCGCCACCGTCGCGGTTGCCACGCCATGCTGGCCCGCACCGGTCTCTGCAATCACGCGGCGCTTGCCCATCTGCCGCGCCAACAGTGCTTGGCCCACCGTGTTGTTGATTTTGTGCGCACCAGTGTGATTCAGGTC
>CAMATU010000272.1 GCA_945861225.1 Klebsiella pneumoniae
TCGGCGAGATCGAGAAACCAGTCGAGCTTGAGGGTTGCGACATTCTCGGCATTGATGTCGGCCAACGGACTAAAACGCTGTTCGCTATAGGTACGTCCATAGGACAGCCAGTTAGCGCCCTGCTTTTCATCGGCAATGGCCTGGCCGTCGATCAGTGTCTCGGCGTGAACCGCGGTAAGTAGCGTAAGGCCCAACAGCGCGCCCGTGATGGCGAAAAATCTCATCATCAAATTTCCCCAGGTGAGTTTCTTAGTTGTATGGTGCCGGGAATCGTTGGTCAGGCTATATACGGAGAATGTAATTGAGTCCTCGCGTTACCGCTATGGAAATTATCCCCCTCGGCACGCAAGCGCAGCATGCCGAGCCGCTCGCGGCCTTACATGCGGCGGAATGGGGGCATCTCTATGCAGGCTGGAATGCAACAACCGTGTTGGCTGAATTCGCGGCGCAACAATCTGATGGTCGGCTGCCAACCACCCTTATCGCGGTGGCGGGCGCGAGTCTTCTCGGCTCGGTGAGTTTGATCTTCGATGATCTGCCTGGCTGGGAAGAGCTCAATCCCTGGCTTGCCAGCTTCTATGTGCTGCCTGACTATCGACGGGCCGGGATCGGCGCGCAACTCTTAAATGCGGCAGAGGAAACGTTACGGTCACAAGGCTTTGCGACGGCTTATCTGTTTACGGAAACGCGCATCGGTTACTTTGCGGCGCACGGTTGGTTGACGTACAAACAGACCAGCATCGTCGATCTCCCGATCACGATTATGCAGCGCTCGCTGGCCCCGCGCTGATCACGGGCAAACTTACCTCAGAACTTGCCGCAACCGCGGTCGGTATATTCCGTAGCGCCAAAAATCTTCACCAGTAGCGGATTTTCCCAGCGCCGAACCTGTCCACCGAAACGACAAATCTCCAGCATCTCAAGGCGAACTTCCATCCGCCGCTTCAACGGCAGTTTGATCTCGATCGGCGCCTGGGTACGCGCGTTGATCAAGGTCATCCGGCAAAAATCTTCCTTACGTTGGTCATCGTGCTCGATCCGCTCGCAGTATTTGGGATCCTCAATCGTGGCCCCGCCCAGCCATACCTCGTGGCCACCACGCCCCAGCGACCACCGCGCAAACAAGTCGGCCCACGGGGGAGCCCAGTGCGCGCGCAACAGTTTGGCTGAGGCAGCCGGCCCGGCAGCAAACGGGCTACCCCACTGCCGGGCACGAAAGGTTTCCGGAAAATCGACCGGAGGATAAACAAACTCCACGACCATCGGCGGATAGTTGGAATAGCGCTGCATATCGATCGGGTCAAAGCGCATCCGTATGCGCGCTGGCCGATCGAAGCGCAATAAATCGCCGGTTTGCGACAGCGACCAGGGAATGTAATCCGGTCCACATTTCTGCATCAGGCCCGCATTTGCCGGATCCTTCGCCGGATCCTGCTCCATGCCGTGCATGATGTGGTAAAGCGCGCAATCGTCGCTCGCGAATTCATTGGCGTGAAGCGGCTGCCATCCCCAGTAAATACTGAGTTGACGCCCCGCGAGTCCCAATGCGGTGAGGATAATTAGGACAAAAATGGACAGGCGGATCATTGCGGCGAAGACTGCCACAGTGGCTGGCGATGTACTAGCAGCCTGTGCGCAGATCTTGTCAACCCACAATCTGCGCCTGAGAATTACGCGTCAAATAAAAAGGTAGCCCATGAGCAGCCCCCGCACCAAGAGTGTCAGCATCGTGACTGGCAATGATCAAGCTCCGCTTTCGAACGGACAGAAGGCTTTTAACAGCCTCATCAAGCAGATTGAAAAGAAGCGCACCCAACTCGCGGCCTGGGAGGCTGCGCTAGCCGCTTACCGGCAAAAATACGCAGTTGAACTCGCGCCACTGATTGAGGCGACACAGGATCTACAAGCCAAGATAGTTTACGGCCTTGATCGCGCGATCACCCTCAAGGGACTCACCAAGAGCGAGCGTCGGCAGCTGGCAGAGCTCATCACCGAACTCGCTGGCGAACTGGTCGATGCGCGCGACGACGCCGAGTTAAAAACCATTTACAACAAACACAGCCATGCGGACTACGACACCGAAGAGGCGGCTAATCTCGAGGGCATGAAAGCCATGCTGGAAGACATGCTGGGTTTCGAATTGGAGGATGATCCTGCCTCGCCGGCTGAGCTGTTGGCGCGCGCCAAGGCGCAGGTCGAAGAAATGGAGGCGCGCGAAGCGGCCGCCCATGAAGCGCGTGAACAAGCGCGCCGGGGCCGTCAAAAAAAATCCGCCAAACAACTCGCGAAAGAAGCGCAGGAACAAGCCGAAACGGAGCAACTCCGCCTATCCATGCGTGAGATTTATCGCAAGCTGGCGAGCGCCCTACATCCCGATCGCGAGACTGATCCGGAAGAACACGCACGGAAAACTGCGCTGATGCAGCGCGTTAATCAAGCCTACGACAAGCACAACCTGCTGCAATTACTCGAACTACAGCTCGAAGTAGAGCAGATCGATCAGCGTGCCATCGCCAACCTCAGCGAAGATCGTTTAAAGCACTACAATAAAATTCTGAAAGACCAGCTCCTCGATTTGGAGCGCGAAATTCTGCGGCTGGAAGAGGGTTTTCGGATGCAGTTTGGCGTAACCCCCTTCATGCGCCTAGCCCCGAGCAGCCTCATGCGCAGCCTGGCGCACGAGGCCGCCGAACTCCAGCGCGGCATTCGCGAGCTAAAAGCCGATCTTCGCGCATTCGAAGATCCCAAGATGCTCAAGCGCTGGCTGCGGGACATCCGGCAAGCGTCCAGAGAGGCGGAGGATTTTGACGAGTGGGATTGGTAAACGGAAGAGAATGTGCTTGGTGGGAAAATTGCGATTTCGGAGTCTGACAACAGCCCCCCAGCGCCGCCGATTCTGTAAGCTTGCACACCTGACACCAACCCGGAGAAAATGCTATGGACATCGGGCTTTTCTTTCCCTTTCGCAATCCGCCGCAGTGGCACGTACCCTTCCACATCCCCCGCTGTGGATCGGTGCAGGCGCGAAGAAAGCCGTGGAACGCGTCGCACGGCTTGGTTGCCACTTCTTAGGCACCGCCGATCAGGCGGCACAGGAAATCTACGACGCGGCATTGCGCACGCATGGGCGCGATCCCAAAGATTACAACGCGGCTCAACTGCGCTGGACCTATGTGGCACCCACACGTGAGCAGGCCTGGGACGAGGTACAGGATCATCTGCATTACATGCTGATGTGGTACGGTCGGTGGTTAGCAGAGGCTAAGGATTTTCCCGGGGCCGAGCAATTTAGTCAGCTCCCACCCCCTGCCGAACTGCGGAATATCTCGCAACGGCACTTCGCCGACGACAAATACACGCCGTATATCAATGGTCCGATTGTGGGCACTCCTGAGGAAGTCGCGCGCGAAATAGAACTAATGACCAATACCGTTCGTACCACTCACCTGGTCCTCGGCATGCACCTACCCGGTTTAGATCCAGCAAAGAGTCAGCGCTCCATGGAACTCTTCGCCAAGGAAGTCATGCCGGCTCTACGTTAAACAGAACAAGAATGATTCAGTACCGTAGATTCGAGTATTCGATCGAATCTACGGTGAGGGACATCCATCATCTTTTCTCGCTCGTTGCGAGTTGATAGGCGTTGTTCTGCACTAAATGCACTTCACGCTGCGGCAAAATCGTGATTCCGCCGGCGACCAGGGCAGCATAGACCGCGGCATTCACGGTGTGCTTGATTTCGTAATACTGGGCGCTTGGCGCCCAGTAGCGGTAAGCAATGGAAATGGATGTCTCGCCGAAGCTATCGATGCCTACCTGTGGCGCGGGTTCGCGCGTGGCACCTGGGGTATCACGCAGGGCCTGCCAAATAATGCTCACCGCACGCCGTGGATCCGCGATGTAAGCGACGCCGATCCGGCCTTCCACGATACGATTGGAAAACGAATTACGATGGATCTCGCCGACGATGCGCTTGTTCGGGATCACGATCATCTCGCCATCCTCGGCTTGCAGGCAGGTCGCCGCGAGCGAAATCTCCTTGACCACTCCCGCACACCCTTGTACTTCGATAGTGTCGCCGACCTTGAATGGGCGCGACAAAATGAGCGACAACCCGGCACCGTAGTTTGACACTGGCCCCTGCAGGGCCATGCCCACGCCCAAGGTAATACCGCCGATCGCCGCCAGCAGCGGGGCCATGCTAATGCCGAGTTTGGACATTGCTACCACTGCAAAGAGCAGGACGATAGAGAGGCGCGAGGCGCTCGCGATGAACTGACGCAAGGTCACATCGACGCGGCGATTTTCCAGCATCCGGAGAACCGCCCGTCCGACCCAGCTCGCGACCCAGAAGCCAATCGCGATGATGATCAGCGCACCCAGCACCTGAAATGAATAGCGAACGAAGAAATCCATGAGCGTCTGGTAAATCTGTGTGAGCATGCTGAGTTCGGGCATCATAGCGCTCCAGGAATTGGCATCGGTGCTGTTATTCAGACATTCGATACGCCGAGAAGCAAGTGCGGGCGGTTAACGCCGGTGACACGGCTGCACTCATTGCTTCAAAGCATCCCCTTCGCGCGCAGCTCATCCTTGAGATAAGCATAGTAAATCGGCGCCGCCACCAGCCCCGTGATCCCGAATGCGGCTTCCATCACCAACATCGCCGTGAGCAATTCCCAGGCGCGCGCACGAATGTGGCTGCCGATGATGCGCGCATTCAGAAAATACTCGAGCTTGTGGATCACGATGAGATAACCGAGCGATCCCAGCGCGACAGTCAGTGATTGGCTAAAGCTGACGGTGAAAATAATCGTGTTCGAGATCAGGTTGCCGAGGATTGGCACCAGCCCGGCGATGAAGGTGATGACGATCAAGGTCTTGGTGAATGGTAATTCGACCCCGCACAGCGGCAGGACGACTGCCAGATA
>CAMATU010000273.1 GCA_945861225.1 Klebsiella pneumoniae
CGTTCAGCAGTTGACGGCGGATCTTGGCCTGGAGTGTCGCGAACTCAGGTTCTCGGTGACAGAGATCGGGGCCGAGCAGGGCGGTGCGGACGCGCTCGCTCAAGGTGACCGGGCCGGGATTCAGCAGGATTGTCTTCATGGAGTTCTACCGTAGTGGCGCAGAAGTCGCTGGAGCACTTCCGGTGGGGTAATGGTGGGCCGCGGCAGGTTATCGATAGTGCCGGTCGCAATCCGCAGATGCAGGAAGCGCGGGCCGCTGCCGGTGGCGCTCATGAAATCTGTAATTGCAGCAAGCGATTCTCCTCGCCTCACCAACGCGTAGCCGCAGGCCTGGGCGATCACCGCGAAGTCCACGTTGCCGGCGACCGTCGCTTGCGCGCCAGTGGAATCGTGGGCTTCGTTGTCGAGCAGGAGGTGATAGAGATTGGCTGGGCCATAGGTGCCGATGGTGGCGAGATTGCCCATGCGCATGAGCGCTGCGCCATCGCCATCGAGCACCATCACGCGCAGATCAGGACGGTTCATCGCCAGCCCTAATCCCAGACTGGACGCGCAGCCCATGGAGCCCACCATGTACAGTTGATTCGGGCGATCGGACAACGCATACAGTTCACGGCCCGCGAAACCGGTCGACGCGATGAGCACCGTGTCCGCGGGTGGCGTCAATTCGATTATTTGCGTTAACGCGGCTGCCCGCGACAGGTTCGGTGGCGAGGCGCGGTCGAATGCCGCGCCACCAATTTCGTTCGCGCGGGCGGCCGCGGGCAGATTGCGATTCTGTAATTGATGGGGTGCCACCGTCCCCTTTTGCATGATGAGCGCATACGGTCGGGACTCGCGCTCGAAATGGGCCTTTGCCCGCGCGAGTGCGGGCGCGATCTCGCCTTCGGTCTGCGGAAACACCTCCCACGGAATCTGCATAGTTTCAAACAGATTCTCGGTGATCTGCCCCATCAGTTCGTGCTGAGGCTCATCGGGAACGCCGGGTGCTCCGCGATGCGTGCAGATGATCAGCAACGGAATCCTGAAGACATGTGTGAGTGACGTCAGCGGACTGACGGCATTTCCAAGCCCTGAGTTCTGCATCATCGCGACGCCGTACTGACCGCCAACATAGGCGCCGGCCGCAGCTGCGACCGCATCGCCTTCGTTGGCCGCCGAGACATAGGTGAGTCCCGGATCGTCAATCACATAATTGATGAACGGGGTCAGAAAGGAGCACGGCACGCCGGCGTACCACGCGAAGCCGTACCCCCGCGCCGCTTCGACAAATTGGGCGGCGTTGATCAATCAGGCCCCCGCCGTGAAGGTCCCGGCGGATTCGAGATCCTTCACCGAGTTCACATCCAGCCAATGCCCATGCACATACCACACATGCACCGGCTTGCCGCTGGCCACCAGGTGATTCAGGAGATCTGGCAGATCGAGTTGCGCGAAGTCAGCCTGCGCCTTGAGCGAACGCAACGCTGCTTCCAACCACTGGCGACCATCTCCTTTCACGTGCAGCATGCCGATCCAGCGCCCATCGATGCGAGCCTCTGCGTGCGGTTGGTCGGGACTGAGCTGCTTTAAGGTGACGGCTTGACCCCACATCGCGCGATCATCCGGTTCGCTGCAGGTGGCGAAGTCGGCGTTCGCCGGCAGGTCTGTCAGGTTGGAATCAACGACGATGGTAAGCGCGGCGTTGTTTTCGGTGAGGTCCCGCAAAATATAACTGCGGAACAGCACGTCACCGTAGATCAGGATCATGTCGTCAGAGAAATGACTCACAGCGCAGTCCAGCGAAGACAATTCGCCGGTGGACGCATGCGCGGGATTCACGAGCACCCGAATACCGCTCACGTCAATGCTGTCGGCTCGATAGCCCGCGACGACGGTGATGTCGTCGATGCCGCGCTTCTTGAATTTATCGACGAGATGACGAAGCAACGGCTTGCCACCAATCGGCAGCATGACTTTCGGCCGATCGTCCGTGAGCTCAGCGAAGCCCTCACCGCGGGTGGCGGCCAGCACAATGGCCTTGGTCTCGTCGCGCAGTCCGGAGAAATAACGCTCTTCGGCAGCCTCAAGTTCATCGGCGCCTTGCAAACGAAAAATCTCATCGACCGTTGCAATTCGATCTTCAATTTCGATCAGTGACTGATCAGCATGAATCTGCGCGGCGACTTTCTGCATCGCGGACACAGAACTGCGAATAAGATGATTGGCCCAAATCACCAAACTAATCTGCGCCTTTCTGAAAACCTCAACCGGCGTGCTGTAGTACTTGGTCGGCACGATCACCAATGGCGCGCGATTAGCCCATTCGCGCGCGAATTCGAGAATCTGGTCTGGGCGCGAAAGCTTGCTGTGGATCAGGATCGCATCGGCGCCAGCGCGCCGGTAGGCTTCGCCACGGCGCAGGGCTTCGCCAATATCCCAACCCGCGATCAAGGCTTCGACTCTCGCGACCACACAGAAATCCGGATCGGTCTGGCTGTCTTTGCCAGCCGCGATCTTGCCGCTGAACTCATTTGCATCCGCGAGTGGTTGTCGCTCACCGGAGATGAAGCTGTTGGTCTTCGGAAATATTTTGTCCTCAATACAAACGCCTGCGACTTCGCGCTGCTCCAGCTTGCGCACCAGGCGCCGCATGTTATTGAAGTTACCGTAACCTGTATCTCCATCCAGCAGAATCGGAATGCTGGTGATATCCGACATGAACTCGAGCATATCGACAACCTGGGTCCAGCTCGCTTCGTTATTGTCGCGAACCCCGAATTGCGCGGAAATCGCGAGACCGCTCGCCCAAATTCCGCGAAAGCCCGCCTCTTCAACGATGCGCGCACTAATCCCGTTGTGGGCCTCGCAGATAAATTCCAAACCGGGCGACGTGAGCATCGCACGCAGCTGCGCGGTCTTGCGGGCGCGGGGCATCAAAGGTTCAGTCATGAGCGCGATCCAATTGGGGGAGGATCTCGGCGCGCGCGCGCGCGATATCCTCCGGGAAGTCGATTTCAAGCCACGGCAGCCCAGCGACCATTTCAAAGCCCAAGCGATGCGTGCGTGCGTGAATCAGATCGCGCAACGCCTCTTCATAGGGCTCGTCCAGTCGGTCCCGGTCAATGTAGTGAGCGCAGTGCTCAGCAAGTGCCTGCGCGCAGGCGGGCTCAAATTTGAAAAACCCTACCGACTCGCCCCAGGCGTCGAAGCGAATTTCCGGCGCGGGCTTTTTGCGAAACTCCACGATTTGCTGGTTGGCAACACAAATCTTGACGGGCTCATCACCGGGCACAAAGTCTTCATCGAATAAAAGGCAGTTTCGAATGGGGCTCTGAACCAGACGGGTGAGCAGGCGTGGTGCGCACAACACATCGGCATCCATCAACAACACGTCATCGCCGCAGGCGAGGGCCTCGCGCACCGCCCATAAGCTGACTACGCTCCCGCGGCGATAGCGCTCGTTCAACACACACTCCACTTTGAGCGGCGCGTTGGCGACATGTGCCTCGATCTGCTCCGCGCAATATCCGACGCAAATTGTAAGTTGCGTAATCCCATTGGCGGCGAGATTCGCCAAATGCCGCTGGAGCAAGGTCAGACCGCCGAAGGTGAGCAGCGACTTCGGTCGCTCTCCTAATTCGCCCAGACGATTACCGACTCCTGCCGCCAGCATCACCGCGCGCATGGCCTTATTGGATCCAGTTTTTAAAAACTTGGCGAAAACCAAAATAGGCAATCGCATCCTTCATGTTTGACACGAAGCGGCGCACGGGATGCATGCTCGCACTGGTCACGTATTCAAGCGTCAGTGCGATGCGGCGCTCGCGCTCACCGAGCGGCGTGATCCGATGGTAAAGCTTATCGCCGTTGAAGATCACCAAGGAGCCGGGTGCGAGCGGCATCGCTTCCTCGCGCATGGCGCGAGTCGGGTCATCCTTGTAGAGCTGATATTCGAGGCGACAACTCGAATCATCGACAATGCCCAGCAGAATCGTATAGCGCGCACCCCGGTAATACGACGTGTCGTAGTGATACCCGATGTGATCGCCTGCTTCGGTGTAGTAGTACAGCGCATAGGTGTGCGGATCATTACCAGGGCAGAGCAATAACGGCTGGCCGGTGATTTTTGCGAAAAAATCCAACAGCGCGGGTGACCGATAAAGCTGGCCGAATTGCGGCGCGAGCCCATCTAAATCATAACGACTGATACTGCCGCCTTTTTTGTGGCGGGGGATGTAATTGCGATGGACGTGCGGCTCGAGCGCAGGTAGTGCGGCGTTAAGTGCTTCGAGCCAGGCGGGAGCCAGGAAATTCTCAAGCGCGAGAAACTCGTTTTGCGCCACGAATCGCGCGTGGAGTTGCGCGTGGTCCAAATCCGCAACACGGGTAGCCATGAACAGTTCGAGCTTGGACAACATGAAGTTTCAACTTAATCGTGTAGCGAACGGCGGGGGCAGGTTACAGCGCGCGTGGCGCGTGATCAACTTGAAACCAGGCGACCGCGGCCGCGATAGATTCGCGAGCGGGTCGCGTTTGATAACCAAGTTCGCGGATTGCGCGCGCGCTGCTAAAAAACATCTGTTTGCGCGACATCCGCAGGCCGTCGACAGTCGCTTGCGGTTCCGGGCCATTGGTCAACCAGGCCCACCATTCGGAGACATACGCCACGGGGAAAATCACGCCGCGCGGCAGTTGAATGCGCGGCGGCGCATGGCCGCAAAGCTTCGCAATGGTGCCAAGAATATCCCGCAGGCTCATATCCTCACCACCCAGAATGTAGCGGCGGCCAATTTTTCCCAAGTCGAAGGCGAGCAGATGCCCAGCCGCAACATCCTCTACGTGTGCGAGATTGAGTCCGGTATCCACATAGG
>CAMATU010000274.1 GCA_945861225.1 Klebsiella pneumoniae
CGCGTTCCTCATCAGGTTCCTTTCATGTCATGCGTGGGTAAGGGAAACTCAGGACAGTTTACCGATTACACACCAATACTTCTGATTTGGAGCGCCTAAACGGCTACCCGTTTAAAAATCCGTAAACTGTCCCCGCTATATCTTTTACATATCCATTACTTCGGCGACCTCGACTGAGCCACCGGTTGCCAGCAGGGGGCAACCCCTGGCCAAGGCTGCGGCTTCGTCGTGGTCTTTGGCTTCAATCAGGCTGTAGCCGCTGACTGGATTGGCGCCGCCATCCTTGGTGACTGAGCCGCTCCCTTTTACCGTCCATGATTTGCCGACCGGGTTGCCGCCATTGACGACAGCCTTGCCCATTGAACCGAACCACTGGCCCCAGGCCGCCATGGCCTGGGCCTGGGCTTCCTTGGTGACGGGTGCGCTGCCGCCGTGATACGCGAATAGATACTTTGCCATTTGCTTGGATCCTCTGTTTGTGGAATGGGGTTGCGAATTGGAGCCTATCACCAGTTGTAGCCCCCTTCATCGGGGATTCTGCCTCCCAAAACGCTCTAAAGATTGTTTAAAGTCTACAATCCTGCCCATGTCCGAATATCACGCCAACGCGCTCAACGAAGCTTTGCGCCGCGCGGCGACCAATCCCGCCCTGGCAGAAGTCGTTCAGCGCGTTGCGCACGATGCGGCGGCTATTGCCATGCAACTGCAGCAAGCCGTGCTGGCCGACGTGCCCGAATTCTCCAAGTCAAGGAATCCGGATCTGTTGCCGGAACTCGCCCAGCACAGCCAAGCGCACCTGCACGAGATTGTCCGCCTGCTCAGTGGCAATGAACTTGGTCATTTCGAGTTTGTGCACGAGCATGCGCGCCGACGCGCCGAGCAACGGTTTCCGTTGGAAGCGACGTTGCATGCCTATCGCAGCGCGCACAAAGTGTTGTCGCGCTGGCTGCGCGAGTCTGCGTTAACCATCGCGATGCCGGCACTGGAGGCGCAACGCGCGATTGCCGCCGTTACCGATTTCGCGATGGAGTATACCGACGCCATCAGCACGTCATTCGCGGGGACCTATTCTTCGCATTCACTGCTGCTCGCCGATGTGGCGGGCGATCAACGTTCTCAATTGCTGCAAATTCTTCTCGATGGACACGACGAGGCGGATATACGCGCCGAGCGGATCCTGCGCGACGCGGGCTTTCTCGACGAGCGTCAATCATTTTGTGTGGCGCTCGCGCGCGCGGTGGACCCTACTGAAATGCTCAATGCATCGCGGGCCCGCCGCCTCGCCGATGCCATCGAACATTTTGTCGCGGAGCTGACTGTGCGTCGGATAATCGATGTACATGCGAGCAAGGTCACCGTGGTCATTGCCGGGGTCCGGCGGGATTCCGGCTGGACGGCGCCGCGCCGCTCGCTCGCCGAACGGCTCACCGCTGCGCTCTCATTGGTGGGTAACGCGGCGCTGATCGGCATCAGCAACGACGTTCCCTCTACTTCGCATATTCCGAATGCGTATCGCGAAGCCGCCGCAGCACTCGAACTGGCAAGCGTTACCCAGCGTGTTGTGCAGTTTTCAGACATCCCGCTCCAGCGCTTGTTGCTGCACTTCGCGGCGGAAGATTTCCAGCGTAAGTTGCCCGCGTGGGCCGCTGAATTTTATGCCGCAGATGACCATGCGCACGGCGCGCTCGTCGCCACCTTGCGCGCTTACGCGAGAGTTGACATGAACGTGCTGCAGGCGGCACAGGTATTGGGCCTACATCCCAATACGGTGTACGCGCGCTTGCAACGCGTCTTTGAGATTTCGGGTCTGCAGGCGCGGTCCTTTCATGCGTTGACCGATCTGCTGATCGTCTGCGACTGCAAACGGCGGAGCGCCGTTGCTAATCTCGGGACAAACTACTGACATCGCACCAGAAGCTGTCTGACTTACTGATGGATTCAAGCGCCAGCGCGCGCTGCTTTACGCGATGGTCGCCACGGCGCGTGAGCTGATTGCGCTCGCCGAGAGCCTCGCGGCGGGCGACTGCGGGCCGTGCGCCTGAACAGACTCGCGACGGCACTGCACCATCAGGACCGATCGCGGCCGCCGCCGGCCGGTAGGCGGATGGTCGGCGGCGGTTTGGGCCGCACGACTTCCACTCGAAGGGGATTATCGTCGACACTAGCGCTGGTCTACCAATAGGAGGTTCCGCGATGTATCCGCCAAGATTCGGCCTGTTTCTGTTACCGAATGACGTCAGGGAGGCCATCACTGCAGCGCGGCGCGCCGAAGACGATGGCTACTATTCGATCTCCGTCAATGATCATTTCTACTCGCCATTCGGCGGCGCGCGCACCCCACAGCTCGAATGTTTCACGGTGCTGACCGCGATGGCGATGGTAACGCGCCGTGTGAAGCTCGCCCCGGCGGTGGTCGCGGCCTCCTTCCGTTCGCCGGCGCTGCTCGCGAAATGCGCGACGACGCTCGATCTCGCGAGCGAAGGTCGTCTCATTCTCGGCCTCGGTGCCGGCTGGCAGGTCAGCGAGTACGTCGCGCACGATTATCCGTTCCCGTCGACGCCCGTTCGCGTCGAGCAGCTCGGCGAGCAGCTGCAGATCCTGAAGGCGCTGTGGACACAGGACGCGCCCACCTACCAGGGCAAGTATTTCTCGATCTCGAATGGCGGTAATAACCCGAAGCCGCTACAGCAGCCCGGCCCGCCGATCATGCTGGGTGGTTCGGCGCCGTCGATCCTCAAGCTCGCCGCGGAACATGCGACGGTGCTGAACATCATTCCGCCAACCTCCAACGGCAAGGACTTCCCGAATGATCCGGCCGCGACCGTGCGGTTCACGATGGAGGTGATGAAAAGGAAGATCGCCGCGCTCGGCGACTTCATGAAGGCGGTTGGTCGCAAGCCCGACGAGATGGAACTCGGCGGCCTGCTGCTGCTCGGCATGTCGCGTAACCAACACGACAGCAGCCTGCGTGATATGGCGAAAAATCTCGGCTTCCCGGACTACGCCTCGGCGCAGCGCTCGCCCGTCGCACTCCTCGGCACGCCGGCCGAAGTTCGCGACGAAATCGCCCGCCGTATCGCAGACACCGGGGTCACCTATTACATGATGTTCGCGGCCACCGACGAGTCGTGGGCGCTGTTTTCGAAAGAGGTGTTGCCGCATTTCGCGCGCTGACGGCACGGCGCAACCGCCGCCGCTCGCGCGCCATTGCGAAGCGCGGATCGTCCTGAATTTCCACACAGCCCAGCGCGGCCAGCGTGCCCGGCCAATGCCGCTGCGATTCCGCGCCGACCAGCCAGCACCACTTGCCGTCGCCGGGGCGATAGGCGTTCATCCGGCTTCATGACATAGCCCTTCCATGAAACACTGGTGGCCGCTTCTCCATGAACGCCCGTGGCCCCTCGCGCGCATCGTCCATCAACGCGTTCTCCTTCGTGCAGCGCGTCTCGACAGCGAAAGCCTCGGCCAGCGGCAGGCCGTTGGAGCACACCATCGCTTCCTTGGTCTTCTCCAGCGCCACTGGCGCGCCGAGGCACAGGCGTTCGGCGAGTTCGAGCGCGGTCGGCAACACGTCCGACGGCGCGACGACGCGATTGACCAGTCCCATCTCGAGCGCGCGCGCGGCGCTGATCGGCTCGCCGAGCAGCAGGATCTCCATGGCCTGCGCCCATGGCACCTGCCGGCCCAGCCTGACCAGCGAGCCGCCGCTCGCGATCAGGCCGCGGCGTACTTCGGTGAGCGCGAAAGTGGCCGTGCTCGACATCACGCGCAGATCGGTCGCGAGCACGAACTCCGCGCCGCCAGCCAGCGCATGGCCATTGATGGCCGCGATAACCGGCTTGTAGAAATTCGCATTGCGCAGCAGCGCAGCATGGAGCTGCTTGCGGTCGGCGGCGAAGCGCGCCTCCCATTCGTCCTGCGGCGCGCGTGTTTTCATCATCAAGGGAATGAGGCTGCCCAGATCGCCACCGGCGGAAAAGGCCTGGTCACCTGCGCCCGTCACCACTACCACGCGGATGGCGTGGTCCTCGGCCACCTCCCGCCAGAAGCCGGCGAGCCTGACCACCATTTCGGGGGAAAGCGCGTTGCGCTTCTCCGGCCTGTTCAGGGTGACGATCGCGATGCCGTTACGATGTTCGATAAGCAGATGGGACATTGTATTTACCTGTCGCTGGCCATGCGCGCACTGCCCAAGCTGGGCGCGCGTTGCGATGTTACGGTAAGGTTGCATGAACGCGAAGCGCGGGCGGCTCGACACGGGTGTCGCGCGCCGTACTGCGCGCATACCGTTTCCTCAACCGCCAAGGGAGCGCGGACATGATGATCCTCGGCAAGATTCGGGTCCTGGACTTCTCGCAGTACCTTTTGGACCCCACCGTCACACGGCTCATGGCCGAGATGGGTGCCGAGATCATCAAGGTCGAAATCGCGTCCACCGGCAACGCGTTCATCGCATCGCCGGCAACACCCTTCAAATAATTGCGGTCGAGGCGTCCGTCATTCTTCAGATGGCCTATCACGGGCTCAATCGTATTGCGGTGTTTCAACAACCGCTTCAAACGCGGCGTCATGCCGCGTCGCTGGCCCGCAATCACCACGGTCGTAGCGGTCTCGTCGTGTCCTCGATAACCTCCAACCGTACTGGTAAGCCGGGACGCCCAAGCTCTGCGTCGTACAGCAAACCAAAGGTCTCACTAAAAACACCCCACTCAATCTCCTGTGACAACCGAATCAGTGGGTGACGGAGATTTAACAGATTCTCCAATCACTCCCGGAG
>CAMATU010000275.1 GCA_945861225.1 Klebsiella pneumoniae
CGCGACCACCGCCGGCCGCGGCAGAATCTGCTCCAGCGCCCAGGCCAGCGACAGCGCTGTCGTGTCGTGGCCGGCGGCGAGGATCGTGACCAGCGCATCGCGGATTTCGGTATCGCTCAGCGCGCTGCCGTCTGCATGACTCGACGCGAGCAGATCGCTCAGCAGGCAGGGCGCGCGATGTTCAGCCACGAGCCCGCGCTGCGCCTGAATCACGCGATAGAGCACCGCGTCGAACTCGCGCCGCAGCCGATAGAACGGCAACACGCGTGAATCTTTGAAGCGCTGCGGTGGAAACAGATTCCACAGCACCAGCACCAAGGGGTGCCGAACCTGGCGCAGCAAGCGACCCATTTTCGACTGCAGTTCTTCGAAGTCAGCGCCAGTGGAAATGCCGAGCGCCGCACGCAGAATGACGCGTAAAGTAACCCCCTGCATCGCAGTATCTGCGCGCACCACCGTGGCTTGCGCCCAGCTGGCGGCGGTCGCCCGCGCCTCACTCTGCATGGCATCGAAGAAGGTGCGCATGCGCTCGCCCTTCAGCGGCGGCAATAACACGCGGCGTTGCCGCACATGGGGATCGTCGTCAAGCACGAGCACCGAAGTTTCACCCACCAATGACGACAACAGCGCATTGCCTTCACCCGCATGCAGCAGTGCGGGATCGCCCTGAAAAACTTCCCGGATATCCGACGGTCGCGTCAGCATCACCAGGCTCCCGAAGCCGGCGAGGCGAAAGGTGAAGGTTTCACCCCACCGCGCGCAATCCTCAAGGTATTTGAGCGGCGTGAACGAGTAGCGCAACAACTGCAGCAAGGGGTGTGCCGTGGGGCCGGGCGGTAAGCGCTCCGGCGCAATCATGTTGGGAACCCCGGGCCTGTCGTTGTCACACGTCTTACTCGGGCGAAACTCATGGCGCGCGCGGTCGCAGGGCTTCGATTGCGGTCCAGTCCGGAATCGACTGATAGTTAACGCCTGCCGCCAGCACCTTGGGGGTGCTTTCCTTGGGCAGCAACTGGATGGTATTCAAAATCACCTGCGTGGCACCAGCATCGAAATGTTGCTGGATGCGGTCGCGAATTTGCGCTTCGCTGCCCCAGGCGACGAGCGCGTCGATGAGGCGATCACTGCCCCCGCCCTGCAGATCCTGCTCGGTATAGCCGAGGCGCAACCAGTTCCGATAGTGATTCGGCGTCACGAAATAAAACTCAAGCGCGCGGCGCGCGGCCGCGCGTGCCGCTGCCGGATCCTGGGTCCAACACACGTGCTGCGCAGTGCAAATCCATTTGTCAGGGCCAAGAATTTCCCGCGTTCGACGGGTATGCTCCGGCGGCGAATTAAACGGATGTGCGCCCATGGTCCGCTCACCGGACAGCGCGATCATCTTCCACCCCAGCGCGCCGAGCACCAGCGGCGGATCTTCACCGAGCAGGTGTTCGCGCGCACGCGCCATGTCATCCAGATAATTGCGCATGGTAGTCAGCGGTTTGCCATAGGCGTGACCGTGGGCGCCGCTGACGATCGACTCATGCGAAACCCCCAGTCCCATCACAAAGCGCTCGCCGTAGAACGCGCGCAGACTGCGCCCGCTCTGCACGCAGGTCATCGGATCGCGGCCATAGATGTTGGCAATGCCGCTGGCAATCGTGATTTTGTGGGTGTGGCTGAGCAGAAACCCGCCGAGCGTGAAGCTTTCGTAGTAATAGACTTCGGGGTACCAGATCGCTTGGTAGCCCAGCGCCTCGATGCGCTGCGCCGCCTGCGCAAGCTCCGCGCCGCTGAAGTTATCGGGATAGAGGAATACGCCTACTGAATTCTTCTGGATCGACATCACCATTCCTCCTCTGGGTGTTAAGCGCTGCGCACGGACCAAGTCTCGCGCACACGACGCCAATTGAACAAGCGCTAATTCAGTGACTGGCGGCCAAGGCGCGTTATGCTAGGCCTTCAAATTCAGCGGAGCACCGCCATGCATGAAACTTCGTCCGCACCCAGCCTGCCCTCCCTCACCGGACGTGCAGCATTCGTGTCACTGCTCGCCTCCGAAGGGGTGGAGATCATGTTCGGCAATCCGGGCACGACCGAACTTGCGATCATGGAAGCCCTCTCGCTGCAATCGTCCATTCAGTACGTGCTCGGGCTGCAAGAGGCGGTGGTCGTTGGCATGGCGGATGGCTATGCACGGGCTTCTGGTCGTCTCGCTGCGTGTAACGTGCACGTCGCGCCGGGTCTCGGCAATGCCATGGGTTCGCTCTACAACGCAAAATTCTATGGCTCGCCCGTGCTGCTCACAGCGGGACAACAGGAACAGGGTTTCGGCCTTACCGAGCCGATGCTCTACGATCCGCTGATTCCAATCGCGCAATCCTGCGTGAAATGGGCGATCGAGGTCACGCGCGTCGAGGATCTGCCGCGCATCCTGCGCCGCGCGGCTAAAGTTGCCCTCACACCACCTACGGGACCCGTATTCATCAGTCTGCCAGGCGACATTCTAGATAGCACGGCAGCGCTCGATCTCGGTCAACCGACACGCATCGACAGTGCGAATCGGCCGACGGATTCGGCCCTGGACGTTCTTGCAGAGACGCTGCTCAACGCGCGCAACCCCGTGATTATCGCGGGCCATGAAATCGCCACCCGCGATGCACTGACGGAAGCCGCCGCGCTCGCCGAACTGCTCGCGATCCCCGTCTACCAACAGACAGTGCCCTCGGCCGCGCATTTCCTCTCCGAGCACGCTGCCTACATGGGGCCGATTTCGCGCAGCCAGCCACAGGTCCGCGACACCCTGAATCCGCATGATCTGCTGGTGCTGCTCGGTGCTGACCAACTCAGGATGGCAGTGTTCAATCGCGTCGAAGCGCTGCCGCCAGGCATGCGCATCGTGCAGATCAGCGAACGCGCATGGGAACTCGCCAAAAATTATCCGGCCGAAATCGCGCTCAATGCGAATATCAAAGAAACCCTGCGCGCGCTGCTGCCGGTGCTACGCGCGAAGATGAGTCCCGAACGCAAACAGGCGGCACCCACCAAACTGGCGGCGCTGGCGACCGACAATTGGTCCGTGAGACGCGCACGGACCAGGACCGCCGCGCTCAGCCTCAGTGAACTGCGCCCGATCGATCCACGCGTACTGATGCTGCGTTTGACCGATGTGCTGCCACGCGACGTGGTGGTTGTCGAAGAAGGCCTGACCTCCACTGCGACCCTGCTCAACCTGCTGCCGTTGCGCGATGCGCAGGGCTTCTTCGGTCTCGCAAGCGGGGGCATCGGCTTTGCGATGGCGGGAGCGGTTGGGATCAGCCTCGCGCTGCGCGATCGCCCGGTGGTCGCCATCGTTGGTGATGGCAGCGCGATGTACAGCATCCAGGCGCTGTGGACTGCCGCGCATCTGAAACTTCCGATCACCTATGTGATCGCGAATAACCGCAGCTATCGCATTCTGAAAGAACGCCTGCAAACGCTCCGCGGCAGCACGCGCTTTCTCGGCATGGACTTCCACGATCCGGAGATTGATTTTGTGCTGCTCGCACGCTCGTTAGGCGTGCCGGCCCAGCGCATCACCGACCCGGCAGAAATCGGTCCGGCGCTGCAGGCCGCCATCGCACGGGGCGGCCCGAGCTTGCTGGATGTGGCAGTGGCCGAGGGCTTTACGGGGCAATGAAGCGGGACCTCGCACAATCCCACTAGAATGCGCGCATGAAATGTCCCGCCTGCCAGCACGACAATG
This sequence comes from Klebsiella pneumoniae, assembly GCA_945861225.1. Lineage (GTDB taxonomy): Bacteria > Pseudomonadota > Gammaproteobacteria > CAIKBL01. The sequence continues at coordinate 3,728 of CAMATU010000275.1, forward strand.
GCGGGGAAATGGGGACATCCCTAATTCAATTTCGCTTGCGTGGCCTCAAGTGCTTATCAGGAATTATTTGTGGCCGATGATATCGGTCGTGGCTCTAGACAGTCTTTGGGCGGTCTGCCGACTGACCGCAAGGTATGCAGTAATCCCAGGCGCTCTGCAGTTACGGTCACCCACGTCGGGTGACCGAACGGCGTACCTGTCTTCAGGGATCTCAAAAAGCTATCGTATTCCTTGGCTGTCGCTGGCTGGTTAACCTGTTCTCGCCATCCGGCCGGAAGGCCGATGGGGGGCAGAGTTAGCCAAGATGTCGCCGCGTCGCCGCACCGCATGTGCAAGCTGCCCCACGGCCACGCTTCCGCAGAGGCAGCGAGTCTGGCCTGTAACGCGTTACGTTCGACGTATCGCATGACACTAAGCAAATGTCGATCTTCCTGAATTGGAAATGCTTTGAAGCGACCTTGCCAAATGCGACCGCTTGAACCAAGCCGGCGATGATATCGACTCGCGAACGTTGTTCCCAACCAATGCGCCCACTTCGCAATACCGTCACTGCGAGCAGGACGCACGACGAAGTGATAGTGATTTGGCATAAGACAGTAGGCCAAGATATCGACCTCGGCATCAATTGCGGCACGCCGCGAGAGCGTTAGAAACTCGCGAAAATCGTTGTCGTCGTGAAATACCTTCGTCCGCCCGTTACCCCGGTTCAAGACGTGGTAGCAAATACCCGCTGCGATGGTCCGTGCCGTCCTTGGCATGACCGAACGATAACCCCATTTCCGCGTCACAACAAATTGCAGATTCGCTCGCTTCGGTTACTGAATGAATTTAGGGATGTCCCCAATTACCTCGGCCGTCACGGCCGCCCACACCACGCTCGGCGGCAATAGGCAAAGGGCGCCCGCGCCGATTAACGCTCGCCACCGTGGATTAAAAATCTTGCTCATGGAATTTCCCCTACTCAGTAAAACGTTCTTGTGCTGCGGCACCTCATTCGCGGCTAAAGCCGCTCCTACAGAAGGTG
>CAMATU010000276.1 GCA_945861225.1 Klebsiella pneumoniae
AGGTGCACGCCGCTGGCCTTCTGCAGCCTGAGCAGTGTCGAGATTGCGGATTCCCAGATGACGCCATCATGCGCCGCATAGGCCTTGGCGTAGGCAAGCGCATCGCGCTCGCCGCGCGCCCAGAACTTCTGCTCGATCTGGTCCATCAGCGCCTGGTCGTGCGGATGCACCATCAACGGCACGTTCTGCGCGGCACAGGCTTCCATGATGCTGAGCAATTTCCCATGATCGTGCACACCGATGCCGGGCATGTGCGGATAACTGCGCCCGGTGTCGACCACCATGAATATCTTGAATGCGGCGATGCCGGTCTTCGCCATGGCCGGCACTTCGTCGAGCAGCGTCGGGGCAGGATTGAAGTTCCAGTCGACGATCGCATCTCGCTGGTAGATCGCGAACTGCTTGTGCAGCAGGTCCAGCGAGTTGGGCGGGGGCGTGACGTTGGGCATGCCCACCGAGGTGGTTACCCCGCCCGCCGCGCACTGGCGGGTTGAGCTGAATATCGTGTCCTTGTACTCGAATCCGGGCAGCGAGCCCTCGCGGTGATGGCTGTGCATGTCGATCACTCCCGGGAGCAGGGCTTTGCCGCCGGCGTCGATGGTTTCCTTCGACGCCGGTTCGGCGCCCGGCGCGTAAATGCCGGCGATGCGCTCACCGCGAATGCCGATGCTGCCGTGCTGGCGGCCTTCGGCGCCGATGATGAGGGCGTTGCAGATGAGTGTGTCAAGTTCCATGGAATGGTTCCGTTCAGAGGTAAATTCAGGTGGAGGCAAGGGACGATAAATCGGACTGGAAGGAAGCGCCAGTCCCATGGCGCAGCGTCGCGAGCGTCTCTTCGATCACCTCCCGCGGCAGGTCGCGGGTAATGAAGACGACGCGCGAGCGCCGGTCGGCATCCGGCCAGCGTTCGAGTTGCAACGGCGGATGGAACAGGTGCTGAACGACGTGGACGACGATCGGCCCTTTGGCATCGCGCACATTGAATATTCCTTTTACGCGCAGCAGCCGCTCACCACGGTGCCCGGCGAGCAGATCCAGCCACGCGGCAATGTGGCGCCACTCAAGCGAATCGTCGATGATGCTGCAAAAGGAGTCGATTCCGGTGCGATGGCGCACCGCGTCGGAGGTTTTTTCGCGGCCTGCGTAAGCCTCCGCGCGCAACCAGTTCTGCACGTCGACAGTCTTGGTCGCCGGGTCGTACAGCGCCGTGTCAAACAGCATGGCGGGTGAGAGATCCTCGCCGGCGGCCGTTATGGGCGCCGCCGGGTTGAGTGCCACCAGGCGTGCGCGCAGCGACGCCACCGCATCCTGCGAGGCGAGGTCGGTCTTGGCAAGGAACAGGCGGTCGGCAACGGCAACCTGCTTCACGGCTTCGGGGTAACTGTCCAGCGTGGCCTCACCATTGAAGCAGTCGACGGTGGCCAGCACCGCGTCGAGGCGGTAGCGCCGCGTCACCGGAAACGTCATCAATGCGTGGATTATCGGCGCCGGATCCGCAAGCCCGGTGGTTTCGATGAGGACGCGGCGAAACGGCGGCACCGCCCCCATCACCCGCTTCATCGAAAGGTCACGCAGCGTGTTGACCAGGTCGCCGCGCACCGTGCAGCAAAGGCAACCCGAGGGCAGAAGGACGATATCCTCGGTGCTCGCCTCCACCAGCGAATTGTCGATGCCGATTTCGCCGAACTCGTTGACGATGACCGCCGCATCGCCCATGTCCGCGTGGCGCAGCAACCGGTTCAACAGCGTCGTCTTGCCGCTGCCGAGAAAACCGGTAAGCACGGCAACCGGCAGGCGTTCGCTATCGATCGGATTCATTCGGCTAGGCTAGACACTGGTTCATACACTGTCAAGAATATTGCGTTAAACGGCAAAAGGTATGGCAATATATCCAAGGAATTCTCACCTGATGGAAATTTAGCTGCCGATGCGGCCCAAGCCAGTTTCATCCGGGTGGGCCAGGCTTATTGAGTCGCGGCAGCCGCCTGCCTTGGGCAGGCGATGCAAAATCCACAAAAGGAACAATCGGTGTGGTAAGCCTGTGGGTGCCTTAAGCCTGTCGGTGCCGCAAGCCGGTCAGGCCAGGCTGAACCCAGCTACAATTCCAGTTGCGTTGCTGCTTCTCCCGGTCAGCCCCGAACCCAAAGGACACAACATGTTTCGACATCTTCAAGGTCTCACCCGAATCGCGGCGTCTGCAATGGGAATGGTCGCCCTGGCCTCCATTGGCGGCCAGACTTTCGCAGCGGAGCCAACTCAGGGCGGCACGCTGTCGATGATTCTCAATCCCGAACCGGCGGTGTTGGCCGCGGGCGTCAACACCTCTTCGCCGGTCTATACGGTCTCGCCCAAGATGTTCGAAGGCCTGGTGACCTACGACCCGAAGTTCAAGATACTGCCGCAACTGGCGACCGCGTGGAACGTCAGTGCCGACGGCAGGACCATCACCTTCAAGCTGCGGCCCAATGTGAAATGGCATGACGGCAAGCCATTCACTTCGGCCGATGTGCAATACACCTTCATGGAAATCCTGAAGAAGGTGCATTCGCGGGGCCCGGCAACCTTTCTGCATCTGAACGCGGTGCAGACACCCGATGCGTTGACAGCGGTGTTTCGCCTCGCCGAACCGTCGCCCTATGTCATGCGCGCGCTGGCCGGCGCCGAATCGCCGATCATGCCCAGGCACATCTACGAAGGCACCGAGCCGCTCAAGAATCCGGCGAACCTCGCGCCGATCGGCACCGGGCCGTTCAAATTCAAGGAATGGCAGCGCGGCAGCCACATCACGCTGGTGCGCAATCCCGACTATTGGGACAAGCCCAGGCCTTATCTCGACACGCTGATTTTCCGTATCATTCCCGACGGCGCGGCCCGTGCCGTGGCGCTGGAGTCGGGCGCCGTGCAATACGGCACGCAGTACATCGTGCCGCTCAATGACGTGCAGCGCCTGAAGGCCCTGCCCAATCTCGCGGTGACCACCGCCGGATACGAATACAACACATCGGTCAATTACATGGAGTTCAACCTGCGCCGGCCCCAACTGCAGGACCGGCGCGTGCGCCAGGCGATTGCCCACTCCATCAACACCGACTTCCTGGTGAAAAACGTGTGGTTCGGTTTCGCCGAAAAAGCCAGCTCGCCGGTGACCAACAAGCAGGCCGACTTCCACACCGACAAGGTGCCGCAGTATCCCTACGATCTGAAGAAGGCCGAATCCCTGCTCGACCAGGCCGGTTTCAAGCGCGGCGCCGACGGCGTCCGCTTCAAGCTGACGATCGATTGGGCGCCCAGCGGCGAGATGTTCCGCCAGACCGCCGAGGTATTGAAGCAATCGCTGGGCCGCATTGGCATCCCCGCGGAAATTCGAAGTTCGGATAACCCCACCTACCTGCGCCGGATGTGGACCGAAAACGACTTCGACATCAACATCTACTCGGCCTCGAACATCGCCGATCCGGTGATAGGACTGCAGCGCTTCTACTGGAGCAAGACCATCCAGAAAGGGGTTTCCTACTCGAACGGTTCCGGCTATAGCAACCCCGCGATGGACAAGCTTCTCGAAGCCGCCCAGGTCGAGAACAATGCGGCCAAACGCAAGGCAATGTATGCCGACGTGCAGAAGCTGGTGATGACCGACCTGCCCAACATGGGCCTGGTCTACATTCAGTGGTTCACGATCCACGACAAGAAGGTCAGGAATCTCAATACGACGGGTCTGGGACCGTATGAGAGTTTCTCCAACGTCTACATGGAGAAGTAGGAATCCCCGCGGGATTAAAGCGCGTGCAGCCGGCGATGCAGCGCGCGGGGGGCAACCGGGTTGCCCGTTTTCTGGCGCGCCGCTCGGCGCAGGCGGCGCTCACCCTGCTCGCCATTGTCGTCCTCAACTTCATCATCGTGCACCTGGCGCCGGGTGACGCGATCGACGTGCTCGCGGGTGAATTCGGCGGCGCAGATGCGCAGTACCTGGAGAAGCTGCGGCGCGCCTACGGGCTGGATCAGCCCATTTACGTGCAGCTGTTCCAGTACCTTGTCAATGTGGTGCAGCTCAATTTCGGCTTTTCATTCCGCAACAACATGCCGGTGTTCGAACTCATCATGACGCGCCTGCCGGCGACGCTGCTCCTGATGGTGGCGAGCATGCTGCTGTCGTTCACCGCCGGCCTGCTGCTGGGGGTGTTCTCGGCGCGGCGCGTCAATACCTTTGCGGACGACGCGGTGTCGGTGCTTGCCTTGCTCTGCTACGCCACGCCGCTGTTCTGGTTCGGCCTCATGGCCATTGTGCTGTTCACGGTAAAGTTGAACCTCTTGCCCGGCAACGGCATGTACACCATCGGCGCGAATCTGGGCTGGTTCGCCGCGACGCTCGACGTGGGGCGCCACCTGGTCCTGCCCGCCTGCAGCCTCGCGCTTTTCCACATGGCCGTTTATACGCGCCTGATGCGCGCCTCGATGCTGGAAATATTCGGCCTGGATTACATCCGCACCGCGCGCGCCAAGGGCCTGTCGCAAGGCCGCATCGCCTTCCGCCATGTGCTGCCCAACGCCATCCTGCCGATGGTGACCATGCTCGGCCTGCAGGTGGGCTCGCTGCTTGGCGGCGCGGTGCTGGTGGAGACGGTGTTCGGCTGGCCTGGCCTGGGGCGCCTTGCATTCGACGCCATCCTGCAGCGCGACCACAATCTGCTG